>JBBRSG010000033.1:0-49192 GCA_038245615.1 Chloroflexia bacterium | reverse complement strand
TAATGGTTCAATAATCAGGGCCGCCTGATTGGTGGACTCGCTACCTGGCTTTTTGAAATCCTGGCGATTGGGTAAGGCCGTATCAGACCGAAAAAGAGCAATAAAGCTAAATTTGTCGGTTTCGGGTAGCCAATAGCTGTCGGTGGATTCCAAAGTTAAACGGTAAGTCCGGCCCTGTGATAGGGCGACTGGCTCAAAGTTCACATCATAAAAATTATATTCTGGCACATCGGCGCAAAAACGTTGTCCGCTACGGATTAGCTGTCCGGTTTCTACTTCGCTCAGGCTGAATTGAAAACTGCAAGAATTATTCCGATACTTGAAATAGGTCGCCGTAAATAGCCGAATACTTGTCAGATTATCCCGACTGGCGACAAAGCTTTGTGCTACTACCTCGCCTATAAGCGGGAAAGGAGTTTTCACCATCGGAATTTCTTCGGAAGTTCCAGTAAAGGCATCCGGGGGAGCGGTTGCCACGATATATTTTGTTCCGGTCAACTTGAGACCCGGCTCTGAAAGCTTTTTCAGATTGCGATTTAATGGTAGATTATCATCTGTATCAAAAAATTGTTTCAAGAGCCGATTATAGTTGCCAATCCATAGGGCATCATGAAATCTTAAATCGGATAGCCCATATATCAGGTTAGCATTTGGAGCTAGATAAGTATCCCGGTAAAAAGCGATGTAATCCGACCCGACAATTTCCTGTAAGGCCTCGATACCAGCAGTACGGGGGTAAAGATAGCGATTGTCTACCGTATTATTGAAATCTTTAAGAAAAAAGCCGCTTTGAGCGAACGAAGCTGCTATTAAAAGCACCATGCCGAGGTTATGCCATCTGGCTCGGCCCAATAATACTACTCCGGCTATGGCTATCCCGAAGCAAATTTCTCCATAAAGCACCTGCCCGGGGACGTAGCTCTTAAAGCTCTGCTCGTTCAAATCAACCTTAAATTCCAGCAAGCTGAGATAAGCTAATCCCAGGGTTAGCCCGGTAAAAACCATCGCGCTGCCAGCAAATATCAGGCTGCTTTTCCAACCGAAACCTTTTTGGTAAATATGGTTCAAAGTCAGCGCGGTGAGGCATACTAATCCAAAGCTAACCACAAAGCCGACCCTTTCGGCAGCACCTTGCTGAAGGAAAGGAAGGCGGTTGAGGCCCAAAGTAAAAGGAAATAAATCGTAGCAGTAAGTGAAACAAAGGCCGGTAAGCCCCAGAAAGAACCAGAAATATTTGTTTCTGAAAAGCAAAACCAGCCCACTAATACTCAAAAACACATATGCTACGCCGGTATAGCAGGCCAGGTTTTCAAACCAATAGCCCGGCCCGGTTACGAATGGCTGCTGGTCATAACCAAAAAGGGTGGGGAAGAAATTGAAAACTAGAGTATTAGGGTCTAAATGAATATTGCCGAGCCGTTGCCCATCGGCCCAATATCTAGCCATGTATTCTAAAAAAGGCAAAAGTTGAATTCCACTTAGCCCAATTCCTAGCACCCCAAAAGTTAAAAAACCTAGACTTATCCGTAACTTTTGAGCTACAAGTCCCGGCCAGCCCCATACCCGAAACAAGATATAAAGACAGCAAATTAAGATACTCCAAAAAATACTTTCGGGATGTCCGGCAAAAATAGTGCAAGCTAACATCAGGCTCATGCCGGTCAAGTTCGAGATTACACCCCTCGGTTTGCCAGCCTGCAAAACTCGTTCAATAAAGAAGAAGCCTGCCGGTAAAAAAAGAGTTGAACTATCATGAACATCGTCTTTCCAGATAAGATAGTAACCAGAAAATATGTACCCGATGGCACTGTTGAGGCCAATCCAGTGCCAGATTTTCAAAGTGCGTAAATAGACGTAACAAAAAAGGCCGATTACCAAAAAGGTCAAATATTTTGAAATTAACCACCCAGCTTTTAGGCCAAAAATATAAATCGGCAAGTTGAATGGCGATAAAACCGCCGATTGCAAGTTGGCAAAATGAGGCATTCCATTGGAATTATACGGATTCCACATCGGGAATTGGCCTTTGGCAAGCCGCTCAAGATTATAACTAAAGTACGGATAAAATTGTTTTAGCCCATCTGCCACGAAAGGGCTATACTTGGAGGGAGTGGGTTCTACTCCAATCAATTTATCGTCGTAGCGTTGTAATAAATCGGCGGGCATCCAAACTGAGTTAGGGGTAAGAAGGGGAGTGCTGAAGAAGATTAGCAGCACGATATTGAGAACTAGAATGGCCTGCAAGGTTTGGTTTTGCCAGAGCCTTGACCACCCGCCGGGTCGGGCCAGGGTGGATGGTTCGGCCTGGGTTGTAGGAAAAAGCTTCACTGGCAAAACCTTGTATCGTTCAAACTTGAGAATAGACTCGGCTGGCTGACTTACGACTTTGGCTAAAGTGGCGGGCGTTCCGCAGGGCCAGGGCCATTACCGTCCCCTGCGGATTTACCCCTGGCGCATCCGGTATCAGGCTGGCATCGGCGATAAACAAATTCTCGAAGCCATAGACCCGTCCAAACGAGTCGGTAGCGCAAATTTTTTGGTTCTGCCCCATCGGACAACTGCTGAAAGCGTGAACCGTCGAAAGGCTCATGGCGGCGGCGGGCAGCGGCTTGTCCAGAAAGGCCCGGCCCTGTTCGGCGTTTTCCAGCACGATTGGGAATTGCAAGGCCGGGTAGAGCTTTTGCGCTCCCGCCGCAAAAAGGACTTCGCCCAGCCGCGCCAGACCCGCACTCAGGCTGGCCCGGTCTTGTTTTGACAGATTATAGCTGGCGACGGCCTCGCCGGTGATGGGCAAAGCCCGTACCCTGCCCCGCCCAGTCCCCCGGCAGGCGGCATAATAAAGCGCCATATTGCGCCAATCCGACGGCAAAACCGCATCTTTGAGGCCACTATCTGCCAGCGTCAAGGCCAGATAGCCGGGCGTGAAAACCGACCCGCCCAGCGTAATTTCGGGCCAAAACTCCTTGACCTGAAAAATTGGCAAAGTCGAGCGATGACTGTCCATCGGCCTATCGAACTGAGCCGCGACTTTTAGCATTGGGTGGATATACAGGCTTTCGCCGATGTTATGACAAAGGCCACTGGCCCGCAACAGTGCAGGTGTCTGGATTGGCCCGGCACAAACAAACACCTGTCGGGCCGCGATGTATAGGGTGCGCGGGCCGTCTGGCCCATTTTGCCGGGCAGTGACGTGCGAGATGCGCCCGGCTTGATAGTGCAGGCGGGTAACACGACAATCCGCCCGAAGCTGCGCCCCGGCCTGTATCGCCCTCGGTAGATAGGCCCGCGACATGGAGCGTTTTGCTCCCGGCGCAAAGGCACTGCCCTGTAGATTGGTAGTCTGGGAGCGGGGAATTTCCTTGACCAGCCAGCCCAACCGCTCGGCCCCATCCCGCAACCGGGCCGAACTGGGCGGCGGGTTTGCTGCATCAAGATAGGCTACATTTAATTCCTGCTCGATTTCTTCAAATATCTCTTGCAAACTTTCCAGCGAGAGTTCGCCGACCTGATAGACTTTGCGCCAGCGTTCTAGCGCGTCGGACGGGGTGCGTTGCCAGAAAGCGCTATTGATTTCGGTGCTGCCACCGACGCACCGCCCCTCGACAAAGGCGATATTGGCATTTCCCAAAAGGGGCGATAACCCGGCGTGGCGATAGAGCCGCCCGATAGCTTCAGGCGAATGGGTCGCCAAGTGGCTGGTATCGAAGGCCGGGCCTTCTTCCAGAATAAGCACCGCGTGACCGGCCTCCGCCAGGGTTGCGGCGGTTGTCGCCCCGCCTGCCCCCGACCCGATGACCAGAATTTCAGTTGTAATTTTTTCGCTCGCCCGGATTTTCATACTGACCTCTGTTTTGTTCAGCTTCCAGCTGGGCTAACACTATCGGATGATCCAGATATTGCAACAAGGTGCAACTGCGTATCAGCCGCACGAAATCGCGTTTGAGCCGAATAGAGCTACCGGCCCATTGCCGTAAATAAAGTTGCTGCTGGTCAGGCGGGAGATTGGCGAATAATCGTCCATAGCGGGCCAATGCCAACCAATTGAACCCGCCTAGCGCCACCCGGTAAGGCCAGCGCAAATGGGTCGGCATCGCCGCCAGTTGTCCGGCAACATTTGCTATTACGGCCTGTTCGGTCATAGTTTTGGCGGCGGGCGGTAAAATCGGATGAGGCGGCAAGATAGCTCGTACCATCCCGGCTAACAAACGGTTATTTTCTGGTTTTATATCGCGGCGATTTGTTTCCATACCAACCCTCAAACCGAACCGGGGTGTATTTCAAAAAATTAAGAAATGAGGTAGGACAAATTTAACACAATTTTAGTTTCCCGTATAGCCTATTGGGGGATAGAGGTCAGGGGAGGAATTCAGGACTGAGGACTGAGGACTGAGATATTTATGATTTACGATTAGTAAACTCATAACTCATAACTATTCCCCGTCTTCCATCCTGCCTTTCCTGTACCGTTGTCAGTAATATAATACTACCCAGGCGGGATTAGTTATGGTTGCAGGGGTTGAGGCAATGTTTATCCAAAGGCCGAGATGCGCTGACTATAGGAATTCTGATAAGGGGTGTTCGAGTAAAAACTTAGGACTTTCGCTTGGGACGATTTTCTGAGTTAAAGCTAATCTAGCTATTCTAGGTTTACCAACGAATTGCCAGCGAAAGTCCTAAAACTTTTATTCCAGGCCGGATTTAAGATAACGGGCGCTTTCGGCTAAAGCGTTGTCCGGGCCGAGGTTGGCAGGATGCAGCACTACCGGCAGATTATGGTACGGCCCGCCCTGTAACCGGGCCGCTGCGATGCCGGGCATTACCTCGCTGTGGGGCGAAAGGGCTTGAGCTTCCAGTTTTTGGCAGACCCGATAGGCCGTGTTTCCGCCGACAATCACCAACCCGGCAAATGGAAAGTTACGGCTGATTTGCACCGAGAGCAAGGCGGCGGTCACTTCCCCCAGGGTATCGCCCACGATTTCGGCTATCTGGGTGGACGAAGGCGGGGTGCGGCCCGGTTGCGTTACCACCGGACGAGTTATCAGCATTACATCCAGGTTTGCCATTAGACTCTGCTGAACCTCTTGCAAACAACGCGCTATTTCGGACATTCGCGCCCCATCGCCGCCGTGTAAGACCCAATCCAGGTCTAATACCACTTTGCGAAGGGGCGCGTGATAGGCCAGATAATCGCTTTGCAGCAGGACGCGAGGGTCAAGGCTGCCATTGACCATCAAGACCGGGGCGGAATTATCGCCATGCGGCGGCAGATGATTGACCAACGCCCCGGCCATCCCCGCCGAGCCAACCGCCAGATAGCGGGCCGGATTTTGTAAAATCACGTGGGCGATAGCTTCCAGGTCGCCGCTTTCCAGGGCATCACAGACCGCGATTTCCACCCCGTTAGCCCGCAAATCGGTGAAGGTAGCTTCCAGCGCGGCAGCCCCGCCCCGTACCAATCCCAACCCAACCGGAGCGCACCGCCGGTTGCTGCCTTGCCCGATAATTTCGGCGACTTTCGAGCCGGGCGGCAAGTCGGGCAGACCCAGGCTGGTTTCGTCCAGCGGATAGCCGTTGACCAAAAGCTGCCCCATATCCACGCTATGTTTGTATTCGGGAAAAGATGGCGCAACTACCGCCAGTCGCCCCGGATAGGCTGCCAACAATGCCTGTAGTTCTGCCCCGATTTGCCCGCGCAAGAGGCTATCTACGTACTTGAAAACGACCTGCGCTCCACCCTGTTCCAGGGCGGTTCGGTTCAGGAGAATGGCGGCGGCCTGAAGCCGCCCGGCGACTTCGCTCAAGCTGGCGTGGCGAGTTTCGGTGTCGAGGGCCAGCACATCGGCGCGGGACAAGGCAATATCTTCGCGCTCGAACCAGTTCCACAGCAAATTGACCGTCAGTTTGCGCTGCCGGAAAGGGGCTGCCGCACTGTTCGCGCCCGCTAAATCATCCGCGATTATTCCAACTCTCACAAGTACCTCAAATAGTGGTCAGTGGTCAATAAAATAGTTTTGAGTTTTGAGTTAAACTGCCAAGTACTTTCCCGAATTTTCTTAGCACTCAGTCCTGCATTTTTCTGACCACTGACCACTGACCACTCTAAATAAGCATCCCATCCGGGTCGAAGCTCATGTCGGCGGGTTCGTCCTGGAAAGTGAAGCCATCCCGCCCGGTCAATTCCCGCATCAAGCCTTCGGACACCTCAATTTCCGCCAGCGATAGCGTATCCTTAATGCGGATAATTCGAGCCTGTTCCAGCGGCTGCGGGCCAATCAGATAATCGAGGGCCACCCGAATCGCTTCCTGGTCGCTCTCGCACACTACCGGCAAGGCGGCCTGTTGCGGCCCTTGCCCGGTGATACAATTGGTATAGGTCGCTTTCCAGTCAATCTTGTCGGCTAGTCGGCGGGTGGTCAAGTCAGCCAGACCCATCCCGGTGGCGTTGCCGTGCGTTTCATCGGTCAGGTCAAGCGCGATGATACACTTGATGATTGGTTCGGGAAAGGCCGCGAAATCTATCAGCCGACACCGCCCGACTACGTTGGTATCCATGCCCGTGCCACTGATATTTTTGCCGATGCGCTCCACAATCAATAAATCCAGCTCTTTAACCGGCAACTTGGGCATCGTGCGCTTGGATTCCTCCAAAAGCCGTTCCTCGGTGCGCTCGAAGTCGGCGGGGGCAATTCCGATAATCCGGCTGGCATTGTGATAGCCATCCTCCAAAACCGCGAACCCGGCGACCACCGGAGCGCGTTCCAGAATGGCGCGGGCCACTTCCGGCATATAATCCCGCAGCCCGAATACGCCATGTGCGTGAATTGCCAGGGCTTGAGTATGCTTGCCAGTCCCGATTGCCAGCATCTTGAAGAGACCACTTTCGATATGCCCTCGGAAATTGGTATGGGCCTTGACCCGGTTGGTGACGATAATCGCATCGGCCTCGGAAGCGTATTTGTCCAGATAGACCGGCAAACCACTGGCGGAATGGCCCAATTCCACTACTTCCATGGTGGCCTTGATGGGGCAGCCGATATATTCTTCGGTAATACCCAGGGTCGCCAGCACCTCGCGCTGCCCTTCAGCCGTCCCGCCCCCATGACTGCCCATGGCGGGAAAGACAAATGGTACGCCCCCCAACTTTTTGACTTCGGCCACCAGGGTTTTGATAATCAGGTCAATTGAGGCTACCCCTCGGCTGCCTGCGCCCAGGGCCACGGTGCGGCCCGGCCCGATTTTACCGCCCAAGTCGAGTTTTTCAAACTCGCGCTGCACCGTCGCCACGATACCTTCTTCTCCCAGGCCAGCTTGATAAAGCTCCTGGGTAAGCTTGACCATTTTGGGGAATTTGTCGCTTTGTGCTTTCATGAACATGGGTTTTGGGCCTCCTTGCCGGGTTCGATTCATAATTTACAGTTGCTATCCATTATAAGATATTGGTTATAATTTGGGTAAGTTTGCCGCACATTTATTTATTCTCATGATAAGTCCGACCAGGAAGGCTGTCAAGCTATATTTTCTAATAACCCTATCTTTGGGCCACCGCTTCCGTTTCGGCAATTACCGATGGCGCGGCGTTTTCGGTCTGGGTCTTTTTCTCGGCGGCCCGCGACTTGAGAAACAGAGCGGCAACTAGAGTGGAGATTATCAGGCTAACGGCGATTACCCCAAAGCCAAGTTGGACGGCAGGTTGCATAGCCGGTTTGACCAGACTATTAGGTAAATCCAGTTCGTCCCGGCCCTGGGTCTGGCTCAAGAGAATCGCGCTGGCAGAGAGAATGCCGCCCACGATGCTGGTACCGACCAGCAAGCCGCCCTGCTGAAAGACCGAGGAGGCTGAAATCGCCGGGGCGCGGTCCCGTTCCGCCACTTCGTTGATGATAATATAGCGAATCGGTGAGCCGATAATTGCCCCAAAACCCAGCCCCAAAATTAGCGATGCAACTATAAAGCTGAACAGGTCGTTTACCCACAGGCTGTATAGGCCCGCCCCTAGCGCCGCTATTGCCGAACCGACCACGATAACAAAGCGCGACCCCCGTTTGTCCAATAATATCCCGGCGGCGGGTGTGACAAAAACTGTCACCAGGGCGAGTGGTACAACCAGCCCGCCTGATGCGGCAATATCAGTCCCCAGAAGATAATGAGCCGCTTGCGGGATAAAAATCAGCAGTCCCATGGTCGCCCCGCTAATGGTCGAAAGAAAATAGCCGACCAATAGCTGCCGATTGTTCAAAATTCGTACCGGAATAATCGGGTTAGCGGCCCGCTGTTCCAGCCACCATAACGGGCCAAGCAATAAAAGGCCAAAAGCCAAATAGGGCCAGACCGCCACCGACAGCAGGCTGCCGGTTAAATCTACAGTGCGCTGTCCGTTGCCGTCCTTGCCCAACTGCGTCAGGCCATACATAAAGCCGATAAGCGCCGCCGAAAGTACCACCGCGCCCGGCATATCAAAAGCTAACCCGGCTTCGTCGCGGGTGTTTTCGAGATGACGCGAGGCCAGAAAGAGGATGGCTACCGCCAGCGGCAGGTTTAGATAGAAAATCCAGTTCCAACCGACCGTGGCGCTCAGGACTCCGCCGATAGCTGGCCCAAAAACCGAGGCCAAGCCGAACAGTCCGCCAAAGATACCGAGGGCCATCCCGCGCTTTTCGGGGGGGAAGGTTCGCCCGATTTCAGCGACGGCTACCGGGGTAATGCCGCCGGTCCCGACTGCTTGAACCAGGCGACCTGCCAGTAAAATCCACCAACCCTGGCTCGCTCCACCCAGCCATTCCGCCGACCCGCAGACAAACGAGCCAACGGCAAACAGGCTGATGTCTATCATAAATATCGTTTTGCGCCCATAAATATTCGAGAACTTCGCCATCAACGGGGCGCTGACCACCGCCCCTAGCACATAAATCGTGATAGTCCAGCTTATTAGCTCCGGCACTCCGGCGGGGGTGAACATGCGGGCCTTTATCAGGGCCAGGGCCGGGGAAATAATCCCGGCATCCAGGGCGGTCATAAATACGCCCAGCAGCAAGGTAATTAATATCAGGGCTTGTTTGCGACTCATACCGAATTCCTCGCAATCCAGCGGGTAAAATTTTTAGGGACATCAACAAATGTTAAACAAGTGCTACGATTGATAAATTTATCTTACCACAAAATTTCGCCCGGCAATGTGGCGAGGAATACATTAGCTTTATTATTTTAGGACTTTCTCCAGAATGGTTTTTCTGATTTGAGGGAAACCGCGCTAAACCCCAAAACTGAGTTTGGTAATATTTGAAAATATTACTTTTCCGGGTTTACCCCGATTTGCCAGCGAAAGTCCTTAATTTACACCTTATAATCTCGTGCTATCAGGTCGGCCACGATTTTGGCGGAAAGCGTGACGAGCGGCACTCCGCCACCGGGATGAGTGCTGCCGCCCACAAAGTACAACCCTTTGTAACGGCGGGAACGGTTGGGCGGACGCAAAAAGGCGCTAAATCGGCTATTACTGGAAGTACCGTAGATTGCGCCCCGGTCAGCGTTATAGCGCCGTTCCAAATCAAGCGGGGTCATTATCGCTTCGCTTTCGATATTTTGGGACAGGCCGTCCAACCCAAACTCTTCCATGCGCTTTATCACCAAATCGCGGTAAGTTTGAGCCGCGCCAGGGGCTTGCCAATCGAAAGCGGATGAGAGATAAGGCGCGTTGACCAGCACAAACAAATTTGATTTGCCGGGTGGAGCATGGGTCGGGTCGGTGCAACCAGTCCAGCAGATATAAATCGTGGGGTCGGCGGACGGTTTTTTGTCCTTGAAAATAGTATCAAACTCAGCCATATAGTCTTGACTGAACATAATATTATGGTGGGCCAACTGCGCGTACTGCCGATTGACTCCCAGGAATAAGACGAAGCCGCTACAGCTAGGTTCGAGGACTGAGGACTGAGGACTGAGGACTGAGGTTTTTAATCGAAAATCGAAAATCGAAGATCGAAAATCTCCGGCCTCCGCCTCCTGACCCCCGTCTCCCTCTCTGACCCCCGACCCCCGACCCTCGACCCCTGACTCCAGCAGTTCCCGCTTGGTGTAGGCTACATCGCTATTGGCTATCACCAAATCGGCCTGAATTTCTTGGTCGGAGGTTAGCAGCAGGCCGGTGGCGCGGCGGTTTTCGGTCAGGATACGGCTAACCCCCCATTCCGGGCCGCAGTGGATTTGCACCCCTATTTCCTGGGCCAGCCGCGCATAGGCGCAAGCCAATTGATATAATCCGCCCTTGATATACCAGCCACCCATTCCCAACTCGACATAAGGAATAATATTGAGGGTCGCCGGGGCGAGATAGGGCGAAGAGCCATTATAGGTGGCGTAGCGGTCAAAAAGCTGGACGAGATGAGGGTCTTTAAAATAGCTTTTGACGGCCTGATGAACGGTTCGGAAGGGGTCTATCTGGAAAGCGGTTTGGGGCTTGAGCTTGAAGAAGTCCCGCCCGGAGTTAATTCCCTGAAACAAAAAAGCTTCAGCGGTCAGGTCGTAGAGTTTGCGACTGTAGGCCATAAAACGGAAATAGCCTTGCACGTCCGCCGGGTTCAGCCGCTCGATTTCGGCGGTCATATGTCCAATCGAGTCACTGGCCTCAAAGCGAGTACCATCCGGGTAAAAATAGCGGCAGACTGGCTCAACCGGAACTAAATCTACATAGTCTTCCAGCTTACGCCCGGCGCTCTCGAAAAGCTGACGGTAGACAAAAGGCATGGTGATAAGCGAGGGGCCGGTATCCCAGCGAAAACCAGCTTGCTCCAATAGATTGAGCTTGCCGCCGACCCGCTCATTCTGCTCGTAAATATCCACCTTGTGACCGGCGACTGCCAGGCGGATACCTGTCGCCAGTCCACCCATGCCCGCCCCGATAATTGCGATTTTCATGCTTTAGCTGGTTCAGATAACAGAAATCAGAGATAGGTTTGTTACAGATGTCACTATATCACCCCAGAAGGCCTTGTCAATCCAGCAGCATTGCTGCCAAAAATACCCAGGTGTATAATGACCCCACCATGGCTTCCGCCTGAATGTTTAATATAGCAATTTATCCAGGTTTCAGATTTCGATTTGCAAGGAGCAAAAAATCTCTCATGCTCATCCCTAACCCCTCTAATTCAAAACTCAAAACTCAAAACTCAAAACTCAAAACTACCCCCCGACTCCCCTTCATTCCCGCCCGCAAGAATTTTTTTGGCGAACTGCTAATTTTCGGGTTGTGTCGCCGCTCGCTCTGGAAGAGCTTTCACGCGGTGCGGTTTCGGGCGGTTGCGCCGCTTCCTCTGCCGCCCAGCCAGCTAAATATCCCGGTCATATTCTATGCCAACCACAATACCTGGTGGGACGGTTATTTGGCCCATATAGTTACCCGCCAGCTTTACGGGCTTGAGCCGTATCTCATGATGGATATACAGCAGTTGCGCCGCTATTTTTTCTTTAGTTGGGCCGGGGTTTTTTCGGTAGACCAGCAGAACGGGCGCTCGGCGATGCGCTCGATAGAGTATATTGCGGAGGAATTGCGGGGTGGGCCGGGGCGGGCTTTGTGGATTTTCCCGCAAGGCCAGATTCAACCCCAGGAGCGTCGTCCGCTCGACTTTCATTCAGGTTTAGCCCGGACTATTCGGCGGGTGGGCGAGTGCTATGTCTATCCGGTAGCCGCCCGCTTCGAGTTTTTCCGGGAGCAATATCCCGAAATTTTGATAGATGTAGGCGAAATGCGCCATTTTCCCGCCGAAGCCGGGTTTGATCCCAAAAAGCTGACCGCCGAACTGGAACAAACCCTGACCGCCCAGCTTGACCGGCTGCGCGATACCGCCTCGGCTCAAGTGTTGGAAGACTTCGTTACTATCCTCAAGGGTAAGGGTAGTACCGACACTTTTTTTGACAACCTGACCGGATTTTTCACCGGGAAAAAGGCCTGATGACTGATTGGCCTCTTTATAACAATCTGAAATCTAAAATCTGAAATCTTAGGACTTTCGCTTGGAATGATTTTCCAAACATAACCAAACTCGGTTTCCGGGTTTACCCCGATTTACCAGTGAAAGTTTTAGAACTAATGAATCCTTTGATACGAAGGCAAGCCTCCGGCGGGGCGGGCTTCGGTGACGCTGCGATGTACCGCCTTAACTATTATTTCGGCGGCGATAGTTCCGAGCATCGTTAAAACCAGCGGGTTAGGTTCGGGCGACGACGGAAAGCCGCCGGTTGAGATGGCAAAAATTACGTCGCCATCAAACATAGTATGAGCCGGGCGGACGGCCCGCCCCAGGCCATCCTGGGCCATCATTGCCACCCGCGTCGCCCCACTCTTATCCAAAGGCGCGTCGGTGGCGATGACCGCCAGGGTAGTATTGACCCCGGAAGGCGGCGCGACTGGCAGGCGGCCTTCTTGCAACATTCGGACGGTGTTCAGGAGACCGCCTTCGGGATGGCGGCAAGCCCCGGCTAACACCTGGTCGCCCAAATAAATATCCCCAAAAGCATTGGTTACGACAATTGCCCCAACCGTATATTCCAAAGGCGGGCCATTGGGCCGAGGTAGCTTCATTTTGGCGGAGGCCGTGCCAACCCCGCTTTTCATGGCGCTATTATTGCCCAGAATTTTGCCGATAGATGCGCCCGCTCCTGCTCCAAAATTGCCCTCCATTACCGTTGTACCAGCTACACTACAGGCCAGATAGCCCATCAAGGGGTCGGGTCGGATTTCGGAGTTACCAACTGTCAGGTCGTAGATGACGGCAGCGGGGACAATCGGGATTTTGCTTGCTGGAGTCACAAAGCCATAACCGCGCTCGGACAGGTAATTGACCACCCCACCGACTGCCGCCAGCCCGAAAGCACTCCCGCCGCATAAAGCAATCGCGTGGACTTTTTGAACCAGATTGACCGGGTTGAGCAAATCGGTTTCGTGGGTACCGGGGGCGGCCCCGCGCACATCCACCCCGCCTATCGCTCCTTCGGGGCAAAGCACGACTGTCACCCCGGTCAAGGCATCTTCATCCTGGGCCTGGCCTATCTTTATACCGGGGACATCGGTTATCGAACCCATGCTATCCTTTCTGAGAGAAGCTGTTTCCTAAAGCGGGTCTACCGGTAAAGTGAAAGTGATGGATAACCCGCCGCCTTCCACTCGCTCCGCCCAAATCTCGCCGCCGTGAGCGCTTATTATCTGTTTGGAGACATATAATCCCAGCCCTGACCCGCTAATAGCCGCGTCCTTTGCTTCCTGGGTGCGAAACTGACGCTCGAATAGATGCCCTAAATCACTCTCTTTTACCCCTAAACCGCTATCGGCGATTTGCAAAACGACTTGCCGTCTTTTGCTGGCTTCGGTTGGGCTAGTGGAAGCCATATTCTGGAAAATTGGATTAGCAAGGTCGCCGAGGGTACTTAGCACAACTTTAATCGGCTCTTTGGAATAAGGCGAATACTTAACCGCATTATCCAGTAGATTACGAATAACCTGATTGAGCCGAATACCATCGCCTTCTATGTTTAGCGAGGTCGGCAATCGAATCTCAAAACTGTGATTGGGCGAGGTAGCTTTTACATCCGTAATTACCTGCTCCACCAGTTGCACCAAATCCAGCTCGGCTATATCGAGGGTGAAGTTCTGGGTCTCCAGCCGACTTATATCTAAAAGTTTGTCGGTTAGCGAAATTGTGCGCCGAATCGTCGCTACCTGCTCTTGTAGCCCCTCCATAATCCCGGCATCCGGCATTTGGCGCTGCACCTGTCGCGCCATCATTTGAGAGCGCAATAATAAAGAGGTGAGCGGCTGGCGCAAATCGTGGCCCGCTATCGAAATAATATCGTTTAGTGCGCCAATCTGAGCTTCACGGTCTATTCGCTCGTCTTCAGCTTCCAGTTCATAGGCGATTAATTGAGCCATCAGCTCGAAGATACCAAAGCTTGATTCATCCAGGTGCTGTGGCGCAGGGTCAAGCGCGCACAATGTGCCAAAATAACTGCCATCCAGCCGCGAAAGCGGGACGGCGATATAGCTTTCAATTCCATATTTAAGCAAGCCGGGATGATTACATACCCGTCCATCCTGGCTGGCGTGATTAATCAAGAGAGGTGCGACCGCACCCTTGACCAGGCTTCAATAAGTAGTCTGTAATTCCAGCTGGTCGCCGGGATTAAGGCCAAAATTAGCCTCGTCTAACACCGCACAGGCCGTCCACGAATCGTCGGTAACGCGAGCTACCAGCGCAATTCGCATCGAAGTAACCTGACTTAGTAATTTGAGAATTTTATTGACGATTTCCAACCGACTGAGAGCGGTAACGTCCTGTTGCTTATGAAGATTATCGCTCATACTCCCATTCCTGATAATTTTTGATTAGATTATCCTATTTAGATGATTATATTTAGGCCACTAATTTGGTAACTCGCGGCACTAAGGATAATTATAACACTCTATAAATATTAACCAACCTTAAAGGCCTTTGCTAAGGGCTGAAAGTTATCAGTTACTCGTAAAATCCTCGGCCCGCATCCTGTCCCAATCGGCCTGAGCGTACCATCTGCCGCAAAAGCGGGGCGGGACGGTAGCGAGGGTCGCCGGTTTCGGCTTGCAGATATTCCATCGTCGCCAGGACGACATCTAGTCCCATGCGGTCAGCATACTGAAACGGGCCGAGGCCGTAATTCATGCCCAACCGCATCGCCATGTCTACATCCTCGACTGAGGCCAACCCCTCTTGCAGGGCGAAAGCCGCCTCATACGCCATCGCGCACACGACCCGCCGCACGATGCCCGCCGGAGTTTCGGGGGCAATCGTATATTTGTAATCCATGCGGTCAAGCATTGCGGTGACTACTCCCGCCGCTTTGGAGGCAGTATCCAGCCCCAGACTGACCTCAAAAAACTTGTCGTGGATAAAAGGCAAAGGACACTGCAACCCGACCACCTGGCTGGGTTTGCCACTCTGATAGGCCAGTTCGCCCAATGGGGCAAGCGGGTTCATCATGGCATACACCGCCCCGTCTGGCCCTTCCTCCACCGCTTTCAGGAAAAGCTCGCGGTAGTCCATATCAGGTTCGGCGGGTACAAGTACGATGGGGGCAGCTTCGCCCGGCTCGACCACCTCAAACCCGTGTTGGGCCAGTTTGCCGCGCCAGCGTCGGGTTTCGTAGATTTCGCCAACGACTATCACCCGCTTAGGGGCGGGCTGGGCGGGCAAAGTAATATCACCTTGACGGGGCTGCGGGCCGTCCGCTTCGTTAGGATAAAGATAAAAGCCCTTACCGACCCGCTTGCCGATATGCCCGGCCCGAACTAGACGGCGCACCAGTGGAACGGGGCGATAGCGCGGGTCTCCGGTCTCCCGGAAAATATTTTCGGTGACTGCCAGCCCGATATTAATCCCGCTCAGGTCGTTGGTCATGAGTGGCCCCATCTTGAAGCTTGCCCCCAATACCATCGCTTTATCAATCGTCTGGGCGGTTACGCCTTCCTGGAGCAATTGTTGGGCTTCCAATCCAACCGGACGGTTAATCCGATTGACAATAAAGTTAGGCGAATCGCTGCACTCTACCAAAGTTTTGCCCAGCTTTTCGCCCAAAGCTTTGGTGCGGGCCAGCACTTCCGGGCTGGTTTCCGCCCCGCGCACCACTTCCACCAGCTTCATGAGCGGCACCGGATTAAAGAAGTGCAGCCCGATGGTTTGGGCTGGTCGTCCACTGGCAGCCCCAATTTCGGTAATCGAGAGGCCACTGGTATTTGTGGCGAAGACGGTTTCGGGCGGACAAAGCTCGTTCAGCCGACTATAGAGGCTGCGTTTGGCCTCCATGCTCTCGAAAATAGCCTCAATAACCCAACTTGCGCCCTGGGCCGCTTCTGTCAGGTCGGTAGTCACGTGCAAACGGCTGACGGCGGCCTCGGCTTCTTCGGCTGGAAACTGGCCTTTTTCGGCGGCCCGCCGGATAAAGCGGCTAATTTGCTGTTGGGCGCTGGCGACTTGCTCGGTCTTGATGTCTTGCAGAGTTACCGCGAACCCGGCCTGTAAACAGACCTGGGCAATTCCCGCTCCCATCGTCCCAGAGCCGATTACGGCAATTTTTTCCACAATCGGGGTTGGACTGCTGCTCATATCGCGCCTCTTTCAAGCTTGGTAATCAAGATGAGTAAAGCCAGAAAAATGATAATTTCAAAAAAATAGGCTAGTTTAAGGGTACTACTGATATTTAACCACAAACTGAGTAGGAATACAAAGTGGGGTCAGGGGAAATCCGAAACGAGGAAATTTACGATTTACTATTGGAGAACGCAACCCTCAGCCCTTAATATTGCTCATCATAGAAAAGGCTGGCATTTGTAGGGGCAATCCCTTGTGGTTGCCCTGCGGCCCATAGGCCGCTAATCATGAACGTTTAGCCATCGTTATTCCTTTAGCGTGTAGCAAGCGGATAAGCTAACGAGCTAACAGGTGGCTAGAGTACGTTGGGTAGCCGTCGGGCGACGGCAGGGCAACCACAAGGGATTGCCCCTACCTAATTCACTCCGTACCTTGCTTGGCAAACCCGGTCTTAGCCCGGTATCTTCCCTGACCCCCGACCCCTGACTCCCGTCCCCTATTACCCGCAGATTTCGACGAGCAGCAAATCGAGATGAACGGTGAGGTCGGCTCGCCCGGTTTTGTCGCCGTAATCCAGTTCGTTCAGACGGGAATAGAGCCGATCAAGCCGCTCGGCCTGAAAATTACGGGTCAGTGGTAGGGTTTTCTCTATCCGATAGGGGTTCATACCAGTGGCCTGAGCGATTTCGTTGACCGACTTGCGGTTGGCCTGCATTTCGCGGATACGAATTAAATCATAGAACTGCTTGCAAATCATGTTAAACACTTTGCGATTAAACCCGGCCTGACTTTCGGTATTTTCGTTCCGCATCCGATTGAGCAGGGTCAGGCTGCCCTTGAGGTCGGAGCGCGAGAGGGCATCAGTCAAGGCCCAGGGCAAAGACTCCTGGTCGTTAGCCGTCATTTTCTCGACCATTTCGGCGGTGACGGGCTGCCCCTCTCCGGCATAGGCCGCCAGCTTTTGCAGCTCGTGGTGAATCCGATAGAGGTTGCCGCCTAACCGCTCCCGCAATAGGGCCGGAACATTGCGCTCCAATTTGATTTTTTCTTTGTTGGCTCGGTCACTAATCCACTTTTCTAGCGCCCAATCTTTGGGGGCTTCAAAGACCCGGACTGCGCCGTGTTTCTCGATGGCCTTATAGACTACTTCGCGCTTGTCGGCTTTTTCTTCGACCAGCACCAGAATCGTAGTTGCGGGCATATTCGGCAGGTAAGCGATGAATCTTTCACGGGGAGAAGTGGGAGTGGTGGTGGATGCTCCGCGACCTTTTACGGCGGCGCGGCTGGCGGCTTTTTCTTCGGCGGCAGCACTTTTACCCAACTTTGCCAGCAAGCCACTAACCAGGACTAATCTTTTGTCACTCAGAAAGGGGAAACCGTCGGTGGCATTGAAAAGGTCATCTACCGTAAAGCCGCTTTTGAGCGCGTCCAATTTGCAGAAATTAAAATCTTCTGCTTCGGGCGGAATGCTATCAGCTTTGAGCCGGGTCAATTCTTCCAATAGGGAAAAGCGGTCTTCACCGTAAAAAAGATAAATCATAGCTCAAATTATTCAATCGTTATTGTTCAATCGGTACTGTTTTAGATAAGGGTTGTTGGGAAAAGGGCAAGATAAAACCCCACCGGGCCGTGTGTGACTTGGTTTTGAACCTGTATGTACAGGTGGGTGTCCATTCTCTGATTTCAGCATTAAGCCAAACGATTTATCCAACCGCGCCGCTGCTTACCTTCCGCGAAAACTGACTCCCTAAGTCGAAGCTGTTGGAACAAAACTTCGCTAACATCACAAACTCGGTAGGGATTTATGGCGGCATGATAGCATATTTCAAGAGTTCTGGCAAGCAGTTATCCACATTTCCGGGATATTTTTATTTTCATTTTTATGAGAATTCCATATCTGCCGCTCTCAATCATTTTAATTATTCTACCTATTGCAAAGCCACAAACAACTATAATCATTATTGTAGTTTTGGCATGAAATCTGAGGTCAGGCCCAAAGCTAACAGCCGCAAGTACGGATATGGTATAATTTCGAGCGTGGAAAAGACAAGTACTCCCGAAATGCAAATATCGGCTATTTCCCTTCGCCGCCGGATAGATATTCTAGGGGTGCAGGTGAACGATTTGACATTGGACGAAGCGGCTCACCAAATTTTGGAATGGGTACGTCAGCATCGGGCTACGCCCCAAACCCCGCTTCGTCAGGTCGTAACCGCCAACCCTGAATATGTGATGGCGGCCCGGCGCGACCCCGCTTTTTTGGAGCTGATTAACGCCGCCGATATGGTCACGCCCGATGGGGTGGGGATTATCGCCGCCGGAAAGCTCTTGCGGCAGCCCTTCCAGGCCCGTGTAACCGGGGTGGCCCTGGCGGAAAAACTCTTTCAACTCTCGGCTCAGGAAATTACGGGGCTGGAAGGTGGTTTGCGACTATTTTTGCTGGGAGCTGGGCCGGAGGTGGCCCAGCAAGCGGCCCAAAAATTACGCCAGCAATATCCAGGTATTCGGATTGCCGGGACGTTTGCCGGAGAAGCCGGGCCGGAGGGCGATGCCGAAACCTCGCGGCGAGTACGGGAAGTCGCCGCCGATGTGGTGCTGGTAGCCTACGGGATGCTGAAACAAGATTGGTGGATATTTCGTAATAAAGAGAGCAATAAGGATAGCTATAACGAGCGCACTTCCAGCCGGGAAAGCTGTCAGGCGGCGGTTGCGATTGGCATCGGCGGAGTGCTGGACTACAAGGCCGGGATAGTGGCTCTCGCCCCGCCCGTTATCCGCCGAATGGGGTTGGAATGGGCCTATCGCCTTTATAAAGAACCCCGACGCTGGCGGCGACAACTGGCCTTGCCTCAATTTGTAGGGGCAGTTGTCGCCACCAGACTGCGCCGATTTATGGCTAGTTTTAAGTAATTCAGGAGTTATGATTGTGTCTACCGACCAACTTATCAAGTGTGAGCGCCATCCCGAAGAAATCGCCAGCCTGACCTGCGGCGGGTGTCAGAAGCGCATCTGCACTATTTGTATGACCTTGACCGGGGAAGGGCCGCGTTGCCCCGATTGCATGGCCCGCTTGAATGGGGCTGCCGCCCCACCGCCCGCACCGACCTTCGTGGGCGAGGTTATTCCGGCGGGAGAGGAAGCGGCGCGGGCCGATGCCGCCAAAGTAGCCTATTATGCTACCGAACCGCCGAAGGTCTTTTGCGCCCGCCACCCCGAAACCGAAACTATGTTGCGCTGCGGACGCTGCAACACCCCGATTTGTCCGCGCTGTATGGTGCATGGCGCGGTTGGAATCCGGTGCCCGGATTGCGCCGCCAACCCCCAGCGCACCGTCGGCCCGAAAGTCGAGCAGGAAGTCGCCGCCGCTCGTGGCAAAGCTCCGCCCCGCGATACCGGCTTTCGCAATTACTGGTACAAAAACCGGGCTTACCAGAAAGTATTACCGCAGCATTATCTTCTGGCGATTCTAGCCGGGTTCGGAACGGCCCTGGCTTTAGGCATTTTATGGGGCTTTGCCCTCGAAGGCGATATTCGGCGCTTGGCAGGGCGGGTTTCGGGCGCTAACTTTTCGGAAAGTATAATGTTGCGCCCGGTGGATAACGGTACGACGGTGTGGGCCACCCTGATTGACCGCTCGATTCACGCCACGATTCATTTGCTGCCTGAATTGTTTTTAGGGGTGCTGGTGGCGGAGGCGATTTCGCGGGCGGCCCAGGGTCGGGTCGGGCCAGGTTTACAGCTTATCGCCGGGCTGGGGGTGTTACTGGGCATTTTCGCCAGCACCGTGACTATCGGCGCACGGATATTTTTGAGTGCTACCGGCAATTTCCCGTCTCTCGACCAGCTTTTTACCCAGTCCTTGAGCGGGATTGCCCAGCAATTCAGCGGGAACGGGATTGGTATTCTGATTTTCTGGGCGATTGGGTTGGCTTTCGCGGTCATTCGATTAAAGAGATAATTTATGTCATTGCGGGCCTTTCTGCCGCTTTTCAAGTCCAAAAAAGTGCTGGTAGTTGGCGACCTTTATTTGGATGAATATATTTTTGGGCGGCCCAGCCGGATTTCACGGGAAGCGCCGGTAGCGGTGCTGGAATTTCGGGAGCAACGCAATGTGCCGGGCGGGGCGACTGCCCCGGCTTGCAATATCTGTGCGCTGGGCGGCGAAGCCTACATGCTGGGGGTAATCGGGGACGATGCCGCCGGGCGCGAGTTGCGCGAATTGCTGGATGCGCGGGGGGTGGACACCGCCGGGCTGGTAGTCGCCCCGCAACGCCCGACTACCACCAAGACCCGTATCGTAGCCCAGGCTGACCATATTTTCCCGCAGCAGGTCGCCAGGATAGATCGGCTGGACCGTACCCCGATTGGGGGCGAGGTCGAGCAGCAGGCGGTGGAGTTTATTTATCGGGTCGCGCCTCAGGTGGACGCGATTTTGTTTTCGGACTACAAGGCCGGGGTGGTCAATGCTCGCCTGATTGAGGCCGGGCTAGAGGCCGCCCGCAGCGCCGGGAAGCTGATAACGGTAGACTCGCAGGGGGGATTGGACAAATTCAAGGGCTGTAGTCTGGTCAAGTGCAATCAAGCCGAGGCCGAGGATTATCTACGCCGCGACCTGACCGACGATACTGATTTTGAAACCGCCCTCCGCTCGCTTCAGGTCGAGTTAGGCGCAAAAATGGTGGTTCTCACGCGAGGTGGAGATGGAATGTCGGGTCTGGATAGCGATGGCAGCATCTTTCATCTCCCGGCCTTTAACCGCAGCGAGGTCTTTGACGTGACCGGAGCGGGCGACACCGTAATTTCGCTTTTGACCCTGGCCTTAATCGCCGGGTCGAATCTGCGTGAAGCGACCCAACTGGCAAACGCGGCGGCAGGAGTGGTGATTCGTAAGCAGGGCAATGCTACAATTCAGCTCGACGCATTGCAATTGGAACTGGAAAAGTTGGGCCTATGATTCTCAGTCGCTCCGAATTAATCCGGCATCGGGCCGAATGGCGGGCTGCCGGTCAGAAAGTGGTATTCACTAACGGCTGTTTTGATTTGCTGCATTTGGGCCACGTGCGCTATCTGGAAGCGGCCCGCGCTTTAGGCGCAGTACTGGTGGTCGGCCTCAATAGCGATGCGTCGGTACGGCAACTCAAAGGGCCACAGCGTCCGTTGGTCGAGCAGACGGCGCGGGCCGAGGTGATGACCGCCCTGCGCCCGGTAGACCACGTGGTCATTTTCGAGGAATTGACCGCCGATAGCATCCTAGCCGAGCTTCAGCCCGAAATTTATGTGAAGGGCGGCGATTATTCTACCTCTGATGCAGAAGCTGAAAGTTTTGAGAGGAAACGTCTGCCGGAAGAACCGACGGTTCGAGCTTATGGCGGTCAGATTGTGCTAATTCCCTTCCTGCCAGGTCACTCTACCACCGATTTAATTCGCAAGGTCGTAGCGTTTTACAGTCAGCCGTAACCCCGCTAATTTAAGCGGTTGGGAATGTTCAGCGGCTATTTCCGGCTCGATGAAGCCTAAGCCCTACCAGATTAAAATTTAGTACAAAGAGGGGGATTTACAAAATAGCCTGGGGCTGGTATAAATAGACATAATTATAATCAGATTATGGCTTCGTCGGAGTACCATTAGAACCGACCCTCTATCGTAAGAGGATGAAGTATCAAAATTTTAGATACAAGGACCAGGTTAAGGAAAACCTTCTATGTCTGTGATGGATTATGCCGGAGGACGCGACTCCAAAATTAAAACGGTAGAGCGCCTGATACCCGAACCGACTTCGCTAGCCGAGGCGGAATTGCCTTTTCGGATGGTCGGCGACCTGATAATGAAGGTAATTTATCAGTACACTATAGTTTCGGCCCAAAAAATATCGGATATTCTCAAACTGCCTTATTTCGGAGTAATTGATGCCGTAATGGTCAATCTGCGAAAAGCCGAACTGGTGGAAGTTGGCGGCAGCGACGGACTGGGCGATATGGCCTATCAATGGGTTTTGACCCCCAAAGGTCGGGAGCGCATCGGCGAGATTATTCAGCATAGCTCGTATGTTGGGCCAGCCCCGGTTTCGCTGGATGCCTATCGTAAGATGGCAAAGGTTCAATCTATCGGCGATATAAAGGTAGGGCCGCGTGAAGTAAAAGAGGCTCTGGCAGATATGGTGTTAGGGCCTGACTTGATCGAAGCCGTCGGCCCAGCCGTCAATACCGGGCGCTCCATGTTTTTGTATGGCCCGGCGGGAAACGGTAAAACCCTCTTGAGTGAGCATATTGCTACCTTGTTGGGCGGGGATATCTTTATCCCGTATGCCATCGAGTCGGACGGCTATATAATCAAGGTGCTAGACCAAAATATCCATGTGCCGAGCAATAACCCCAGTTACAACTATGACCCTAACTCGCTGGAAAAGCGCCACGATGGGCGCTGGGTGCTGTGCAAACGTCCGATTATTGTCGTCGGCGGCGAATTGAGCCTATCCAGCCTGGATTTGATTTATGATGAAATTTCTCATTTCTACGAAGCACCCTTCCAGCTCAAGGCTAACGGTGGGATGTTTTTGATTGACGACTTTGGACGACAGCAGATGCGTCCCCGCGATTTGTTGAATCGCTGGATTGTACCACTCGAAAAGCGCATGGACTTTTTGACTTTGCGGACGGGTAAGAAGATTGAAATTCCTTTTGATGAATTGATTGTCTTTTCCACTAATCTCGCCCCCCGCGACCTGGTGGACGAAGCTTTCTTGCGCCGGATTCAGAACAAAATCGAGATACGCAATCCCACCTTCGAGGAGTACCGCGAGATTTTGAAGCGGAACTGTGAAGTACTGGGTGTTCCCTATAACGAAGAGGGGGCAGTTTATCTTTTGCGAGAACATTATGTGAAGGCCAAGCGCGAATTACGCTCGTGCCAACCCCGTGACTTATTAAAGCAAATAATTGGTATCGCGGCCTATCAAGGGGTTGCCCCCTCCTTGAGTAACGAACTGATAGACAACGCGGTAGCAACCTATTTCGTGGAGTTGTAAAATTATGTTATTAAAACGTGTCGGCGGTGGCGGTCAACAACCCCCCGCTCCAACTGAAAGTCCAGCCCCCCCGCCCCCGCCCGCCGCGAATGGTGGTTATGGCCCGCCGCCAAGCTCGCCCGCCGGTAGTTATGACCAATCCGCTCCCCCGCCGATGTCCGGCTATGGCGAAAGGCCGGTAATGCCGACGGCGGCCCCTTCGCCGGGAGCTTCGCCCGCTATTCCCGGTATGGGAATGCCCGGTGTAATCGTAGACCGGGGACGGCTGCGCGAATTCCGTAATCAAATTGTCCAGCGGATTCAGTCCAGCATTGGCCCAAATACGGTTCTGACCCGCGACGACAAGACAATTCGAGAGCTTGCCAGCAAGTTCAAAGCTATTTATGACCAATTGCAAGTCAGCTTGCCGCAAGACCAACAACGGCTGCTCTTTGATGAAGTGCTGGCGGAAATGGTCGGGTTTGGCCCATTGGAAGCCTTGATTTCGGATGATACCGTCACCGAAATTATGGTCAACGGCCCGAATCAGGTCTATGTAGAGCAAAAAGGCAAGTTGCGCGAGAGCGAAGTCAACTTTGAGAACGACGAACACGTGATGCGGGTGATTAATCGGATTATCGCGCCGTTAGGTCGGCGGGTAGACCGCAAATGGCCTATGGTGGATGCCCGTCTGCCCGACGGCTCTCGCGTAAATGCGATTATTCCGCCTTGTTCAATCAAAGGCCCGACCATCACCATTCGTAAATTTTCCAAAAAGCCGTTGACCTGGCAGGACATAGTGCGCTTTGGCTCGGCCACCGAAGATATGATGAAGTTTCTGGAAGCCTGCGTCCGCGCTCGCTTGAATATCGTGGTATCGGGTGGTACTGGCTCAGGCAAAACCACCCTGCTCAACGTTCTTTCGGGTTTTATCCCCGACGACGAGCGGATTATTACGATTGAGGATGCCGCCGAACTTCAATTGAGCCAGCGTCACGTGGTATCGCTTGAGTCTAAGCCCGCCGATGTAGATGGCTCAGGCCGGGTGGAAATCCGCGATTTGGTCAAAAACTCCTTGCGTATGCGCCCGGAACGGATTGTGGTCGGCGAGTGTCGTGGTGGGGAAACCCTCGACATGCTCCAGGCCATGAACACCGGTCACGATGGTTCGTTGACCACCTTGCACGCCAATACCCCCCGCGATGCCTTGAGCCGGATTGAAACCATGACTATGATGGCGGGAATGGATTTGCCGATTCGGGTTATCCGCGAGCAAGTATCGTCGGCGGTGGATTTGATTATCCAGCAGACCCGTCTGCGGGATGGTTCACGCAAGATTACTTACGTGACTGAAATCCAGGGCATGGAAGAAGCCAATATTATTTTGCAGGACATCTTCAAGTTTGTCGAGGAAGGCGAGGACACCGAAACTCACAAGGTTATCGGGGCGCTCAAGCCCACCGGACTGCGGCCCAAGTTTGAAGAAAAACTCAAAATTATCGGCTACAAACTGCCTGCCAGCATGTTCGGCGGTATGTTCCCCGGCTACGAGAACAACGATAAGCAGCGCCGCAACAAATAATTCTCAGGAACTCAAAAAATCCCGCTCTGCCAATAGCAGAGCGGGATTTTTTGGTTTCGTAGGACTTTGGCTGGTAAAACGCTTTCACTCCCGAAAAAATTATCTTTACAGGACTTTGGCGTTAGGCGTAACTAAAGCGAGAGTATGAGTCTGACCAAACTCAGTTTCAACTATTTTTACCGGCTGGCCTGTTTTAAAAGCCTGGTTAGCGGCGACACCGGTCAGGATTGCCACTGCCCCGTCCCGATGTCCGGCGGCTCGGTGGAGCGGGTCAGGGCCACCACCGACAAAAACATCGTGGAGCAAGCGGGTGTCGCCGCCGCCCCGCCCCGCCCCGAAAGTGGGCGGCTCAAGTTCGATAGGTTGGCCCACAAAGGACGTAACACCAGCCGGGGCGCTTCGGTAATTTCTTTGGCGGAAGCCTCGAGGCTGCCCATAGTTCCCGGCTCACGATAAGAGTTTTCTTCCAAATGAATTTCCAGTCGCCCCTTTGTACCATTGAAGCCGATATGATAACCTTCCCAGGGCGAATAGGCCGTGAGGTGATAGGTCATGGTAACGTTGTTCTGGTAGCGTACCACCACACCCATATCATCCTCAATATCAATGCCTTCGCCAAACACATTTGTAGGGAATTATCTTCCAAAATTTCCGCCGGGTCTTGTACCTGTCGGGCCTGGGGATAGGTGGCGGCAAATTTAGCCGCCAGCTCTGGCTCTTTACCGAAAAAAGAAACCAGCTTTGCTCCGGCTCGCAGCAGCAAATTTACTTGGTTATTGATATGACCGTGATTAAGGCCAATCGCTCCAAACCGAATTTCCGGCGGCACTTTTAAAAACTCCTTTTACCTGGCCTTTAGCCTTTGAAAATTTTCAGCTAAACAATTTCAAAGGCTAAGAAGCTATCGAGAAAGTGGTGGTAGATTCTCTTTCGATGACAGTAGTAGGCATTACTTCCAGGTTAGCGACTTCTTCGTGTCCAAGCTGGCTCAGTAGCTTAAAGACTCCTTTTCGGCCCAGGTCGCGCAAATCAATATGGACGGTGGTTAAGGAAGGCACCATCACTTGTGCTAATGGAATGTCGCCAAAGCCACAAACCGAGACATCGGCGGGGACTTGCCAGCCCAGTCGTCGTAAACCACTCAGCACGCCTAGAGCAGTTTCGTCGTTACCAGCGAAAATAGCGGTCGGGCGCTCCGGCGATGGCAAATAATTCAGCCCCTGTACCGCCTGTTCGCCACCCTTGAGGGTGAAATCGCCGGTCAGCAATAATTGAGGACTAATCATGATGCCCGCTTCAGTCAGGGCCATCATATAACCTTGCAACCGGACATTGGCAACGGCTAAATTGGCTGGACCAGTTACAAAGGCAATCAGGCGGTGGCCCAGTTCGAGTAGCCGTTTGGTCATTTGCAACGCGCCGCCAAAATTATCGGCCTGCACCGAAGGCACTTGCAGAGAATGTTGAGAAAGCGTGACTACGGCAGTACCCTGTTCCCTCAAAACCTGAATAACTTCTTCCAGCCGTTGAGAATAAGTGGGCAACCCAAAACCGCTACCGGCGAAAATCAGCCCATCGGCCCGGTAATCGCGCAGGGTTTGAAGATAATGTAACTCCTTCGTGGGTTCGCGGTTAGTGTTGCAAATAATAGTCAGGTAGCCCTGCTCGTTGGCTACTTCCTCTACTCCGCTCATAATTTCGGCAAAGTAAGGGTCAGTGTTATCGTTGACCAGGACGGCGATTAAATTGCTGCGACGTGTTTTCATGCCACGCGCCAGCGCGTTAGGTGCATAATTAAGCGTGGCGGCGGCTTCCATTACTTTTTGACGGGTGCTGGCACTTACCGGGTAATTGGCTTTGCTTATGACCCGACTGGCGGTAGCAATCGAAACACCGGCTTTCTTGGCGACTTCTAATATTGAAACAGCGTTCATGGATGATTTTCCTGCGTCCGATATAGTAAACATTTACTAAATTTTATCTTAAGAGACCCACCGAAGGTTGTCAGTTCCTTCGATTTTCGCGGCTACAATCAAAGTTAATCAAAGTTAAAAGGTTTTTACGAGGCATTTTACAATTTTCCCCTGATTTTGCTAACAAAGTATTGACAAGACTGCCAGAAGTTGTTATGATTTTATGAAAAGGTTTACTGTAATAACAGTTTATTTAAGTCGCGCTGGCTTACATTCTACAACATTTAGAAAACGATGTCTAAAGCTGCTTCATTGCTACCTTGCCTGGCAGGGTAGCAATCAAAGGTTCGGGCGGTTACAATCTGTTTCTATCCCCAACCGATTGGTCGTTTGAGGCTTACAAACAGTTATTGGGGCAGGACAGTTTTATCCGAGCATTAGGTAACAGCCTGATTATCACGATTGGTGGGGTAACAATCAATTTGGTGCTGACCATCCTGACGGCCTATGCTCTGTCTTTTAAGGATTTACCGGGCCGGAACATCTTTTTGGTGCTAATTTTATTACCTTTTTATTTAATGCCGGGTTAGTGCCGAATTATCTGCTGGTCAAGAACCTGGGCCTGATTGACAGCTATTGGGCGGTAATTTTGCCCTGATGCCTTTGCCGATACTATTGCGTAATATCTTGCTGGCTTCCAACATGAACGAATACGTCGAGTCTAACGCGATTAGTTCCGCCCCCCAGGAAGCCCTCAAAATGGCGGCGGTCTTACTCACAATGCTCCCGATGCTCTTAATTTATCCCTGGATTCAGCGTCATTTTCCAAAGGGGTATTGATTGGGGGAGTCAAAGAGTAATTTTCTTGAAAGTATAAAGGGTAGTGAGAATGAGTGAAATGCGGCGATTACGAGTAGCGGTGGTAGGTTGTGGGGTCGGGCGCAGCCATGTAGCAGCCTATATTGGACTGGCGGAACGCTTTGAGGTGGTGGCAGTCTGCGACCTGGACGAGGCCAAAGCGCGGGCGGTGGCGGACGAATTTGGAGTGCCACAGGTTTATACCGAATATAGCGAATTATGCCGCCAGCCTGACCTGGACGTAATTGACCTGAGTACCCCGCCTTTTTTGCACTATGAACAGATTCTGGAAGGGCTGGCGGTGGGTAAACATATCATATGCGAAAAGCCGCTGGTCGGCTCGCTCAAAGAAGTGGACGAGTTGGAAAAAGCCCAGCACCAGGCCGGGCGACTGGTGATGCCTATCTTTCAATATCGCTTTGGACATGGATTGCAAAAATTAAAACTGCTCAAAGACCAGGGACTAACCGGTCAACATTATCTGGCGACAGTTGAAACCGCCTGGCGCAGAAAGGCCGAATATTATAGTGTTCCCTGGCGGGGCAAGTGGCAAACCGAGTTGGGTGGCACCCTGACTAGTCACGCGCTGCACACTCAAGATATGTTGACCTATATTCTAGGCCCGGCCAAAGAAGTATATGCCCGGATGAATACGCGGGTAAACCCGGTAGAGGTGGAAGATTGCGCTTCAGTTTCGCTAGAAATGGCGGATGGCTCGCTGGCTTCGCTATCGGCGACAGTTGGGTCGAGCGTCGAAATATCCCGCCACCGTTTTTGCTTTAGCAATCTGGTGGCGGAAAGCAACATCCGGCCTTACACCAACAGTGGCGACCCCTGGAGTTTTATAGCCGAGACCCCCGAACTTCAGGTTCAAATTAAAGCGGCTTTAGCCCACTTTGAGCCTTTGCCCGAAAGCCGCAAGGGTCAGTTTTATCGTTTTTCGGTGGCCTTGCTCGAAAACAGCCCGTTACCCATCACGCTGGCAGATGCGCGGGCCTCGCTGGAACTGCTGACCGCGATTTACTATTCGGCCTATACCAGACAAAGCGTTACTCTACCGCTTGATGAAGCCCATCCTTTTTATCAGGGATGGGCGAACCACTTTAGCTAGATTTTGGCCTAGACCCAGGCTCAAGCTCGAAAAAGTCCCGGCTTTGAAAAATTTTGACAAAAGGTTTCAGCTAGATATTTTTAGAGTAGCTAATTTTGGAGTAGCTAATTACGAGGAGGAGATACAACGATGATGTTGAATAAGGCTAAGGCAAAACAAGCACTTGCACCGGTGGTGCTGGCTCTGATATTGAGCCTGTTTATGGTGGCTTGCGGCGATGCTACCCCGACCCTGGTAATCAAACCTGCCGCTAACTAGGCCGACCTCAATCGCTTTATCAACGAGAACCTGGTGCAGTTTGTGTTGGCTCAGAAACCCCTCAACGACGGCACCTGGCAGGAGTTTTTGAAGGGCATGGACGGGGTTGGCGCTAAAGATTGGGAAAGCTCGGCTAAAAAAGCCTTGCAAGCCAGTGGCTTTTTGAAATAGCCAGCTTGTTGACCGCCAACGGAAGTTGAAAAGGGAAAAATCATGGCGACGCGAACAATCGGAATTATTATGAACGGGGTGACGGGCCGGATGGGAACCAATCAGCATCTTGTCCGTTCCCTGGTGGCGATTCGCAAGCAAGGCGGATTGTTGCTACCGGATGGAGACATTCTCATGCCGGAGTTGGTGCTAGTAGGTCGCAACGAAGCCAAGTTGCAGGAACTGGCCCAGGCTCAGGGTATCGCGCAGTGGAGTACCAATCTTGCCGAATGTCTGGCAAAACCCGAATATGAGATTTACTTCGATGCCCAGGCCACAACACTTCGGGTCGCCGCCGTTAAAGCCGCAATCCAGGCCGGAAAGCATATTTATTGTGAAAAGCCAACGGCAATTGACGCAAAAGGGGCGCTGGAATTGGCGCAGTTGGCCCAGCAAGCCGGGGTCAAAAATGGGGTAGTCCAGGATAAACTCTTTTTGCCGGGCTTGCTCAAGCTTAAAAGAGTAATCGAGAGTGGCTTTTTTGGACGGATTCTCTCGATACGCGGCGAGTTTGGCTACTGGGTTTTTGAGGGCGATTGGCAGGTAGCCCAGCGGCCTTCCTGGAATTACCGTAAGGAAGATGGCGGCGGGATTATCCTGGATATGCTGTGCCATTGGGAATATGTACTTTCTAATCTGTTCGGGGAAGTGCAGGGCGTTTCGTGCCTGGGGTCAACCCATATCCTCGAACGAGTAGATGAGCAAGGGAAAACTTATCAAGCCACTTCGGATGATGCGGCTTATGCTACTTTCGAGCTGGCGGGCGGCATCATCGCCCAGTTTAATTCGTCGTGGTGCGTGCGGGTTTACCGGGATGAACTGCTTAACTTGCAAGTAGATGGTACGCACGGTAGCGCGATTGCCGGATTGCGGGAATGCAAAGTCCAAAGCCGGGTGAATACCCCAAAGGCGGTCTGGAACCCGGATATACCAAATCCGATTAATTTTCGAGAAACCTGGCTGGATGTACCAGATAACACCGGGTTTGATAATGGTTTTAAGACCCAGTGGGAACTTTTTCTTAAACACGTGGTCTGTGATACACCCTTCCCCTGGGATTTGATGGCGGGGGCTAGAGGGGTGCAACTGGCGGAATTGGGTCTGCGCTCGTGGCAGGAGCGGCGTTGGTTCGCAGTCCCAAAACTGGCTTCGATGGCCCAGAAATCTTGAAAGCCTATTGCTAATAGTGGTGTACATTAGTGGAGTAAAATTATGAAGGGTGAACTGCTTTTGCCCCGTGCGGATGGCACGCTTGGGCGCTACCGCCTCGGCCCGCCAAGTCCGTTTCGAGCCGTAGCAATCCCCTGGCATAGCCGAGTAGCTTACGCGGCGGCCCACGTAGTAGTCAATCCGTTGACTGAAACTAGCCCCGGCTCTCCGGTCAAATTGGATTGGGAAGCGACAATGGCTTACCGCCAGCATTTATGGTCGCTGGGCTTTTCGGTAGCCGAGGCGATGGATACCGCCCAGCGCGGGATGGGGCTGGATTGGACGGCTTCACAAGAGCTAATCTGGCGCTCGCTGGCGGAAGCTCGCGCCTGCGGGGGGGGAATTGCCTGTGGCGCTGGAACAGACCAGCTTGTACCTGGGTGGCAAGTTACCTTAGCAGAGGTGCAAGCGGCTTACGAAGAACAGTGCAGCTTTGTCGAAAATCAGGGTGGGCAGATTATCTTGATGGCTAGTCGCGCTCTGGCGGCCTGTGCCAAATCCCCCGACGACTATCTAAAAGTCTATGACCGCATCCTAAGTCAGGTACAACAGCCGGTAATTTTGCACTGGCTCGGTGTAATGTTTGACCCGGCCCTGGCGGGTTATTGGGGACATTCTGACCTGGACGCGGCGATGGAAGTCTGCCTGACGCTAATTCAGGCCCACCCCGCCAAAATTAACGGCATCAAAATTTCGCTGCTGGATGCCAGCCGGGAAATTGCGATGCGCCGCCGTTTACCGCCAGGCGTGCGGATGTACACTGGCGATGATTTCAATTATCCGAGCTTGATTCAGGGCGATGAGGTGGGCTACAGTCACGCCTTGCTTGGTATTCTGGATGCCATTGCTCCGGCGGCGGCGGTGGCGCTGCACGCTTTGGACGAGGGCGATACGGGGCGCTATAACCAAATTCTCGAACCAACCGTAGCTCTTTCCCGCCATATTTTTCAGTCGCCAACTTACTTGTACAAAACGGGAATCGTCTTTTTGGCCTATTTGAATGGCTACCAGTCTCATTTTCGGATGGTTGGTGGTCTGGAAAGTGGTCGCTCGGTTGTCCACTTGGCGGAATTATTGGTGCTGGCGGATAGAGCCGGGCTTATTAATGACCCGGAAATGGCGGCGGAACGGATGGCTCGCGTTCTGGGGTTAGCAGGAATAGTTCAGGAGGCTAACAGTTATGCAACCTCAAATTATGCAACCTCTAGCTGATTTAAGTCGCCTCAGCCTCAACCAGATTACCACCCAGCGTTGGAATGTCGCTGAAGCGGTGGCGGGCTGCGTCAAGGCTGGTATTCCCTATATTGCTTTATGGCGCGATAAAGTGGCGCAAACCGGCCTCCAGGAAAGCGCCCGCTTGGTGCGGGAGGCCGGGTTGCAGGTTTCCAGCTTATGCCGGGGAGGTTGGTTTGATGGCGCTACTCCTCAAGAACGGCAAGCCCACCTCGACGACAATCGCCGGGCGATTTATGAAGCGGCGACCCTCGGCACCGAGGTGCTGGTACTGGTCTGCGGCCCGGCGGGGGCGGGTCGTAATCTTGAAGTGGCGCGGGCTTACGTCGAAGAAGCCATAAGCGAGTTATTGCCCTTCGCCGCCGAACATCAAGTGCGGCTTGCTATCGAGGCCTTACACCCGATGTATGCGGCGGACCGTTCGGTGATTGTTACACTGGGGCAGGCTAACCAGATTGTGCGGCGACTCGACCATAGTCATTTGGGGATAGTCGTGGATGTCTATCACGTTTGGTGGGACCCTGAAGTTTATAATCAGATTGCCGCCGCCGCCGGAAAAATCCTGGGATTTCACGTTTGTGATTGGCTAGTACCTACCCCCGATATGTTGCTAGGAAGGGGCATGATGGGAGATGGAGTAATAGAATTACGAAAACTACGCTATGCCGTCGAGCAAGCGGGGTATCACGGCCCAATCGAAGTTGAGATTTTTAACCAGGCTATTTGGGATAGTCCCGGTGATGAAACGCTACGACTAATGAGTAACCGTTATCTGGAACACGTCTAAATTTGTCAGACGATTATTACTTCAAGCTGGTTCTCGATAAAAGGGGTCGCACTCTCTTTAGCCGCTTCCCCCGAAGTAATCAGACGGTCAATCCGTTCAAACTGGCAAAACGATGTGAAGGAAGTACGCCCTAGCTTGCTGCTATCCAGCACCGCAATTACCTGATTGACCCGCTTTATCATCAGGGTTTTAAGCTGGCTTTCCTGAATATTACTTTCGCTTAAACCCTGATGAACCGTGAGGCCCATCGCCGAAAAAAAGCCTTTCGAGGCATGTAGCCGGTTTAATACCTCCTCGCCCAGAGTACCCACCAGTGAACCCGTGCCGGGTCGTACAATTCCACCCAGCGTAACCACCGTCAAACTAGGATTGGAAGCCAATTCGAGGGCGGTATAGAGGCCGTTGGTGATAATATACAAGTCACGCTTTTGCTCTTTAAGGCGCTGGGCGATGGCAAAACAGGTGGTGCTGGCATCTAGCAACACGGTATCGCCATCGGCTACCATCGCGGTGGCTGCCGCAGCAATGGCCTGTTTTTCGGTCTTTTGGAGTTCCAGGCGGGCCGCGAATGTACCTTCTTTGTGTCCAATTTCGGGCAAGGTCGCCCCACCCCAGATACGTTGCAACAAACCATCTCGTTCTAAAGTCGCAAAGTCCAATCGCACGGTTACTTCCGATACTCCCAAAAACTCACTTACTTCGCGCACCGTGACCTGGGTTCGCTCGGTTAAGAACTGTAGCAACTGACGGCGGCGTTCCGCCACACTTCGCAAGTTCACAAGATTAGTTTCTTGAACCATAAATCCTCATTTCAAGTAAAAACTCACCCGGCTAATAGACTTTTCCGAATATATAAAGGGTTTGTAACATCCTTTTAGTTAATTGTCAACCGCTTTCGATTTTTCTTATTTGAAACCAATGTCTTTCAATCTTCTTTTTTAGTGTTATCTAATATTACCTCAAAAGTTGCCGAGAAAGCTGCCGAGGCTATTTTTGGCTCTACTCAAACTGGCCTAAAAATAGGCTATTGACCATTATTGGGTCTGGTCGAGGCTGTTACTTACGAATTATTTACGAAATTAAGATATTTATCTATAATTCTTGGGTATAAAATGGCTTTTTGAAATCTATTGACATATAATCAAAGCTATGCTATATATAACACATTCCTGGCAGCTTCTACTCGTCCTTGCTCATTGCCCGACTAAACAACTTGAGAAGTTTTAAAATTGAGTGATTAGACTGCCTCGGTTACACCGAAAGTTAATCTATTACCTCGCTTGAGTAAGGTCTTAAAATCGTTTTTTGCTATGCCGCTCCGCTTGGTGGAGGTGGCCTAAACTTGATGTTAGGTTTTCCAGTAATGACTAGCGGCATTGTTGCCGACGGAGTTCGATGATGACTGATAAACCGGCGGTTATTCAAGTCCAACACGTCTCGAAATCGTTTGGCGGGGTGCAAGCCCTCAAGGATGTAAATTTCGAGATTTTTCCGGGAGAAGTCCATGCCCTGCTGGGCGAGAATGGCGCTGGCAAATCTACCCTTATCAAAATTATTACTGGCGTGCAGCAACCGGACAGGGGTCAGCTATTTCTGGACGGTCAGCCAACCCACTTTACTAGCCCCCGTGAGGCCCAAACCCAGGGAATTGCCGCAATTTACCAGGAGCCGAGCCTCTTTCCCGATTTGGATATTGCCGAAAATATTTTGGTAGGTCGTCAACCGGCGGGAAGATGGGGGGTAAATTGGAAACAGATGTACCAGGAGGCCGGAGCTTTGCTAAAACTCCTGGGCCTCTCCCTCGACCCGCGTACTAAAGCCCGCGAATTGAGCGTAGCCCAACAACAACTCGTGGAGATTGCCCGCGCCCTCTCGATTAACGCCAAAGTCCTGATTATGGATGAGCCAACCTCTTCGCTTACTCAGGGCGAAGTTGATGAATTATTTACGATTGTCCGTCAATTGCGGGCGACTGGCACGGCGATTGTCTTTATTTCCCATCGTTTGGAAGAATTATTTAGCCTGGCTGACCGGGTTACAATCTTACGGGATGGAAGCTTCATTGACACTCGTCCAATGGCCGATGTAACCACCGAAGAATTGATTCGCATGATGGTCGGACGCAGCCTGGACCAACTTTTTCCCAAACAAACCGTCCCGGTGGGCAAGGTAGTGCTAGAAGTCGAGCATCTAGGGGTGGAAGGCAGTTTCTCAGACCTATCCTTCGAGCTGCGTCAGGGCGAGATTGTGGGTATGGCCGGACTAATCGGGGCGGGTCGCACTAATCTGGCAAGGGCGCTCTTTGGGACTGAGCCTGCTACCACTGGCACAATCAAGCTAGATGGTAAGGTCGTCACGATCAAAAATCCGCAGACGGCTCTGGCGCTTGGAATTGGTTATGTGCCGGAAGACCGCAAGGAACATGGTCTGGTTTTAGCGATGAGCATTGCCGAAAACGTTACCCTGCCGGTCTTAGCGAAGTTTGCCACCCTGGGCTGGCTAAATGTGAAAGGCGAGCGCCAGACCGCCAGCGAAGCTTCCCGGCAACTGGAAGTGAAAATGACGGGGGTGGCCCAAAAAGCCGGACAACTGTCCGGCGGCAATCAGCAAAAGGTGGTATTAGCCAAGTGGCTGGGAACCAAGCCGCGGGTTTTGATTCTGGATGAGCCGACTCGTGGAATTGATGTCGGGACTAAGGCCGCCGTCCATCATCTGATGAGTAGTCTGGCGGCAGAGGGAATGGCAATTCTGATGATTTCCTCAGAATTACCGGAAGTCCTGGGCATGAGTGACCGTATTCTGGTGATGCGCGGCGGACGCTTGACCGGGCATTTTAGTCGGGCCGAAGCCACCCCCGAAAAGCTGATGGCTGCCGCGACTACCGCCTAATCGTCGGTCATCTCATTATTTATTGGGAAAGTTTACTGGGAAAGGCAGATGATTACACAAGAACCCGAAGCTAAAGTCGCTCGTCGTCCGCAAGGTGGTCTGGGGCAGACCCTGGTCAAATTCCGGGAAGTCGGCATTATTGCCTTTATAGTAGTCCTGGCGACTCTGGTGACACTGCGAAACCCGAACTTTCTCAGCCTGGACAACTTTCAGGACATTGTGCTGAACATTTCGATTCTCGTAATCGTCGCTCTGGCCCAGACAATGGTGATTATCACTCGCGGAATTGATTTGTCGGTTGGGTCAATGATTGGCCTGACGGCGATGATGGTCTCTTACTTTGTGGTAGCCTTTCCCGGTCTGCCGCCCTTGCTGGCCTTACCGCTAGGGATGGCGTTGGGGGCAGTGCTAGGTAGTATCAATGGTCTTATTATTGCCGTCGGCGGGGTTCCGCCCATCATTGCTACGCTTGGGACGCTCAGTATCTATCGCGGATTGATTTTTTTCTACAGTCAGGGGAAATGGATTAATGCTTTCGAGATGCCGTCGGGCTTTCCTGAGCTTTCCAAAGGCACTCCGCTTGGAATACCAAACCTGATTCTTTTTGCCTTGCTCGTGATTATCGCGGTTTACTATTTTCTTAGATTTTCACGGCGCGGGCGCGATATTTATGCGGTAGGCAGCAACCCGGATGCCGCTCGCTTCGCCGGGATTCGCATTCAGCAAACCGTCTTTCGGGTCTACATGATTTCCGGGCTGCTTTGCGGGTTGGCGGGGGTCTTATGGGCCTCGCGTTTTGAAGCGGCCCAAACCAATACCGCCCTGGGTTTTGAACTCCAGACCGTCGCGGCCTCGGTGGTCGGGGGGGTCAACATTTTTGGCGGTAGTGGTAGTGTGCTAGGGGTGATTTTGGGGGCGTTCCTACTCGGCATCATCAATAATTCGCTCACCCTGGTGCAAATCTCACCCTTCTGGCAATTGGCGGCCCAGGGTCTACTTATTTTGCTGGCGGTGATTGTGGACTCGACCATCTTGCGTCGGTTGCAGCGTTTCTCGTCTCGTAAAGACCGTTAGCTATTCGACCCGACCCCAGGAGGTGATAAATAGTGAAACCAAACTCAGGCTCGCTTCGCCGTCTATTTGTCCGGTGGGAATGGCTGCTGGTAGGCCTTATTATCGTTGTAACCTTCGTTAACTCCCAGCTTTCACCCTTCTTTTTGAACGGCAGCAACTTGCTACGCACTACCTCCGATTTTATGGAAATCGGGATTATGGTCTTGCCAATGGTGTTTATCATTATCACCGGCAACATTGACCTCTCGATTGCTTCGACCCTGGGCCTGTCGGCCTCCTTGATGGGCTGGCTTTTTATGGGCGGTTGGGACATCTGGTTGGCGGTGGCGGTGGCGCTGTTCGTCAGTGTGCTGGCGGGGCTACTCAATGGCTTTCTGATAGCTCGGCTAAAGCTGCCTTCGCTGGTCGTAACCCTCGGCACGTTATCTTTTTATCGCGGGTTGGCCTACGCCCTCCTGGGAGATAAGGCCGCACGGGGCTACCCAGAATCCTTTACATTTTTTGGACAGGGTACGCTTGGCAGCACTGGGATTCCTTTTGCTCTGGTGTTGTTTGCTGCTCTGGCGCTGGTCTTTGGTCTGGTTCTCCACAAAACGACTTTCGGGCGCTATCTTTACGCTATCGGCAATAACGAAGCGGCCAGTCGCTATTCCGGGGTGCCAGTGGACCGGCTCAAAATTAGCATTTATGTCTTATCGAGTGTAATGGCGGCGATAGCCGGGTTTATTCTGGCGGCCCGCTTCGGCAGCACCCGCCCCGATATTGGGAGCGGCCTTGAGCTTACCGTTATTACCGTAACCGTGTTGGGGGGAGTAAGTATCTTTGGGGGCAGTGGGACAATGGTCGGCGCAGTTCTGGCGCTGGGGCTGGTCGGTATCTTGCGCTTTGGCATGGGCCTCATCAATTTACAGGGCCAGGTACAGGATATTGTAATCGGCTTACTGCTTATTCTCTCGATTTTGTTACCTCGCCTGGTCGGGCGACTCTCGGCCTGGCAGTGGTGGCCCAGAAGTACGGTTTTCAGGACGGGCGCGGCCTTCATGGTCGCAGTTGGATTTGGAGTTTTTTTCTTCTGGTCGCGCTCGCTCATTTTAACCAAGTAGTTTTCATTCGCAAAAAGACTAGATTCATTGGGATTAACCAAAAAGATTAACTGGGATGGACAGGATTGAGCGGTGTTTAGGATTTACCAACCCCTGACCTCCGTCTCCTGACCCCCGTCCCCTATTTTCAGAGGAGGATAATACCTGTGCGCAACAAACTTAGTGTTTTATTGTTGATGAGCTTGCTGCTCTCAGCTCTGGTCGCCTGTGGGGATAACACCGCGACCCCCGTTCCCGCCACAACTGCCGCCGCTACTACTGCGGCTGCCACAACCGCCGCCGCTACTACCGCCGCTGCCACGACTGCCGCCGCTACTACCGCCGCGGCGACAACCGCTGCCGCCACGACAGCCGCTGCCACGACTGCTGCAACTACCGCTGCCGCTGCCTCCACGACTGCTGCTGCTACAACTGCGGCGGCGGCGACCACTGCGGCGGCTGCCGGAGGCAACAAAACCTATATTCTGGTTCCTAAAAATTTGGGCAACCCCTATTTCGATACTGCTAACAAAGGCGCACAAGAGGCCGCCAAAGAACTAGGCGTAACCGTGACCTACCAGGGGTCGGCGACGGCGGATGCCACTCAGCAGATTCAGTTGCTCAATTCGCTTATTGCCCAAAAAGTCAGTGGTCTGGCGATTTCGGCAAATGATGCCGATGCGCTTGTCCCGGTTGGTAAGACTGCTATCAGCCAGAATATTCCGGTTGTAAGCTGGGATTCGGGGATTGCTCCCGGCGGGCGGACGGTACATGTGAACCAGGCTAACTCCGAGGACATTGGGCGCGGCCAGATTCAGCTGGTCTCGAAGCTCATTGGTGGTAAAGGCAAAATCGCCATCCTGAGCGCCACTTCGACTGCTCCCAACCAGAACCAGTGGATCGAGTTTATGAAAGACGAGTTGAAAAAACCGGAGAACTCCGGTCTGCAACTGGTCGCAACGGTTTATGGCGACGACCAGGACGAAAAGAGCTATACTGAAGCACAGGGTTTGATGCGAACCTACCCTGACTTGAAGGGCATCATTTCGCCTACCACCGTCGGGATTGCGGCCTCGGCCCGCGCCGTTACCGATGCGAAGAAGATTGGGCAAGTGATGGTCACGGGTCTCGGCACTCCCAATCAGATGCGCAATTTCGTCAAGAGCGGCGCGTCTCCGGCTTTTGCGCTCTGGAATCCGGCTGACCTGGGCTACCTTTCAATCTTTACCCTCAACGCTATTGCCACCGGTCAGATTCAGGGCAAGCCCGGTGACACCTTCAAGGCTGGTAAGCTTGGCTCGTATACGATAGATAAAGACGGCACAATCTTGCTAGGCAAGCCAACCGTCTTTGACAGCGCCAACATTGACACTTTCAATTTCTAATTCTAATCCTGACGGATAGCTCGCGGTGGCGCTCAGATTTGAGCGCCACCGCGAGAGCGGTATCAATTGAGGAGTCGGCAATGAACCGGGTAGGATTTGTCCTCAAAGTCAAACCAGATAAATTAGACGAATACAAACATCAGCACCAGCAGGTTTGGCCCGACATGCTGGCGGCTTTGCGCGAGACCGGCTGGCACAATTATTCGTTATTCGTGCGCGATGATGGTTGGTTGTTCGGCTATTTTGAAACTCCCGATAGCTTACAAGTCGCCCAAACCCGGATGGCGGAGAAAGAGGTCAATACCCGCTGGCAAGAGTTTATGTCCCCTTTTTTTGAGTCACCGAACAACGCCCGGCCCGATGAGATGTTTTTGGAACTGACCGAAATATTTCATCTGGATTAAACCAGAGTACCAAATTTTAAGCCAGAAGGAGGTTTTGCTTATGCTTAACTCAAGTTTACCAGGTACCCACCGACCAGCTTATGAGCTATTGGCTGAAACGCTGGACACGCAAGGGCTGGATATTGATACTGTGAAGGAGAGCCTGAAACAGCAAAAGATTGAAACCGCAAGCTGGGCTTTCGCCAATAGTGGTACGCGCTTCAAAGCTTTTCCTCATCCCGGTGCGGCTACTACCACCCGCCAGAAACTGGATGATGCGGCTATAGTGCATAAGATGACCGGGGTCGCCCCTTCGGTAGCTTTACATATCCCCTGGGATAAACCCGAAGATGGCGATTACCGGGCGATGTATCATTATGCCCAGGAGCGGGGTATCAAATTAGGCGCGATTAATTCCAATGTGTTTCAAGAAGAGGTCTATCGGCTGGGTTCGGTGAGTAATCCCAACCCGACTACTCGCAAATTGGCCCTTGACCACATGCTGGAATGTTGCGAGATTATGACCAAGACTAATAGCGACCAGCTTAAACTATGGTTCGCCGATGGCACGAATTATCCCGGTCAGGATAGCCTGCGAGGGAGAAAACACCACATGGAGGAAGCCCTTCATACGGTCTATCAGCACTTGCCGCCCCAAAGCCGGATGTTGCTTGAGTATAAATTCTACGAACCGGCTTTTTACTCCACCGATGTTCCCGATTGGGGGACTTCTTACGCCATGTGTCTCAAGCTAGGGGACAAGGCTCAGGTAGTAGTGGATTTGGGACATCACGCTCAGGGAACTAATATCGAGCAGATTGTGGCCTATCTTTTGGACGAAGGCAAGCTAGGCGGCTTCGATTTCAATGACCGCAAGTATGGCGATGATGACCTGATTGTGGGCAGTAGTAATCCATACCAGCTCTTTTTGATTTATAACGAACTGGTCGAGGCCGTGCAAAGCCACGAGCCAAAGGCCAGCCAGACCGCCCAGAACATCGCCTATATGCTCGACCAGTGTCACAATATCGAGGGTAAAATCGGGGCGATTATCTACTCGGTGATGAACTGCCAGGAAATTTATGCCAAAGCCTTGCTGGTAGACCGCCCGAAGTTAGCTAAAGCCCAGGCTGCCGGGGAAGTATTGGAAGCTCACAGTATCCTGACCGCTGCTTACCGTACCGATGTCCGGCCTTTGTTGGCCCAGGTACGCACCGAGATGGAGGTGGCGGTTGACCCTCTGGTGGCATATCGGGCCAGCGGTTATGAAGAGACAATCCGAGCGGAACGCGGCCTCGCCCGCACCAGTGGCGGTTTTCAATAAATATCTAAAAATATCTAAAAATCAGGACTTTCACTCAGTCAATTTTTGCTTGGATGGCGAAACTTTTGATATACACCAAAACATGTTTTATATATTTGAAAAAGTTACGCCGTAACTTCTTTACAAATATATAAATATTCCGGGCTTCTACCCGACATCAAGCCGACTTCAAGCGAAAATCCTGAAAAATATTAAATACAACCTGAGAGGCATAAATGACAACTGAATCTGAACTTAAAATACCACCCAGCTTGTGGGATGGGCAGGAGGCCGAGCAACGTCCCGAACTGGATGGGCTGGTTTACCGCAGCAACCTCTTGGGGCGAGACCGCAGTATTGCCAATATCTACGGCTGTAATACTGCCGTCAAGCGAATGGAGCTAGACCATCTGGGACGACCCACCGAAGTGTTATGGGTCAAGGCCAGTGGTAGCGACCTGGCGACTGTTACCGAAAAGGGTTTCGCCGGGCTACGGCTGTCCGAAATTTTGCCTTTACTTGAGCGCGAAAAGATGAGCGATGAGGAAATGCTGGATTATCTAGCGGCTTGTACTTTTGCGCTGGGCCGGCCACGCCAGTCCATCGAGACTTTGCTCCACGCTTTCTTCCCGGCAGTCCACACCGACCACACTCATCCCGATGCTATCATCAGCCTTTCCTGCGCCCCCGATGGTCGCAAAATATGCGAAAGTATCTGGGGCAATCAAATGGTGTGGGTAGATTACATCCGGCCTGGTTTTACCCTCTCCAAATGGATTGGGGAAGGAGTTCGGGCTAACCCAAAAGCTGAAATGGTAGTGATGGCAAAACACGGCCTCCTTACCTGGGCTAATTCCAGTCAAGCGTCCTACGCCAAAACCCTCAATGTGCTGCAAACCGCCGAAGAGTATATTGAAAGCCATCGCCAGGGCCGCAAGGTCTTCCCCGGTACAGATATACCGGCCCTCGGCAGCGAGGAGCGTCGCCAGGTATTAGTCCAGCTTTTGCCGCATCTGCGTCATTTGCTCAGTCAGTCCAATCCGGTCATCCTTCAATGTGATGATAGTCAGCCGGTTATGGATTTCGTAGGCTCGACTCAGGCGGCTAGTCTCTCTCAGAAAGGCGCGGCCTGTCCCGACCATCTGGTGCATACCAAGCGCCAGCCTCTCTTTGTGGACTGGCAACCTGCCGAAGGCAGCGAGAAGTTGCTCGATAAGCTTCAGCAAGGAGTAGAAGCTTATGTTCAACGCTACCAAGAGTATTTCGAGGCCAATAGCCAACCGGGGGAAGCGATGTTCGACCCTAATCCGAGGGTGGTACTAATTCCGGGCATCGGGATGATTACCGCCGGAGCGGATGCCCAGCTTGCCGATGTCAGCGCCCAGCTATATCATCGGGCTATTCGGGTGATTGACGGCAGCACCGCTTTGGGCGGCTTCGAGAGCCTGAACGCTAAAGAAGTTTTCGAGGTGGAATATTGGCCGCTCGAAATCTACAAATTGCAGCTCAAACCGCCTCCCCGCGAGTTGGCGGGGAAAGTGGCAATCGTCACTGGCGGCGCGAGCGGGATTGGACGAGCCACCGCCCGACGACTGGCGGAGGACGGGGCGCACGTGGTCATCTTTGACATCAACCTGGAAGGGGCGGAAAAGGTCGTCGAGGAGTTGAATAGCAAGCACGGCTATCGGCGGGGGATGGCGGTGCGGTGCGATGTCACCAATGAAGCGGTAGTCGCGCAAGCTTTCGAGGAAGTGATAGTGGCTTATGGCGGGGTAGATATTGTAATCTCAAACGCTGGCATCGCAATCAGCGCCCCGCTCGAAAAGACCACTGTGGCAGATTGGGATCGCACCTTTGATATTCTGGCAAAAGGCTACTTTCTGGTCAGTCGGGCGGCCTTTCGGGTGTGGCAAGCTCAGAAGCGGGGAGGCAGCCTGATTTACGTCGCCAGTAAAAATAGTGTGGCGGCGGGCAAGAATGCGGCGGTTTACAGCGCCGCCAAAGCCGCCGAATTACACATGGCCCGGTGTCTGGCAGAAGAAGGCGGGGCGTATGGCATCCGGGTCAACTCGGTACTACCGGACGGAGTGCTGGAAGGTAGCTCAATTTGGGATGCGGGGTGGCGCAAGGCGCGAGCAGCGAGTTATGGCATCCCTCCAGAAGAACTAGAGGAATTCTACCGCAAGCGGACGGTGTTAGGGGTGAATATTTTCCCGGAAAACATCGCAGAAGCTATCAGTTTCCTGGCTGGGCCACGCGCCAGCCGCACTACTGGTGGAATACTTACGGTGGATGGCGGGGTCACTACGGCCTATTTAAGGTAACACTGGGCTAAGTCCGGGGCAGCTATAACCTTATTTCAATCAAATTTCAATCAACTCGGAGGCGGTAGGGCCTGATTCTTTGGCGGCTTGCGTCACGGCGTGCAAGGGCTATCGCCACCTCCGCCGGAGCCAGGACGGACGCATCATTTGTACCGTTCCCGGTCATCATCACCGGCCTGCCCCCGACCTGGATATTGCAGATAAGCTTTAGGTTGGCTTCCGGGATAGGCCTGGGCCAGAAAAGCATCTACTCCGGTTGCGCCCCGCCCCCGATTATTTTCGGCTGCCATTAGATTAGAATAGAAGTAGATTAGAATAAAAATATATCTCCGGCTCTGGCAAAGCTTTCCACTTCTTCCCACACTTGGGCGGGAATTGCTCCACGTTTTCCTGTAAGCCTCATAGAGGCGGCTGCTCCCTTTCGGACGCAACGACTCTTCAAATCTTTCCCACTTCTGCGGGTCTGAGGATAAACGGTACAAACGTAGCCCCAATTCGGGAAGATTGCGCTCACGGATATTAACTTTTTCTTCTATAAAAATTCAAACCCTACTCAAGTAACTGAAACAGGCCGAAATATTAACTAAATTGGAAGATTAGTAAGATGCTATTAAGAGTTTAGCTTTATTATCCACACAAGAGCTAAAGCGAGCTTTTACCTTAGAGGGGCGAGGAGCCGTAATTTTAGATGGAAGATTTTATCAAACAGGCGACGCTTTATCTGGCGACTGCGATTGAAGCAGGGGCGGGCCTTATTATCGGGATTGCTGCGCTACAGGCAACTTTGAAAGCTTTCCGCCTTTTTGTGATGCCAAAAGCGCCGGAAGCCTCAAAAGAAATTATCCGGCTTCAACTGGGGCGCTGGCTATCGCTGGCTTTGGAATTTGAACTGGCGGCAGATATTCTGCGTACCGCCGTTACCCCAACCTGGAGCGATGTGGGATTGTTAGCCGCGATTGTAGTCTTACGGACAGTTTTGAATTTCTTTTTGCAAATGGAGATTGACAAAGCGGCGGCCCGCAAGAACCTTGAGTAAGCCAATTTGGGTAATTACCAGCGAGTAGTTATAATAGCAATCCTATTTGGACAATCTTATTTTAAGGTAGGCAGGTTAAATTGGAGGAACTTTTTAAGAGTGCTGAGAATGTCACCCGGATTATTCAGCTAATTCTCGCGCCCGCCGTGATAATTTCGGCTTGCGCGATTATCGTCGGCGGATTGGTCAGTCGGGCCGCCGCGATAAATGACCGAATACGCATTATGAACCGGGAACGGCTGGATTTACTGCGTCAGGACACTAACCGCCTCCTGGCAAAGGAAAGGCTTCGAGAGATTGACCAGCAACTCCCCGATTTGTTGCAGCGTCTCCAACTATCTCACCGAGCGGTGATGGCAACTTATTGTGCTATCCTGGTGCTGATTGGGGATATGCTATTGATAGCAATAGCCGCTGTGACTAATAGTGTCGCGGTGGGCTGGCTGGCGCTAGTAGTTTTTCTGGCAGGGGCCGCGACCTTAGCCTTAGCCATGGTGCTAACTATTCGAGAGTTGCAAAAATCGCTCAACTCGATTAAATATGAGGTGCAAAGAGTTTCTAGCCTGATGGTAGAGATGGAGGACTTAAAATGACGATTAACCTGAAAGAAAATGAGATTTTCCCCGATTTTGAATTACCGAATCAAGCCAGCCAGTTGACCCGACTTTCCCAACTTACCCAGCCTGGCCTATTCGACCAAAAGCTAGGGTTCACCGACGGTTATCCTCTCATTTTAGTTTTTTATCGGGGCTTTTTCTGCCCGCGTGACCAACAACAAATGCGGCAATTGGTACAATTTCAACAAGAACTAGCAGTAAACTATGGCAAGTTGGTCTCAGTAAGCGCTGACCCGCCCCAGGTGCAGGCCGCGTTCCGGGCGGGGTTAGGAGCGCAGTGGCCTTTCCTGGCTGATGAGGAGCGCACAATCATCAAACAGCTTAACATTTTAGATGAGACCGAGGGCGAGTATGCTTATCGAGCGCAACCTTACACCTTTGTAATCCACCCCGATTTGCGAATTTACCGTATTTACAACGGTTGGTTCTTCGTAGGTCGCCCGACTTTGGAAGAATTACGGCACGATTTGCGGACGATAATGGAGACACGCTCGGATTACCGCTATGAAGCCTACGACACTCCCTCAGTCCGCCAGATTCGGATACCACAGCAGGAATGGGTCGAGGGTGCGCCACCATTAGGCATAAATAGCCTGCCGGTAGCCGAGGGGAGGGTTAGCTGGTTCGACTATGAGAAAGGTATCGGGGTAATTCTCAAGGATGAAACCAGGGAGGAAGTCTTTTTTCACTTTACCGCCATACCAGGTGAGGGCTACCGCACCCTTCGGGCAGGTACGTCGGTTCGGTTCGAGGTAGTTGACCATCCTGCTGGCCCAACCGCCCGCAACATTCAGTCTACTCGATTAGCTTGAAGTGCAAGATGTCTCGCTACTAAATAAAATCCTTCGACTACCATTTACACTGGCCCTCTCAAGACCGAAACTAACCCAGGCACAAATGCCTCAATTGATAAAATAACCTTCTTTTGCTCTTTGGCACAGCCTGTGAACTACTAATAGGCGACCAAGTTCTATTCGTAAGCTGCCTGCGAACCAAGTAAAGCTTCCCGGAAACGGTGTTTGAGGTAAGTACCATCTCTGGGAGGTAGGGTGAGAGGGTCGGTAGTCAGGGCTATTTTTACTACCGCCATAAATAGCTCGTCGCGGGAATAAAGCTCGTCCCGCAGCACCTTCACCTCATCCGCAGTCGAAACCGTCCAAGCGTGCGGAAAGCCGCAGGCCCGTGCTACTGCTGCCAGGTCAACTCCACTGGCGGTATGGGTTAGTTGCTGGCCGGTTTCGCCGTACCGCTCGTTATCGAGTACCACCAACCGCAAATTTGGCGGTTTTTGCACCGCAATAGTCGCCAGCGACCCTAACCCCATCAATTGCTCTCCATCGCCGGTCACTACCAGCACTTTCTTATGAGGTTGCGCCAGGGCCAAACCCAGGCCAACCATCGCGGCCCCGCCCATTGCTCCCCACAACGGAAAATCGAGCGAGTGTCCGCCCGCCGCCGCAACATCCCAACTTGGTGCGCCTAACCCTGACACCACCACCAAATCGGCCCGGTTCGCAAGTAGTTGCTGCACGACTTCACGCCGCGCTAAACCTGGTTCTGACATTCTTTACTTCCTTCCAAAACTCTTAGCACCGAGCAATTCCTGCGAAAGTAGAACCGCTACCGCCGAGTAGGTATTAAAAGCCATTTTCGCGGCGGCCTCAACCGTATCCTCGACCCTGGCTGCGTCGGTAACGGGCAGTACAATCAGGCCCGATGCGGCTAAAACTGCCGCCGTGCTTTGACCCATCGGCATTTGCCAGGGATTAAATTCGCCCCATTCGCCCCGCATCGTAATTAGGGTCAGAAAAGGGAACTGGCAAGTCTTTAGGAGCGAAAACAGATTAACGCAGTTGCCGACCCCACTCGATTGCATCAGCAGCACTGCTTTTACTCCACCCAAATACGCCCCGGCAGCCAGGGCAACCCCTTCTTCTTCGCTGGTAAGCGTCACGGTTTTAATTTGGGGGTCGGCCTGGCACAACTCGATAAGCTTGAGATGTCCGGCATCCGGGACATAAGATACTAGCGAAATCGTTTGTGCTTTCAAAACTGCGAAAAGCTGGTTTGACCAGGGCGGCGAACTTGCCGAATTGTTAAGTTGAGCCTCGTTATCCATTAAAATCCTTAATCCTTTAGAAAATATTATGCTCAAGTGGGGTAAACCCCTCCTGAAAGCGCGTAATGCGTAAATCGTCAATATTGAGGCTATGAGCGCGACCATCGAGGATTTCCTCGGCAATCAACAGGCCCGTCGCCGGAGAGTGCATAACGCCGTGTCCGCTAAATCCACTGGCACTGACATAATTCGGCAGGTCGGGATGGCGACCCAAAATCGGCGCGTGGTCGGGGGTAACTTCGTACAGTCCACCCCAGCAGCGCGACTGAACTAAACTGGCTTGTTCCAGCACCGGCAAGCGTTTAACCCCGACTTCCAGTACTGTTTCCAGCCAATCCCAATCTACGCCCATGTGATAGCCAGTTGGTTCGTCCGGTTTCGAGATGCTGAACATTAGATAATCTTGCTCTTTGCGGAAGAAAAAGCCGGTAGCTAAATCAATCGTCATGGGAATATCGCGGGGTACAGCCTCGAAAATATCGGTCGAGTAGATGCAACGCCGATAGGGTTCAACCGGAATGTTTAGCCCTGCCAGTTGGCCTACTACCCCCGACCAACACCCTGCCGCGTTGACTACTACCTCACAGCTTATCCTACCCCGGTTGGTCTCTAGTGCCGTTACCCGCCCAGCTTCCAACTGAAACCCGGTTACGACTGTTTCGCATTCCAACCAAACCCCTCGTTCCCGCGCCCGGTTGAGATAGCCGGTGGCAATCCCGTAAGGGTCACAAAAGCCGTCGTTCGCACAATAAGATGCTCCTAAAATATCGGCGGTATTGGCGGGCGGAACAAGTTGGTTGATAGCCGCCGGGTCAAGTAATTCTACTGGCACTCCCAAACGGCGTTGCAGTTCTACGTTCCTCTGGACGGCTTCCCAATCCAGCGGGTTGGAAGCCATTAGCAGATAACCGATTTGGCGTAAGGCAGAATGACCGCCAACCTCTTCCTGGAAATGCTTGATGCGCTCAATACTGTACTGCGACATTTTGATATTGAGTTCAGTCGAAAACTGATGGCGCACCCCGGCAAACGAGCGGGCGGTACTACCTGTAACCGGCGTTAGCTCTTTTTCCAGCATTAGCACCTGACAACCACGTACCGCCAGATGGTAGGCAATCGAAGCCCCGACAATCCCCGCCCCGATAATTACCACGCTGGCTGTTTTCCCCGCCATAACCTCTACCCTCCGCTATGAAAAGCTATCGCCGTTGCGCGTCCCATTCTCACTTATGTTACTTAGTGAGCTAAGTTTTTAACTTAGGTTTAGCCCTAAAGCGTCTCACCAACCGTTTTACCCTGAAGGAAGAAGAGGAGATAATCTGGGCCACCGGCTTTGGTGTCAGTTCCGCTCATATTAAAGCCGCCGAAAGGGGCGACCCCCATCAAAGCTCCGGTAGATTTGCGGTTAAAATACAAATTGCCAACCTGAAACTCGCGTCGCGCCCGACTCAAACGGCTGCGGTCCTGGCTGTAGACCGAGCCAGTTAGCCCGTACTCGGTGGCGTTAGCAATCTGGAGGGCTTCATCAAAATCGGTAGCCCGAATAAAAGCTAAAAACGGGCCAAAAACTTCTTCCTGAGCAATCCGGGCCTGGGGCGATACCTCGGCAAAAATAGTCGGTTCGACAAAATAGCCTTGCTCAAAGGGCTTACCACCGCCCAACCGCAACTGGCCTTCGCGCTGACCGATTTCGACATAGCTCATAAATTTCTGCTGGGCAATCTCGTCCACCAGCGGGCCTACATTTACGCTTTGGTCTACCGGGTCGCCGACTTTGAGCTTTTTAGCCCGCTCGATAACTTTTTCGAGGAGCGGTTCATAAACGCTATTTACCACGACGGCCCGCTCGGCAGAAGAGCAACGTTGCCCTTGAAAACCGAAGGCGCTGGCAATGAGGCCGTCCGCCGCCGCGTCCAAATCAGCGGTTTCATCTACAATGATAGCGTTCTTGCCGCCAAGCTCTAATTGCACCCGCTTAAACCACTTTTGGCCTGGTTGCACCTTCGCGCCGGTTTCGTAAATGTTCATTCCGGCTTTTTTAGAGCCGGTGAAAGCCACAAACCGCACTTTGGGATGAGCGACCAATTGCTGACCGCTAGTAATTCCCGGCCCGGTGACAAGGTTAGCAACCCCTGGTGGCAAGCCAATTTCTTTAAAGATTTCAAAGAGCCAGGCCACCGCCGTCGCCGCCGTATCAGTTGGTTTGGTCACAATTGTATTCCCGGTCACGATGGCCGCCCATGCCATGCCCACCGTCAGGGCCAGGGGGAAGTTAAAGGGCGTAATCACCGCGCCCACGCCCAACGGGACATAGAAAAACGAAAAATCTTCCCCGGCGACCTCGGTTAGTTTTTGATCCTGGTCGAGTTTGAGAATTTGCCGCCCGTACCACTCAAAAAGGTCAATCGTTTCGGCTACCTCGCCATCGGCTTCGTCCCAGGTCTTGCCGAGTTCCAGCACCATCAAAGCCCCTAATTCATATCGCCGCCGCCGAATCTCAGCTACCGCCCGGTGCATATATTCCAGCCTTTCCGCAACCGGCGTAGCAGACCAGGCTGGAAAAGCTTGTTCGGCGGCTAAGATTGCTGCTTCGACATCAGTTGGGATGGTAGCGACATGCTTGGCAATAATTTCCTGGGGGTGGGCCGGGTTGACCGAATTAAAAGTCTCGGAATGATAAACGGCTTGACCATTAATCCAAAGCGGG
>JBBRSG010000032.1:0-49353 GCA_038245615.1 Chloroflexia bacterium | reverse complement strand
GCCTGAATGGACACGTCCAGGGCCGAAATCGGTTCGTCGCAGACAATAAAATCTGGCTCAACCGCCAGAGCGCGAGCAATGCCGATGCGCTGGCGCTGTCCGCCCGAAAACTCGTGAGGATAGCGATTGACATAATTGGGGTTGAGACCGACTACTTTCAGCAAATCACGCACGCGGTCTTGCTTGGCTTTGCCCTTTGCCAAATCGTGAACTTCCAGCGGTTCGCCAATAATGTTGCCGACGGTCATACGTGGATTAAGGCTGGCGTAGGGGTCTTGAAAGATGATTTGCAACTGGCGGCGCATCTTACGCATTCCCTCGCCCTTAAGCTGGGTCAGCTCAACCCCCTTGAATTTCACCGACCCGGCGGTCGGGCGATAAAGTTGCAAAATAGCCCGTCCGGTGGTGGATTTGCCGCAGCCCGACTCGCCCACCAACCCCAGGGTTTCGCCCTTTTTAATGTTAAAATTAATCCCGTCCACCGCTTTAACCGCGCCGACTTTGCGCTGAAAAATGATGCCCTCGGTAATGGGGAAGTGCATCTCGAGGTCAGTTATCTCCATCAAAATCTCACCGTTCCCCATGCCTGCCTGATCTCTTGCTTGTCTTTGCGTGTCCAAACCCAATCTCCTTTTATGCTAAATTTCAGTTTCAGGCAATCTTCTCGCTGGTGCTAGACGTGCCGACCCCAACCGCCTCGGCTACCTCAACTGGAATCGGGGTATCTTTGCTGATTTCCAGCAAGCATGCAACGGAATGATATTCTTCGACCTCGCGCAACTCCGGGACTTTAGACTGACAAATAACCGGTTCGTGGTAGATGCAGCGTGGCTCGAAGGGGCAACCGGGCGGCTGGTTTGACATGTCCGGCGGCATGCCAGGAATAGGTATCAGCCGGTGCTGATGACCTTCATCCAGGCGCGGAATCGAGTTGAGCAACCCGATAGTATAGGGCATCCGAGGATTGGCATAGAGCCGTCGGGAGGGGGTTTTCTCCACGATTCGTCCGGCATACATTACTTGAATATCGTCGCACATTCCGGCTACAACTCCCAGGTCGTGGGTAATCAGCATAATTGCCGTCCCGAGTTCCTGGCGCAACCGCTTGAGCAATTCCAAAATCTGGGCTTGAATCGTCACATCCAGCGCGGTAGTCGGCTCGTCGGCAATCAGCAACTTGGGGTCGCAGCTAATCGCCATCGCAATCATCACCCTTTGGCGCATCCCGCCCGAAAACTGATGGGGATAGTCGCCCAGCCGTTTTTCCGCCGAGGGAATGCCGACCAGCTTGAGCAGCTCAATTGCGCGTCGGTCCGCCGCCTTGCTATTCATTTTCATGTGCAGCTTGACGCTTTCGGTAATCTGCCGCCCGATGGTCAGCACCGGGTTGAGTGAGGTCATCGGGTCCTGGAAAATCATAGCGATTTCCTTACCCCGAATCTTCCGCATCTGCTCATCTTTGAGCTTCAAGAGGTCTTGTCCTTTAAAAATAATCTGACTTTCGGGGGCAATTACCGCTGGAGGCATCGGCAATAGCCGCATAATCGCCAGCGAAGTAACGCTTTTGCCCGAACCAGACTCACCTACGATACCGAGGGTTTCACCCTCTCTTAGCTGAAAGGAGACATCATTGACTGCCTTCACCAAACCGCCATCGGTCTTGAACGATACTTTGAGGTTTTTTACATCGAGTAAAAGTTCCATCCTAAACTCCTGTCAAAACTTGAATTCTATCTCAATAGGCTAGGGTTTTTAGCGTTTGGAGCGCGGGTCGAGGGCATCCCGCAGACCATCGCCGATGAAGTTAATCGCCAACACTGTCAGCAGAATAAATAATCCAGGGAAGAAAGACCACCACCAGTTCCCGTTAGAGAAGCCAGTTTGAGCGTCCGCGAGGCTAGTCCCCCAACTGCGGAGAGGCGGTTGAATACCATAGCCCAAAAAGCTCAAGAAGGATTCCAGGACAATGTTACCGCCCACCAGCAAGGTGGCGGCAACCACCACCGGGTTAATTACGTTTGGCAAGACATGGCGGAACATAATTCGAGTATTTTTTGCACCCAGCGCCCGCGCCCCGGTGATAAATTCTTGCTCTTTAATCGAGAGGGTTACGCTGCGTACCAGCCGCGATACTGACGGCCATGAAAGCAGCCCGATAATCAGCGGCAGCAATATCAGAGAACGAATTTCGCTCCCTTCTACCGAATTGCCATTAGTACCGCCCGGCGGAGGGGGCGAAACCAAAAAGCGCGAGGCCAGTAGTAAGACGAACAGTAATGGCACTGACAGGAAGATATCCACGATTCGCATTAGAATCGCGTCAGTCAGCTTGCCAAAGTACCCGGCGACCAATCCTACCAGCGTCCCCACAATACAAGCTACTGCCATTGCCAGGATACTCATAAAAAGTGAAATCCGTGCGCCATGTACCACCAGGGCCAGGACATCCTGTCCACTACTATTAGTGCCGAAGGGATGTTGCGGACTGGGAGCCTTGTCTTTGAGTTCAAGCATCGTCTGGGTATTGATGTTGGGTTCTGGAACAAGAAATGGGCCGACTATCGCCATTAATACCAGAAAGGAAAACAAACCCAGTCCAAAGACGGCCATCGAGTGCCGTCGAAAGCGCAGCCAGAATTCTTCCAGTTGACTTCGTGTCTTGGAGTCGGGCAAAGATTTGTCGAGTTCCCGCGCTATGGTCTTTTTTTCAACCGGAGGCGCGATTTTCTGAGTGCTATCAATCATAATTAAACCTCCAGTTTAATAGCGAATTCGAGGGTCAAGCAGGGCGTAACTTATATCAGCCAACAAATTGAAGATTAGAATCAGGGCCGACAGGATAAAGACGATTCCAATCATTAACGGATAATCGGCCCGTACCACCGCATCGAAGAACAAGCGGCCCATACCGGGCCAGCTAAAGATAGTTTCGGTCACGATTGCCCCGCTAATTAGCCCTGGCAAGGTCAAGGCGATATTAGTTACAACTGGCAGCATAGCTGGGCGCAGGGCGTGGCGAGTAACTACTTTACCTTCGCTCAAGCCTTTGGCGCGGGCAGTGCGGATATAATCCTGATTAATGGTTTCAATCATCGAGCTACGCATAAAGCGGCTGTCGGCGGCGATACCTACTAATACCAGGGTCGTGACTGGCAAAGTCAAATGCAGCAGCAGACTGCCGAGGGCCGCTAACGGCTCCTTACCCCACCAAGCCCAGTATTCGGCGGTATTGAAAGTAGCTTCACGGGCATCGGTGATACCACCACTCGGAAACCATTGCAAAAAGGCGGCAAAGAAATAAATTAACAGCAGCCCCAGCCAAAAAGTCGGAGTGGAAAAGCCGATATATGAAAAGGCGGTGGCGACTTTATCAAAGAGGCTGTAGCGCTTGAGAGCCGCCCACATCCCTAACGGCAGGGCAATCGCCTGCTGAATAATATAGGCAGTGAACATCAGGAGCAGCGTAGCTGGCACTCGGCCTAAAATCTCGTCAAGAACCGGACGGCGAGTGGTAAAAGAATAGCCCCAGTTACCCTGTAGCATCGAGGTAAACCAGCCCCAGTATTGCTCGATTGGGCCTTTATTCAAACCCCACGACTCGGCAATTCTAGCTTTTTGGTCGGCGGTCATACGAGGATTCTGGGCGAAAGCGGCTAGTGGCCCACCGGGGGCCAAGAGCATAATCATATATACCAGAAAAGATATGCCGACGAGTACTGGAATCAGTATCAAAATCCGGCGAATTATAAACTTTGTCATCGAGTTTATCTCCTGAAATCAGCAATTCCAGTTTCGAGCAGGCCAGTTAATTCATACGTCAAACAAGCCTCTTGAGCAATGTAACGGGACGAGAGTTCTTGCTGATTAAGTTACAACCTAAAACACTAAACCTCAGATTAGTACAGCTTCGCTTTTGGGTTTACCGATAGGAGCAGTAAACCACAATCTCGCTTGATACCTTGTAACAAGCGAAAGCCCTAATTCTAAAGGAGAGAATATATAATAGGCAATTATAGAGTTAATTTTTGCATTCGTCAAATGTAAGTGGTATGAAAATCGAATTGAGCTAAAACCCGTTCATTTTGAACAGGTTTCATCGTTTTATGTGGGTTGTGACGCTGACGACACATTGCTAAAAGTAGGCTAAAAATTTACCCAATTTGTGGTTGCGGTTTTAAACGCCACTTGGTTTGTTGACCTTATTCTTCTCTTTTTTGACTTCCGTAAATACTTACTCTATTAGGACTTTCACTTTAGACCGCATTCTCGTCTTGAATGAAGTCAAAGATGATCGAGCCTGGGTGCTAATCAAATATTCGATGTATTTTTGTTTGGTTATCATAGCCCTAAGCTTACCATAACTGGCAAGCCCGGACTTTAAGCGAAAGTCCTAAACCTATTGGCCTCAACCTCAGTTTTAATTTTTCTTTCGAGACAGTTAGCCAGGTCTCCCACTATACGCTCTTGAATCAAATTAGCAACATAAAGCTGAATAGTATCGGATAAACCTCGTGCATCCAGGCTATCAAGCCCTTGACCCTCAACATCAAACGGTTCAAAAAGTCGCTCCAGAGTTTTGGTAAGGGCATTTCAAGCAGCAACATCTTGCCTTAGAGCTGCTTCAGGTGAAATTCAGTTATTACCATATTTTCGAGTTCAACTTCAGCTCAATATCTGCCTATTGGGATAGGTTCTAAGTGTACTCAGGCTATACACTGGCGCTGTATTGCACATTCCTCAATATGGATAGTTTAGTTTTAGGTTTAGCTTTATAATAAAATTAAATATCTAAAATCAATTTTGCTTTGGCATTTGCTTTCTGCTCGTTTGAATTTAGCCATTAGGAATTAGGCTCTGATTGAGGTTTACGATAGAAAAATACTAGCCTGGCAACTTAAAACGGGCGTGAAAGCCGTAGCCGATAAGCTGGGGGTTACGCATATTCAGGGGCAGGGTGAACTTGTACCACTTTCATGGATATATAAAGGCGAGAATAAGGTATAGTTAGCATAAAAGGAGTGCTATGGCTCAAAAACAAAAAACTATACAGCTGAATTTAAGCGAGAAGCGGTCAGGCTTTTGGAAACCAGCCGCAAAAGTGAAGCGCAAATTGTCCAGGAATTAGGTATTTTCGAGGGTAGCCCGATTGGAATGCTACGAAGCTACCAGACCACTTGGTTAGGCTTTTTGAGCCAACCAATGCTGCTCGAATTCTACCGGCGATTGATAGCCTAAACTAGAGTGCAACCGCCCACCATTATAGGTCCGACCTAACCAATCCTCCAGCCCGGCCTCTACCTCGGCCAGATTTTGAAAATCTTCTATTACCAGCTTTCCACAAAGCCTTCGTCACCCGCCTCACCCCATAACCTGTATACTCTTTTAGCAACGCTTCGACAAAGGGCTTGAGTTCATTTTCCACCTGCCCTGGTTGCTCGTTCAACTTGTGGCCCTGGTAATGCCAGGCCCGGTTGAGCTTGAACCACCGGCACAATTCTGGTTGACTGCTCCGGCCCGGTCTTGGGCAAGTGAATATCCTAAGTTAAATAAAAAGGGGCGAAAGTACAAGTTGTGTACTTTCGCCCTCAGTCCTCAACCCTTAGCCCTCAGACTTTAGATTTTAGACCCTAGATTTTAAACCTTCGACCTTAATTAGGAATTTTCACCCCTCTGGTATCGAAGCTCTTTTGAAGGGCATTACCTGGAAAGGCTACCTGCTTCATGGTCGGAGCAATATATTGTTCCAGGCAAATATTCGGGTATGTTACCGCGAATTTGGTGGTAGTGGCGGTGCAACGCGCATCGCTTGGCCCGGAGACAATTTCGCCAAACTGGGTCGCCCAGAATTTGCCGGTTGGATGTTGTCGAAAAGCGTACCAGGCCGCTTCCAGCCGACGAGTGCCGCCCAACGAACCATCCGGCGAGAGCTTCCAGGTGCGCTGGTCCGAGGCGCTCAGGTTTTCGCCAGGGACAAAAAGGGTAGTCGAGTTGCAGATTGTCCAGCCGAAATCCCAGGCCCATTCCGGTTCGCCAGGGCCGGTATACCACTGCTCGCAGCGAATACCCTGGTCAAATGAGGTTTGGTCTACTACCAGCATAATCGGACGGGTGCTGGGTTCAGTTCCCTGACGGCGCGGCACGCGGTCTTTAACTGGGTCGCCGGTGTTATACCAGAGCTGCCAGTGCGAAACTCCTCCACTAGAGTCCCGCGTCCACACCTCGTAGGAATGATAGCGGGCCGAGCGGTCAAGCGGATTTGAGGCCGCGTGCAGCCGGAAATATATGTCCACCTCACCAAAGCGGGCCGAAAAACCCTTCATCGCGGCGTGTTTAGCGGTATTTTCTTGGGGCGAAGTGTTGAATCCGCCTACGAACTTGGCTGAATAGCCGGCTGCCGCAATCCAGGCCGGGGGCGCATCGCCGTGTTCGTGACCAGCATTACAGGTACTGCCGTCGGCGCGAGTGATAACCGCCGGATGCCACTCGTCCATTGGCTCGCCACAAATACCCGTGTTCGCGCCGGGAGTCGGCACGGGGGTGGGAGTAGGCGGCGGCGCATCGGGACATTTCAGGGTGAGGTTGGGGCTACCTGCCCCCGTCAATACGATGTTGCCGTTTTTGCAACCGACCTTGATACTATCGCCAGCGTTGAGCGTAACCGCCGGGCGACTCTGTCCAGCCGCCGCCACCAGCGTAGTGACCGCCAGACTCGCACAAACCACCGCGACCAGCCCGACTAGCAAGTATTTGCCAGGCTGGGTGAGCTTGCGGCTGGCAGGTTCAGAACTTACCGGCCAAATTCTCTTCATAATCAAAACTCCTTTAAATCGAAGGTCTAAAATCTTAAATCGAAGGTCTAAAATCTTAAATCTAAAATTGGGGCATCTATCGCCAACAAGTTGATGCCCATCAAGAATTGAACCTACCACTCATTTCCGGTAGACTACCAATTTCAGATTTCAGATTTCAGATTTCAGATTTCAGATTTCAGATTTCAGATTTCAGATTTCAGATTTCAGATTTCAGATTGAATATCCGACCTGGCCCGGTGCGACCTGAAAAAGGCCGCACCGAACTAATACCTGCCTACGGGTGGTCAGGTCGGAAACAAAATATCTGCTTGTTGTAAGAAAGTTAATTTGAAACTGAAACGGTTTCTGTAGCGATGTGTTGAGCGTTGTTGGGCAAAGCGTCAGGCAGATACTGCACCGTTTGGGTAATTATTAGTTACCCTTTTTGCTTACTATATATGTACCCTTTTATTACAAACAGCACAAGAGCAAAAAAGTACCATGATGAGTGGTACTTTCTAGCACGGTACTTCGAGAATAGGACCTTTAGAAGGTGAAAGGGGCGGCTAATTGGTACTTTGCTCTCAGACTACCTTTTCCAGCCGGGAATTGGGGTGATAAGTACGCCCGGCTTTGCTGCAAGCTGTCCCATTATTCATGACAATATCGGCGGTGTAATCGAAAGAGCCTTCAAACAGGCTACTCCCGACGGCATAGAGGTCTACTGGCACTTTTAGAAGCTCGAACCGCTCGATTTTGCGGGCATTAAAGCCTCCCGAAACCACAATCTTGACCGCCTGAAAACCCTCGGCATCCAGCGCCCGCCGCACGTTCCAGACCAGTTCGGGAATAACCCCGGTTGGCTGAAATTGATCCATCATCGGCTGAATCGATTTGTCTACCATTGTATTTGAGGTATCGAGCCGCACCCCCCACAACCGCGAACCCAGGGCGCGGGCGACTTCCAGGCTGGTACGGACGCAATCATTCTCGAAATCCACCAGGCTGATGACATTGACCGCCGGGTCTATAAATTCGGCAAATTTGCGGGTTGCGGTTACGGTATCGCCGTTATAGGCTGCAATCAAGCCATGAGGCACGGTGCCAAGCCCCTTTTCGCCCCACCACGCCGCTTGAGCGTCGGTGCTGACCCCTAGCGCCCCACTTTTGTAGGCGGCGTAACCGTCGCCAGTTTGGACTAGATGATGGTCAAAGCGGGCCGGGAAGAACATTACACCTTTGCCGTTGGCAGCCTGAACGACCCGCTTAGTGTTGGTCGCAACCCGCGTGCGGCGGGCCATTACCCCCAGATAATCGGTTTCGAGATGGGCGAAAAGCGCATAATCCCCTTCGATGGTCATTACGGTTTCGTAAGGCGTGATTTCATCGCCGTCGTAAAGCGCTTTGACCTCCAGTTGCTCCCAGCCCTCGACCCACTTGCCGGAAGCCTCGGTATATCCGGCGCAGAGTTTCAGAATAGCAATCGCTTCGTCAATCCCGCCGACGACGGCCTGATTTTTCTGAAAGACTTGCATCACGATCCTCGGATGGTGCCGGTCTTTTAGCATTATCTCCTGGGCGCGGACAAAATATTTGTCAGAATAGTAGCCGGTACGCATTTTTTCTAGCGGCAAATCGAAAATTTTGGGGTCAAGCCGGGTTTTTGGCCCGTGTCCGTTACTCTCAGTGGTCGCCATCGCTTATCATCCCCTCTTATGCTTGTAGCTTATAAATATGCAGAGTTCTCTTTGTAGAACAGTTATCAAAAACTGTGATATGGTACATTGTACAATAACTCAGCAATTATTGCTACATTTAGCTGAGAGCGTATAATTGCAGCCTACTTAAACATCATTTAAAACGGGGAGGTCAGGGTTGGTTTTTCAAACGGCGGCTCAGGCGGAAGATTTTATCTTCAGTTCGTATATGCAGGTCGCGGCTAACCTCACCGGGCCGGATGCCCAGACCCGCCATCCCTGGCTGGCCCGCCGGTTGCTGGATGAGTTGGGCCAGCCTGACCGCAAGTTTAGCTCAATTCTGGTGACAGGCAGCAAAGGCAAAGGCTCGATTGCCCTCCTGACTGCTAAATTGCTACAAGGTTTGGGTTATCGGGTCGGACTTGTAACCAGCCCTCATTTGCTGAACTTTCGGGAGCGCATCCGATTGGGCGGACGAGCTATCTCCGAGGCCGACTTTATCGCCGGGGCTAACCGGCTAGAAGACCCGGCTCGGCAGATTATGGCTGAGTTGCGCGAGCAGCAATATCTTAGTCCTGCCGGGCTGATATTGGGGCTGGCAGCCTTGTACTTTGCCGACAATCACACTGATTTTGTGATAATCGAGGCCGGACGGGGCGGGCGCTACGACGATTGCGTAGTCCTGGATAACCACCTAGCCTTGTTCGGCCCGATTTTGCTGGAACACGCCGCCCAACTTGGCCCAACCGTCGCCGACATCGCCCGCAATAAAGTGGCCCTTTTGAAGCCCGGTGGGGTGGGCCTGAGCGTCCCGCAATCCCTCGAGGTCCAGACCATTCTGGAAAGCCATGCTACCAACATGAACAGTCAGTTATTTTTAGTAGGGCGGCAACTACAGCCGTTTGAGGTTCGGATTGAAGGCGAATGGCTACGACTAGGGATACAGACCCGCTTTAATCGGCTGGAAGATTTGGCCTTGCCAATCCCGGCCCTCTACGAAAGCGAAAATCTGGCGGTGGCGCTTGAGGCAGTCGAGGCCGCAACCGGCAACCGGGCATGGTCGGGTCAGGAACAAGCCGCCTTGCGCGAAACTTTGCGCAACATCCATTGGCCGGGTAGGATGCAGACCCTAGCCCAAAACCCTCTGACGGTGGCGGATTGTGCCGTAAACGGGCAATCGGCTCGCTCGGTGCTGCAAAGCCTGGCGGGGCGGTGGCACGCACCAGTCGCGGCCATTATCGGCGTGCCAACTGACCGGGACTGGCGCGGGGTATTGCAGGCTTTGAGCGGACACTCTCAGTATGTGATTTTCACCGAAGTAGCTAACAACCGACTGGCGTTTCCAGCCGAAGCCGCCGACTATGCCCGCCAGTTCTGGCCTGCCACCGCGATTTATGAGACCAGCGACTTTCGGGCGGCGCGAGAACTGGCCTTGCGCTTGCAGCCCGCCCCTCAATTGTTGCTCATTCTGGGAACTCAATCGGTGATTGGGGCGGCCTTGCGCGAATATGGCGGCGATTTGGAACAGCTTTAACCTCCAACGGGCGGCGTTATACCCGCCGATAACCCTTAACTGCCCCTGGTTTTCTATAGTATAATGAGCTAAGGAGGTGAAAAATGAGCGTTGAAGAAAAAATCAAAACCCTGGCGGAGATAGTTATATTGTGATGGCTGAAATGTTTGACTGGAATAAACGCGATATAACCCAACGGGATGGCGCAATGGTCATTCGCACGATTGACGCGCACGCGGCGGGCGAACCATTGCGGGTGATTATTGGCGGGCTGCCGGAACTGCCCGGCGCAACCATTCTGGAACGCCGTCGCTATATGCAGCAAAATCTCGACCATGTGCGGCGAGCGCTAATGTGGGAGCCACGCGGTCACTTCGACATGTACGGCGCGATTATCACCCCGCCGGTCACGCCGGACGCTGATTTGGGGGTGTTATTCATCCACAACGAGGGCTACAGTACCATGTGCGGTCATGGAATTATCGGGCTGGTGACGGTACTGCTCGAAACCGGAGCGATTGAGCCACGCGGCCCCAAAACCTCGGTCAATCTGGATACGCCCGCCGGGTTGGTGCGAGCTACCGCCGATTGGGATGCCACTACCGGGCGGGTGACGCGGGTTTCGTTCTTGAATGTGCCATCGTTTGTATATGCTCGTGAGGTGGTGGTCAGAGGGCGGTTGTTTGGCAACTACAATAAAGTGAAGGTGGACATCGCTTTTGGGGGGGCGTTTTACGCGATTGTACCAATCGAGCGGCTGGGTATCGCCCGGCTGGAAGATGAGCCGGTCAGCCGTCTGGTCAAGCTGGGAGCTTCGATAAAGTCGGCTTTTAACGCTAATCACGTCATCGAGCATCCCACCGAGCCGGATTTAAGCTTTCTGTATGGCACGATTCTGACCGGCCCGCCCCGTGATGCTGCCAACCATAGCGCCAATATCTGCGTTTTTGCTGACCGCGAGGTAGACCGCTCGCCCACTGGGACCGGGGTTTCGGCCCGGCTTGCTCTGCACCACGCCAGGGGCGAATTGCCCGAAGGCCAATCCATCGTCATCGAAAGTATCATCGGCAGCACTTTTGAGGGACGGGTGGCAGAAATTACCAAAGTCGGCAAATTTGAGGCTATTGTGCCAGAAGTAAGCGGACAGGCCGCCATCACCGGGCGACACGAGTTTATCATTGACCCATCGGACACAATCGGGGCGGGCTTTTTGGTTAAGTAACTATGAGCGTTTTTTCTTAGCGGTCTTCGGTTTCAGAAGTTGAATTTTGGGCTGGTCAAACTTTATTTTGTTATAAATATCTTCCATTATAAATATCTTCCAAAGGTAGGGTAATATCGAGGGATAGCAGCGTAAGGTTATCCGCAATGCTTTCGATGGTTTGTAGCCGCCAGTGGTTAGCTTCCAGCTTGTGATAATAAGCTATATAGATTTGGTCGGGGTCAATCAAGACATAATCAATCAGGCTGGGGAGACTTTTGTAGAGTTTAAATTTACCTTCCTGGTCATAAGTCATGGTCGAGGGTGATAGCACCTCGCCAATCATTAGCGGGTTGGTGAGAGTGTCATCCCGTCTGGGTAAAAATTGGGGGTCGCCGCAAATCACACTCACATCCGGGTAAGTATACAGGTCATTGGCGGGGACTTGAATTCGCATATCACTGCCAAAAGCAAAACAGGCGCGGCTTTTTACGGCGGTATTCAAGGCCGTCAAGAGATTAGAGGCAATCAGGTTATGGCGAAAAGAGCCGCCCGCCAGCGCATAAATTTGCCCCTGAAAGTACTCGCTTTTGGATTGGGCGGTTTCTTCCAGAACTAGATATTCTTCTGGGGTAAAAAATTGTTTTTTGAGGGTCTGGCTCATTAAACCGCTCCTGGTTACGCCGAATGGCGGAAGCTGAATAGCTTGAGCTGTATTATAATGGATTAATCCAAAACCTGTCCACTATTAAATTTGCCTTATTAAATTGCAAGGAGTAGCCGTATGACGATAGCGCCTGACCGCCCGGTAATAAATATTCAGCCCAAAAAAGAAATCAAGAAAGTAATCTGCCCCCACGATTGCCCCGACACTTGCTGCATGTCGGTTACAGTCGAGGATGGGCGGGTGACGAAAGTTACCGGCGACGATAGCCATCCCTTCACCCAGGGCTTTTTGTGTATCAAAACCAATTATTACCTGGAACGGCTCTACAGCCCGCAACGCATAAAGTATCCCATGCGGCGGGTCGGGCCAAAGGGGTCAGGCCAGTTCGAGCGGGTCAGTTGGGACGACGCGCTTGACATCATCGCGGAACGCTTCAAGGCAATTATCGCTGAAGACGGAGCCGAAGCCATTCTGCCCTACAGCTACGCCGGGACGATGGGCCTTCTGAGTAACGCCTCGATGGATCGGCGTTTCTTCAACTACATGGGCGCGTCGCTACTTGACCGCACGATTTGTTCGAGTGCCGGAAAGGTCGGCTACGGCTATACGATGGGCGCATCGTTGGGGACTGACCCGGAGAGCATCGTCAATGCCAAACTGATAATCGCCTGGGGAACGAACCCGGTCTCGACCAACGTTCACATGATGCCGTTTATTCAGGAAGCCAAAAAGCGGGGCGCAAAGCTGGTAACGGTTGACCCCCACCGCTCCAAAACCGCCGACCAATCGGATTTGTTTATCCAGCCTTACCCCGGTTCGGATGCGGCCCTGGCCCTGGCAATGATGAACGTGATTATCAGCGAAGGGCTACACGACCAGGAGTTTATCGAAAAGAATACGCTTGGCTTTGAGTTGCTGGCGAAGCGGGCCGCCGAATATCCCCTGGAACGGGCCGAGCAAATTACTGGCGTTCCCGCCGGGCAAATCCGCGATTTCGCCCGGCTGTACGCCACTACCCGGCCCAGCTTTATCCGCCTGTCTTACGGCCTGAACCGACACACTAACGGCGGCATGATGACTCGTACCGTCGCCTGTCTGCCCGGTCTGGTCGGGGCGTGGGGTGAGGTGGGCGGAGGGGCGCTCTTGAGTACCGGCGGGGCTTTCCCACTTAATAAAGTCGCCCTCGAAAAGCCCTATTTCCTGCGGCGGCACAAAAAGCTGCCTCGTACCATCAATATGATAAAACTAGGGGAGGCTCTGCTGGATTACAAGCAGCCCCCGGTCAAGAGCCTGTTTGTATATAATTGTAATCCAGCGGTGGTCGCGCCTAACAGCCGCAAGGTGATTGCCGGGCTGGAACGGGAAGACCTATTTTGTGTGGTTCACGAACAGGTAATGACCGACACCGCCCGCTACGCCGATATTTTGCTGCCAGCCCCGACTACTTTTGAATGTCTGGATTTGCACGCGGCTTACGGGCATCTTTACGTCCAGTTGAGCGAACCAGCGATACCAGCGCTGGGTGAAGTTTTATCCAACACCGAGGTTTTTCGGCGTTTGGCCTCCAAAATGGGCTTTGACGACCCGGCTTTTCTTGATAGTGACGAAGCTTTGGTGCGGCAAGCCCTCGATAGCGACCATCCGGCTTTGCAGGGGATTACTTATGAGCGGTTGCAAAAGGATACTTTCGCCCGGCTGAATGTGCCAAGCCCCTTTATGCCCTTCGCCGAGGGGAAATATCCCACCCCCAGCGGCAAAATTGAATTTTATTCCGAAAAGATGCTGCGGGCCGGACTAGACCCGCTCCCGACCCACAACCCGACTGCCGAAAGCGCCGATGGCTCGCCCGAACTGTTTGAGAAATATCCGATTCGGCTGGTGACACCGGCGGCCCACCATTTCCTGAATAGTTCGTTTGCCGAAATGCCGACCATGCTCCGCAAGCAACAGCGCCCGACCATCGAGCTAAACGAAGTAGATGCCCGTGAACGCGGGATTACGGTGGGCCAGTGGGTGCGGGCCTGGAACGAGCGCGGCGAAGCCTATTTCGTGGCGGACATCAAGGATAGCGTCGCGGCGGGGGTAGCCTGTCATCTGAGTCTGTGGTGGCAACGCTACAGCCCGCAAGGTTGGAATTGCAATGCTCTGACCAGCGATGCCGAGGCCGATATGGGCGGCGGGGCGACTTTCCATACCAACCTGGTACAGGTCGAACCAGCCTACTGCACCCTCCCGCCCGAAAAGCTGGCGGAACTGGCGGCGCTATATCCAATGAAGCCGGAAACCGAAATTGATTTGGTAGAGAAAGACTAAGACCAATTAAATTTAACAGGGATGGATAGGAAGGATAGGATTTTAGAATTTATCCTGTTCATCCTGTCTATCCCTGTTAAAAGATATTTTAAAGTAAACGAAAGGAGGTTGGCAATGGCAGAAGCTAAAGACATAATTTTGGTGACAGGCGCAACCGGCAATATCGGAACGGTTTTGGTGCATTTGCTGGCCTCGGATATTGGTCAGCCGTTGGTGCGGGCTGCCACCCGTGATGTGAATTCACCCTCGGCCCGGCTGATACAGGCCATGAACCCGGCGACGGTGCAGCCGGTTTATTTTAATGAAAAAGACCTGGCAGGCCTGAAAGCGGCTTTCGAGGGCGTAACCAAGATGGCAATAATCGCGCCGTTTGTCCCGGATATGGCGGACTGGCATCATCGGGTAGTAGAGGCCGCCAAAGCCGCCGAAACCTGTAAGTATGTCGTCAAAGTCAGCGTCACCGGGGCAAGGTCGCCCGATAATGACCCGCCGCCGGGCCGTATTCCGCTTTCGCACTGGCAGGGCGAGGAAGCTATTCGCCAGAGCGGGTTGGCCTCGACCATGATAAGACCCACTATTTTTATGCAGCATTTTTTGAGCAATCGCGGTCTGTTCAACCGGGGTGAGAACTATTTTTATCTGCCAACCGGCGCTGCTAAAACCGCGTTTGTAGATTGCCGCGACATTGCTGCCTTTGCTGCCAAATTACTATTAGCCCCCGCCGCCGAGCGTCAGTCTTATGACGGACAGGCTTATGAATTGACCGGCCCGGCAGGTGTCACCGCCGCCGAAATTGCCGAGATTTTGAGCGCAGTAGCCGAGCGAAAAATTGAACATGTAGATGGCGAAGCGGCTTTTATCGCGCATTGCCAAGAGTTAAAAGTGCCGGATACGATTCGGGCGGTCTATGCCGAAGCCGCCGGAGGCTGGTTCTCGAAGGTCGAGCGCGATGTTTTTGGACAACTGACCGGCAAATTACCGACCTCTTTCGCCAAATTCGCTTATGACCACCAATATTATTTTTAATATGACTAAAATTCCTTCCGCCTTCTGGATAGACACCGACCCCGGTTTGGACGATGGTTTGGCGATATTGTTCGCTTTGCAGGAAGTTGGCCCAAAGCTGGTCGGTTTTTCGAGCGCCCAGGGCAATGCCAGCGAAGCGGTGGCGGCCCGCAATCTGGGGCGGCTCTTGTCGCACTTCGAGGCGGAAGGACTTAGCCCCGCCAACTGGCAACCCCGTCTGGTGCGAGGTCGCCCCGACCCGTTGGTTCGGAAGCGACTGGAAATGGAGAACGTTCATGGGGCGGACGGACTGGGCGATTTACCCTGGCAAGCCAGCCCCGCCTATACCGCCTTTCTGGACGAAAAGCCGCTTGGCCTGGAAACGGCTCTAGCGGACTATGACAAGTTGCGCTTAATTTGTCTTGCGCCTCTGACCAATCTGGCGGCGGCTTTGCAAAATGACCCCACTTTGGTCGGACGAATAGAGCAACTGGTGATTATGGGCGGCAGTCTGCGGGCTGGAGGCAATTCCAGCATGGCCGCCGAATACAATTTCTACGCCGACCCCGAAGCCGCCGCCCTGGTGCTGGAAGCCGGATTCAAGGAAATATGGCTGATTCCAACCGATGCACCCTTGACCGCCCGCATGAGAGCAACCGAATTGGCCCGGCTGGATAGCCTAGATAACCCGCTGGCCCGGTGCGTCGGCGATTTGCTTTCGGCCTGGCACGAGCGTATCCTGAGCCGGGGACAAGGCATGTATGATTTAATGGCCTGGTTTGCGGCAATTCATCCCGAATGGGTCGAATGGCAGCCGTTATATGTCGCGGTGGACACCGCCGGAGGGCTGGCCTACGGCGCTTCGATTGCCGACTGGAGGGGGCGCAGCGGCAAACCGCCCAACGTGCGGGCCGCGCTCTCCATCGCGCCGGACAAAGTTTGGAATTATTTCTTTCAGGTGCTAGACCCGGTTTAGCCAATAGCAACAGGAGAATATGCCGTGACGATGCCGTATGATTTGGTTATCCGTAATGCTCAGGTAGTCAGCGTCTTTACCGGCGAGATTTTTGAGGCGCACGTGGCCTTAGAGGGTAATACGATTGCCGCTATCTTGCCGCCGGACGAACTTTGGGACGACTTGCCGGCCCGCCAGATAATCGAGGCCGCCGGGCGATTGCTCGTTCCCGGATTTATTGACGCTCATATGCACATCGAAAGCAGCTTTGTGACCCCGGCGGCTTTTGCCCGGCTGACCCTGCCGCGTGGCACGACAACGGTATTGGCTGACCCGCAGGAGATTGTCAACGTGGCGGGCAAAGCCGCTTTGCGCTGGATGATTGAGGCCAGCCGGGATACTGAGCAATCAATCTATTTCGGTGCGCCGTCCTGCGTGCCGTCATTGCCCGGCTTTGAGACCGCCGGAGCGGAGCTTTCGCCAGAGGATATTGGCGAAATGCTGGACTACCCTAACGTCATCGCCCTGGGTGAGGTCATGGATTATCGGGCGGTAGTCGGGGGCGATGCCCGGATGCGCGATACGATTGCGGTGGCCCGGCGCAAGGGCGTGATTCTCGATGGACATTGCCCTGGTCTAAGCGGGCCGGATTTGAGCGCGTATCTGGCAACCGGAGTCGACTCAGACCATACCAAGAACAAGCCCGAAATCGCCCTGGAAAAAGCCCGCATGGGGATGCTCTTGATGATTCAGGAGAAATCTATCCGGCCCGAACTTATTCAGGCGCTGATGGCCTTGCCGCTACGTCCGCCGCTATGTCTGGTAACGGACGACGTTGCCCCGGATGCGGTGGTGCGGTGGGGACACCTCGACCACATCGGGCGCAAGGCAATTGGGGCCGGAATGCCGCCGCTGGAAGCATTGCGGGCGTTGACCTGGCATCCGGCCCAACGGCTGCGACTGTATGATCGGGGCATAGTTTCGCCCGGCAAACGGGCCGATTTACTGCTGATAGACAGTCTCGAAACTTTGCGGCCTTCGCTGGTAATTGCTGGTGGTCAAATCGTGGCCCGCGATGGGGTTTATCTGGGTCAGGAACACGTCCCCGCCGGGGCGCAGCAGTTCGCCCAATCGGTACAGTTGGGCCGCTTTAGTCCCAATCATTTTCGCTGGCAATTGCCCGAAAGCTCTGAAAATGGCTTTAAAGATAGTGCCGAAGATGGCGAGGTGAATTTGCGGGCAATCCGCACCAACTCGCTAGATACTTTCACTCAGGCTACTGGCCTCAAGCTGCCTTTGCGAGATGGTGAGGTAGCTTGGGAAGGTCGCACCTTGCTCCTGGCGATTTACGAGCGGTATCGGCGGAGTGGTGGTCACGCTTTTGCTCCGGTGTTAGGCCTCGAACTGAAAGCCGGGGCAATCGCCACGACTTATTCCCACGATAGCCATAATTTGCTGGTGCTGGGGACTTCCCGCCGGGCGATGGCAGTGGCGGCAAACGCGGTCTTAGAAGCGGGCGGCGGCATTGCGGTAGTACATAGCGAAGAGGTAGCGGCCTTATTGCCCCTGCCAGTGGCGGGGTTGCTTTCGCTTGAACCAGGCGAAATTGTGGCAGAACAGGTCGGCCTGATTCGGCGGGCAATGGAAGAATTGGGCTATCAACACGCCAACCCTTTCATGAGCCTCGCCACCCTGAGCTTGCCGGTCAGCCCGGCTCTGAAGTTGACCGATAAAGGCCTGATAGACGTGGCTCAACGACGCTTTGTTACCTCTGTTCTGGATTGACCTAATCTAATAATTAGAAATTTCGACTAAATTTCCATCCGGGTCGCGCAAATAGACCGACTCGATTGGGCCGATTGCGCCGGTGCGTTTGACCGGGCCTTCCTCGATTACTACCGCACTTTCTTGAAGATGGGTGATAACCTCGTTTAAGGGCAGTGAGGTGATAAAACACAGGTCGCCCGAACCGGGGGTCGGTCTGGCTGCTTTTGGCTCAAATTCTTGACCCGCCAGATGCAGATTGATTTTCTGTTGCCCAAATACCAGGGCCTTGCGTCCACCGCCGAAGGTCACTACTTTCATTCCCAGCACCTGCCGATAAAATTCGCAAGTCGCTTCGAGGTCGCGCACCGTCAGTACCAGGTGGTCAAGTCGGTCAATTTTCATCAAGCTCAAGCTGGTTTGCTCCTTTTGGATTTCGGCTCACTTTGAGTATCCAACCGCTTGAGAGCCAGTTTGTAAAACCACTCGTCCAACTCAAAGCCGGTGAAATCCCGGCCCAACCGCCGGGCGACGGAAGCCGTCGTCCCCGACCCCATAAAGGGGTCTAACACTCGTTGACCGGGCGAACTGCTGGCAAGTATCAGCCGCTCAAAGAGCTTTTCCGGCTTCTGGGTGGGATGCGGAGTATTTTCGGGCATAGACCAGAACGGAACGGTAAGGTCAGTCCAGATATTAGCCGGGTGGGTCATGCGATAGTGGTCGCCGTCCGGTTGCTCAATCCAGTCTTTGGGATTACCAGCAGCATCTCGATAAGGCGCGATAATCGGTTTACGAATTTTCACGGCTTCCAGATTAAAGGTATAGTTTTCGCTGGCAACCGCAAACCAAATGTCTTCCATATTGTTTTTCCAATTTGTCGCCGCCCCCCGACCCTTGTCGCGCTTCCAGGTAATCCGGTTCTTGATAGTTAGATGTTGCTCAAGCACCTGTTGAACTATCCCCGAAGACTCCCAGTCAATACAGACATAGATTGTGCCGTCCGGCTTGAGCGCCCGGACTGTCGCCCCGACCCATTGTTCAGTCCAGGCCCGATATTCGAGGCTGGAACGGCGCGAAAAAGTCTCTCGTCCATATTGTTTGGCTCGGTTATAAGGTGGGTCGGCAATTACCAAATCGGCCCAACCTGGCGGCAATTGGGCCAGTCCCGCCACACAATCCCCTAACACGAGCCGATTCCGTACTTCGTCAGTAGTATAAGCCCGGTCTGGGTCAAACCGACAAACCGCGCTATAGTGGGCCTCGTCTTCTTCGGTCAGCTCAATCGTGCGATTACGGGGCGCTTTATTCACTTTTCCCAACAATTTTTGCATCTTTTTAGTAGTGGTCAGTGGTCAGTAGTCAGTGGTCAGAAAAATACAGGGTTGAGTGCTGAGAAAGCACCCCAACCGCTTTCAATCGTAAATCCCCTCAGTCCTCAGTCCTCAGCCCTTCCCCCAATTGGTCGAGGGCGAAAAGCAACCGCGCCTTGTTTTCGGGCAGATTGAGCCAGGTGCTTGCTCCGCTAGGGTGGGGCAGTTGGTGGATTTCGACTGGGGCTTGAGCGTCAAATTGGCTTTTTACCCCTACTGGCGGGAGCTGTTTAGCCCGAATCAGTCGCATTTCCAGCCGGTCATAAAGCTCGCCTGCCGATAATAGGCTGGGTTTGCCAATGATTTCTTCCAGCCGGATTTTATCACCATAGATTTCCTTGATGGCGGTGCTGCCCACCAGAATCACCAGCTTTGGCTGTACTACCACCAATTCCCGTAAGAGAAAGGGACGGCACAAAGCGCGTTCCAACGGCGATGGCGCTCGGTCTCCGCCACCTTTGGGAGCGCGACCCGGATAGCACTTGTTGACCGCCGATAAATACATATCTTCGCGCACCTAGGCTTCACTCAGGCCGGTCTGAGCGAACCAGCGCATGAGGGTGCGTCCGGCAGGGCCACCAAAAGCTATCCGGTTTGCTCCTTCCCCAAAACCGGGAGCTTGCCCGACCAGCAAAATCCGGCGGCGGCCTTTGCCTCGGTCAAGTGGGCGAGAGATAGCGACATATCCCCGATAGGCGCAGAAATGGCAGGCCTCAATCTCGCGGCCCAGAGCTTCCAGGCTGGCGCTGTCAGGCTCAGTCTCGCTATCTGCTGGGTGTAATCTCAAACGACCTCAATTTATGTATAATACGTGGTAATTGTTCAGCCAACCTTAGCCTTGTCATTCTGAGCGAAGCGAAGAATCTAGATTCTTCGCTTCGCTCAGAACGACAAGGCTGAATAGTTACAATACGTGTATAATGTAAGGAACACGCCAATTATAGCATACAAATCTTATTGACATAACCGGGAGAAGTCTTTATGCTACCAAATTTCTGGAACAGAAATCAGCCGCCTGTCGCCCCGGCGGACATTAGTATTCCCAAGACCATCACCGAGTCCGCCACCGTGACCAGCCGTTTGATGGAAATTCTCGATAGTAATGGGCATGGCAATGTTCATGGCGGGGTAATTTTGCGGATGATAGACGAGTCGGCGGCCATCGTAGCCATCAAGCACGCCCGCCGCTCGGTGGTGACGGCCCGAATTGATGAAATGAATTTTCTTGCCCCGGCCTACATTGGCGAGGTAGTCACGATTAAAGCGCGAATGGCATACGTAGGTCGCACTAGCATGGAAGTCGAGGTCGAGGTGTTAGCGGAAAGCCCACGCCGAGGCGAAACTCGGCAGGTCGGCACTTGCAATATTGTCTATGTAGCGCTCGACGACAACCGTAATCCCGTCCCCGTCCCGCCTCTCAAAGCTTCCAACGAAGAGGAAGAAGCCCGAATTCACCGTGCCAAAACCCGCCGCGATTTCCTGAAAAAGATGAAAGAGGAACTGGAGAAATTAAGTTAGCGGCAAGTCGAAATAAGGTTCGGTGACTTCGCCGCGCCAGAAGCTGAAACCTTGCTGAATCACGCTCCAAACCCGTTTGGGGACGAGATTGAGGGCTTCCTCTTCGGTATAGAACCCGGCCTCGCGGGTTTCCAACGGATGCAACTTAAACTCGTTGGATAGAGCTTCACACAAAAAGGTGAGCGCGATATTGTGAATTGAGCTTTGATGAGGGTTGCGGATAACCGGGCCGTCCACACTCGGGCGATAAAAGCGGGTATCGCGGACGGCTATTAGCTTAATCGGGCGACAGATAATCCCGGTTTCCTCGCGCACTTCTTTGACAATATTTTCGGCGGGGGTCAGCCCGACCTCCTGCCAGCCAGTCGGGAAGAACCACAGCCCGCTATCGCCGCGTCGTCCCAACAAAATTCGGCCTTGCGGGTCAAAGCAAGCCGCCCCGGTGCTGATTTTAGGAGTGACGTAGCCGGATGCGCCGGGCGTAACCTGGGACATCCAGCCCGCTTTGATGGTGGTTGCCAGGGCGGAATTGGCGGCAGGTTCGGCCTCGGCTTCGGAGAAAAGGGCCGCCATATCCGCCGCCAGCTCTAAAATCCGCTCATAGCGTTCATGCTCGTACAGATTCTCCTGGGTCCAGGCCAGCCCGGTCCGAGCCACCGCGATGATAGCCTCAAGTTTGGTGGTTAGTTTTTCGTTCAAATCCATCTTTAAGCTCTATCTACAAATTCTATTTTCAAACTATAAACTCTATCTTTGGTCTTCGTATCATAACAGACAATCCGGCGAGTGTATATCAAAAAGGCCGGGTGTGAGCGCGGTCTTTTATTATCCTGGTTTCAAAATTTGATTTTTGAGGCTCGATATGTTATATTGAGCCGGTTAATTTAGAATTAAATATGGCGGTGGATGCTCTTATCAAGAGAGGTGGAGGGACTGGCCCGATGAAGCCCGGCAACCGTATCCAGCTTTGGCTGTAGGCGGTGCCAATTCCGACAGGTTATTATCAAGGTAGCCTGAAAGATGAGAGGTTGAGTTAAACTCAACGCAGATTGATGTGAGCTGGTGCATTGCAAACCCGTAGGACGGGTCAAGTGCTACCACCCCCATCAATCTGTTTTTAATTTAAAATTTTAATTTCAAACTATCACCGAATATCAAATGATTATCGAAACAACCGCTGCTCCCGGCAATGTCAATACCCTCGAATGGCGACCAAAAAGCGCCGTTGGGCCAGAAGCTTTGTTGCTCATCAACCAGCTTCTATTGCCGCATCAATTTGAGATGGTCGTATGTCAAACCTATCAACAAGTCGGTGAAGCTATCCGTACTATGCAAGTCAGAGGCGCACCCGCTATCGGGATTGCGGCGGCCTTTGGCATGGCCCTGGCTGCCCGGCGCTCAACGGCATCCGGGGCGGCTCGACTGCTGGATGAAATGGCAAGTGCCGCCGCTTTTCTGGCGGCGACCCGACCTACTGCCGTAAATCTGGGATGGGCCTTGCAGCGTACCCAGGCTCGTGCTACTACCCTGGCAGCATCGGGCGCAAGCGTGACCGAAATTGGCAACCAGCTTTTGGAACTGGCCCTTCAGACGCACGAGGCCGACATCGCGGCCTGCCGCAAGATGGGGGCATACGGGGCGACCCTGATTCAGGATGGCGATAATATCTTGACCCATTGCAACGCCGGGGCGCTGGCGACGGGCGGCTATGGCACGGCGGTTGGGGTCATTCGAGCGGCCCACGAAGCCGGTAAGCAGATTCATGTGTGGGTGGACGAAACCCGACCCTTTTTGCAAGGAGCGCGGTTGACAGCCTGGGAACTACAACAGGTGGGCATTCCCCTGACCCTGATTACCGATAATATGGCGGGTCATTTGATGCAGCGTGGACAGGTGCAATTTGTCGTGACCGGAGCGGACCGCATCGCGGCAAATGGCGATACCGCCAACAAAATCGGGACATATACGTTGGCGGTGCTGGCCCAGGTTCACAATATCCCGTTTTATATTGCGGCCCCACTTTCCACGATTGACCGCAACATTGCCGATGGTTCAGCCATTCCTATTGAAGAACGCAGCGCCGAAGAAGTGACCTTTATTGGCGGCAAACGGGTCGCGCCGGAAGGGGTTAGGGCGGCACACCCGGCCTTTGATGTCACTCCGGCTAAATATATTCAGGGGATAATTACCGAGCGCGGGATTGCTCGCCCGCCTTTTCAGCCCAGTTTGAGGGCCTTATTTGAATTTGAAGGGGAATAACGACCCTAATTACTAATCGCAACAGGGGAGGCGCGATGACTATACTTGTTTCCGGTTCGTTGGCCTATGACCATATAATGGACTTTCAGGGCCATTTTCAAGACCATATTCTGCCCGACAAAGTTCATATTTTGAACGTGTCGTTTTTGGTCAATTCTTTGCGAAAGCTGCGCGGGGGGTGCGCCGCCAATATCGCCTATAATCTGGCGCTGTTGCAGGAACGCCCCCTGATTGTTGGGACGGCGGGACACGATTTCGAGGACTACCGAAAATGGCTGGAACAGGTCGGGGTGGATACTTCAGCGATTAAAATTATCCCGGACGAGTTTACCGCTTCCTGCTTTATCACTACCGATAAATCTAGCAACCAGATTACCGGATTTTATCCGGGCGCGATGAACTATGCCCATAATTATGACCTGGCGGAGTACAAGGACGGAGCGCAAATTACGATTATTTCGCCCAATGACCCGGAGGCGATGGTCAAGCATTTGCACGAAAGCCGTGAGCTGGAAATTCCGTTCATTTATGACCCCGGTCAACAGGTTATCTTCATGGATGGCGAGGCTTTGCTGGATGGAATCAAGGGCGCACGGGCGGTCATCGGCAACGACTACGAATTGGGGATGATTGAGAAGAAAACCGGCAAGACCCCGGCTCAATTGCTGGAATTGACCGAGATGGTGATTGTCACCAAAGGGGCTTACGGCTCAACGATTTATACTCGTGGGCGCACTGTTGAAATTCCAGTGGCGGTCGAGAAAGCGGTAGTAGACCCAACCGGCGGCGGCGATGCGTACCGGGCTGGGATTATCAAGGGGTTGCTGAACGGCTACAGTCTGGAACAGATGGGCCGGGTGGCGGCGCTGGCTGGAACTTATTGTATCGAGAATTACGGCACTCAGAGCCATAGCTTCACCGCGGCGGAATTTGCGGCCCGCTATGTCGAGAATTTCGCGGACGTGCCGCTGCCCGAAACCGAGCGGGTAGCCGTGAGTTAGCCCGTATTTAATATAATTGCACATAATAAAAGGAGTTTTTAAGCTAATGACCCAAACTACAAACCGGCCTGGTTACGATGTCAAAGACCTGGCATTGGCCCAAAAAGGCCGTGAGCGCATCGAGTGGGCCGCCATTGAGATGCCGGTACTCAAGTTGATTCGGGAGCGTTTTGCCGCCGAAAAGCCTCTGGCAGGTCAGCGCCTGGGCTGTTGTCTGCATATCACTACCGAAACCGCCAATCTGCTGCTGACCCTCCAAGAGGGTGGAGCGGAAGTGACGGCCTGCGCCTCTAATCCGCTTTCGACCCAGGATGATGTGGCAGCCGCCCTGGTTGAGGCCGGCATCCCGACCTACGCCATCAAGGGCGAGGACAACCTGACCTATTATCGTCACCTGGATGCGGTCTTGAACACCGCCCCCAACCAGACGATGGACGACGGCTGCGACTTGGTTTCCAGAATGCACCTGGAACGCCCCGAACTAATTGCCAATGTGCTGGGCGGTACGGAAGAAACCACCACCGGAGTAGTACGTCTAAAAGCGATGGAAAAAGACGGCGCTTTGAAATTCCCGATTGTAGCGGTGAACGAGGCCGATACCAAGCACATGTTTGATAATCGCTATGGCACAGGCCAGTCCACCCTGGACGGTTTGCTGCGGGCGACTAACGTGTTGTTGGCTGGCAAAAACTTTGTGGTAGCCGGGTATGGCTGGTGTGGACGTGGGCTGGCGACACGAGCGCGGGGCATGGGCGCTCAGGTTATAGTAACCGAAGTTGACCCGATTCGCGCTCTGGAAGCGGTAATGGACGGTTTTCGGGTGATGAAAATGGAAGATGCTGCCCCGATTGCCGATATTGTCATCACCGTCACTGGCAATCTGAATGTTTTAGACCGCCAGATTCGCAAGCTAAAGGACGGAGCGCTAGTTGGCAACAGCGGTCACTTTAACGATGAGATTAATATCGCCTTTTTGGACGAAATGGCCGAAAGTCGCCGTCAGGTGCGCGAGTTCGTCGAGGAGTTCAAGTTTTTTGATGGTCGCAAGATATACTTGCTGGCCGATGGTCGTTTGCTGAACCTGTCTGCCGCCGAAGGCCATCCTGCCGCCGTGATGGATATGAGCTTTGCTAATCAGGCCCTGAGCGCGGAGTGGGTCGCCAAGAATCACGGCAAGCTCGAAAACAAGGTTTATAATGTTCCCCGCGAAATTGATGAAGCGATTGCCGGTCTCAAGCTAACCGCCATGGGCATCAGCATTGATAGCCTTACCTCGGAGCAAGAAACCTATATGACTAGCTGGCAAAGCGGGACTTAGAATAGTGGTCAGTGGTCAGTAAGATAATTTTGAGTTTTGAGTTTTGAGTTAAAATACCTGCTAGTAGCCGGATTTCCTCAGTCCTCAGTCCTAAAGTTCCCTGACCCCCGACCTCCAACATGAGGAGTGGAATTGATATGTCCAATACATTTTTGAACTCGCCCCGGCTCTTTTTGACCAGCGAGAGTGTGACCGAAGGGCATCCCGACAAGATGTGCGACCAGATTTCGGATGCGGTGCTGGATGCGATTTTCGAGCAAGACCCCAATGCGCGGGTAGCCTGCGAAACCGCCACGACCACCGGACTGGTGGTCGTCATGGGCGAAATTACTACTTCGGCCTATGTCAACATTGACCATATTGTGCGGGATACCGTCGCTAAAATCGGCTATACCTCGTCCGACTATGGCTTTGATGCCAGCAGTTGCGCGGTGATTGTTTCGATTAAGGAGCAGTCGGCGGACATCGCTATGGGGGTGGATAAGGCCCTCGAAGATAAGCAAGGCCAGATGACTGATGAGCAAATCGAGTCAATTGGAGCGGGCGACCAGGGTATGATGATTGGCTTTGCATGTAACGAAACCCCCGAACTTATGCCGCTTTCGATTGCGCTGGCCCACCGCATCACCCGCCGTTTGTCGGAAGCCCGGCGCAATGGCGAACTGAACTACTTGCGGCCCGACGGCAAAAGCCAGGTGACGGTAGAATATGCCTATGGCAAGCCCAAACGGGTGGATGCGGTAGTCGTCTCCATCCAGCACGCCCCCGAAATCGAACACGCCCAGATTGAGCGCGATGTTATCGAGAAGGTCATTCGGACGGTTGTCCCCGCCGAATTGATTGACAGCCACACCAAGTTTTTCATCAATCCAACCGGGCGTTTTGTCGTGGGCGGCCCGATGGGAGATGCCGGGCTGACCGGGCGTAAAATCATCGTGGATACCTATGGCGGGATTGCCCGGCACGGGGGTGGCGCGTTCAGTGGCAAAGACCCGACGAAGGTAGACCGCTCGGCGGCTTACGCGGTGCGCTATGTCGCCAAAAACATCGTGGCGGCGGGGCTGGCGGATCGGGTAGAATTGCAGATTTCGTATGCTATCGGGGTCGCCCGGCCTATCAGCCTGATGGTCGAGACCTACGGAACGGGCAAGATTTCGGACGAAGCTATTCTGGAATTGATCAGCAAGCATTTTGACTTGCGACCAGCCGGAATTATCAAGATGCTAGATTTGCGCCGTCCGATTTACAAGCAAACCGCCGCGTTTGGTCATTTTGGTCGCACCGACGTGGATTTGCCCTGGGAGCGCACCGACAAAGCGGCCCTCTTGCGCCGCGAAGCCGGGCTGGAAGCTCCGACTTTGGTGGCCCGCTAATCCTCTTAAATATTGACCTGCTAAATCTCACTTCAAGATTTAGCAGGTCAGTAAATTTCCCAAACACGTTTTATCAATTTTCTCAATTTAGCCGATATTCGCGGTAGCCTTCTGGTTGGCGACATAGGCGGCAAGCTGGCGCAATTCTTCTTGATAAATCCGCCGCGCCACCGAGGGCTGAAACCGCTTTTCCATAAAACCTTTAAAGCCGGGGCTGGCGGTAAAATCGGTTGTGATAGTCAAGCGAGTTTTCGTGCCGCCTTCAAGTGGCTCGAAGCGGAAGGTCGTGACTAAATCACTGTCAAGGCTCGACTCGGTCAGCACTCGGCCCGGTTCGGGTTCGGCAACTAGCAGGCGAAAGACCGACACGGCTCCCCAAACCTTCATTTTAGACCGGACGATAGTTCCCGCTCCTTGACCGCCCTTTTCGACCACTACTTCTGTAAAATATTTTTTGGGCAGAATTGCCGGGTGGCCTTCCCGGTAGTCGGCGATGATTGCATACAGCATTTCCGGGCGGGCCTCGATAACTTCGCTCGCTTCAATATGGACTTGATTAGCTTGATTAGTCTGGCTCATGGTTTTGCTCCTTTTTGTTTATTACTTGTTATTTGGCGTAAATCACCGTCGCAGCATCTGAATTAGGGTTTCAGCATCAGGAAAAGCGCTGATTGGCTCTTCCAGAAAACCAGCCGAGGCGGATAGACCCTGTAAGGTCGAGAGATACAATATCGCTAGTTGGGCCGGGCTACCGGCAATAATTTGACCCTCGCGCTGGCCCTGTTCGATAAGTTGTTCCACAAACGCCCGCAGCTTATCGGAGTAAATTTTGACGGCCTGACGAACACTTGCTGGAACTCCTTCATTCATCAGGGCATGCATAATAACCAACGCCCCTTCCGGTTGCTCATAGAGAAAGGGTAGAATCTGGCGGGTCAGCCAGCCCAATTTATCCAGGGCGGTGGCGGGTTGAGCCTCGGCTTGCTGACAAAGTTCCAGCATAAAGGCGGTAGTGCGTTCAAGTAACACTGCGAAAACTTCTTCTTTGCTGGCGAAATAGCGATAAATCAAGCCCTGGCTCATCCCGGCTTCGGCGGCAATATCGGCAATCCTGGTATCGGTCAGGCCTTTACGCGCAAACACTTTGCCTGCACTTACCAGAATTTGGAATTTGCGCTCCTCCCGAATTTGCTGATTGACTTCCTCGGTACGCGGCATTTATTCCCCGAAATCTCCTTTTATTTAATGAATATACCTTCATTCAAAGAATAACAATGATTGCCAAATTTGTAAATAGGTCAATAGTCTAATTTGAGTTTCGTAAATCCGAAAATGATTGCAATAAAAAATCCCTTTGGTTTTTCGACCAAAGGGATTTTTTATTCTATTAACTATTGTGGGTTATCCACCCAAAGCGGCTTAGTCGCGGAACGACATCAGCAGTTGGAGGATGAACAAGAACAGGTTAAAGATGTTCAGGTAAATGCCGATGCTCAACATGACTGCATTGCCCACCGTGTCAGGGTATTTCTTGACCTGCTGGACATCAAACAGCATATAGCCGCAGAAAATAACCACTCCGGCGAACAGATAGACCATATGCAGTATCGGACTATGGAATAGCAAGGCATTCAGCAATCCAACCGCTATCAGGGCGATTAGACCTACGAAAAGGAAAGTGCCGATGCCGCTAAAATCGCGCTTGGTCGTCCAGGCGTAGAGCGATAATAGCAAGGTCATACCAGCGGTAATACCCAGCGCCTGATAGACGATACCGCTATAGCCCAGGTCAAACAAGAGGCCGATAGTCGGGCTAATCGAAAGCCCGGTTATAAAAGCGAAACCATACAACAGAACGAAGTTAAGCGGCATCCGGTCTTTAAAGGCGTTGACCGCAAAAATCAGGGCAATTTCGGCAATCAGGAAGATTAGCCAGGTGCCGCCCCCAAATTTCAGGCCCATCTGCGCCCCGACGAAAGTTCCCGCCATCGCCGCAATAATCGAGAAGAAAGTGAAAGCCATCACTTTCGAGGCCAAACTACTGCGCTCGGCCATGCTGGTTTCGCCGATTACATAGCCCCCCGGTTGAGCATTAGCCGCCGCCCGCGACATCTGCCCGGCTTGCTGGAAGTTAAAACCGCCCCGGTTTTGCTGGTTCTGATTATTCCAGCCGCCTCGGTTGTCTTCGGGCTTGTTATTATTAGGATTGTTGTTCCACATACAATTTGTCTCCTCGCACTATTCTAGTTGAGAACTTGGGCCAGGTATGCCTGCTTCAAACCGATATAGAGCTAAACGTGAATTATCTATTTTTATCTTAACACAAGTTTTCTTGATTGCAATTGTCAAACCATGAATATAGTAAAACTTCAAGCGCTTTCTCGCATGATAATATACGCTACCCCACCTGAGAAGTTTCACCCCCCTGAAAATCTAAGATCTAAAATCTAAAATCTAAGGTCTTAAATCGGGTAATCTAATCTTTGTAGTTGATAAATTCAATGCTTTTAGGGTTATCAACTCGCGGGCGCTAGATTACCGAAGGTCGAAAATTTAAAATCTACAGTTTTAGATCCTTGATTTTCGATTTTCGACCTTCACCCTTCATTACAACTGATATTATAAGACCAGAGGATGAAACTCACATGAAGGGATTATGAGGAGCAGATTAATCAGCTCAACTCTTGTTTTTCTCGCGCTCGCGCAGCTCTATGCGGCGAATTTTGCCACTGACGGTTTTGGGCAACTCGCTCACAAACTCGATTTCTCGCGGATACTTATAGGGCGCGGTCAGCTGCTGGACGAATTTCTGAATTTCTGTCGCCAGTTCCGGGCTACCCTCATAGCCTTGCTTGAGAATCACAAAAGCCTTGACAATCTCACCGCGCACCTCGTCCGGCTTGCCAACTACCGCCGCTTCAACTACCGCCGGATGTTCCACCAGGGCGCTTTCGACCTCGAATGGCCCGATGCGATAGCCCGCGCTCAAAATCACATCGTCGGCCCGGCCTACGAACCACAAATAGCCGTCCGCGTCACGATAGGCCCGGTCGCCGGTGATATACCAATCCCCGCGATAGGCGGCGGCGGTAGCCCCTGGGTTGTTCCAGTATTCCTGAAAGAGGCCCACCGGACGCTCCGGGGCGACTTTTACCCCGATGTCTCCCTCTTTATTGTCGTCCGCAACCTGGCCCTCATCGTCCACCACGTCCACGATATAGCCGGGGGCGGGTTTGCCCATTGAGCCGGGCTTGACCGGCATATCGGCAGTCGGGAAATTGCCGACCAGGAGACAGGTTTCGGTCTGCCCGTAGCCGTCCCGAATGGTCATCCCGGTAGATTTTTTCCAAACCTCGATGACTTCCGGGTTGAGCGGTTCGCCCGCTCCGACGCAAGTCCGCAACTTGCTCATATCGTGTTTGGTCAAATCCTCGACCACTAGCATGCGGTAAACCGTAGGCGGGGCGCAAAAAACCGTCACCCCATACTTGGTCAATAAATCCAGGGTCAGGTTGGCGGAATATTTGCCTTTGGTATTATGGACGAACAGCGATACCCCGCTATTTAGTGGCCCAAAGAAGCTGCTCCAGGCGGCTTTGGCCCAGCCCGTATCCGAAAGATTCCAGTGCAAATCGCCGTCCTGAAAAGCCGTCCAGTAAGTCCCAAAGACCCGATGCCCAATAGGGTAGGAGCTATGGGTGTGCAGAACCATCTTGGGATAGCCGGTTGTTCCACTGGTAAAGTAAAGTAAAAGCGGGTCGCTACTCTTGGTATTGGACAGGCGAGTATTTTCGGGCGACTCGGCAGATACGACCTGCTCAAAATTCAGCCAGCCCTCTCGCTCGCCCCCGGTCAAAAACATGGCCTTGAGACCCGGACACTGGGCGCGAACTTCCTCAAACTTGGCAGCGTTATCAATATCAGTAATTACTGCCGTCGCCTGCGAGCTTTGCAGCCTATACAGAATATCTTTAGGAGTTAGCTGGGTTGTGCCGGGCATCGCCACAATGCCAGCCTTTATCATGCCCAGCATACTTTCCCACCATTCCGGCACCCGCGACATCATGATAAATACCCGCTCGCCCTGGGCGATTCCCTGGGTCATAAGGGCTTTGCCGACCTGAGCCGAGCGGTCTCGGAAATAGGCATAGGACAGATGGCGCTCCCTATCGCCTTCCTCGACCCAGTACATCATTTCGCGGTTGGGGTCGTCGGCGAATTTATCGGTCACATCGTAGGCAAAGTTAAAATACTCCGGTACTTCGGGTTTGTAGTTAGCATATATCGTGGCATAATCGCCGATATTGGGCTGACCTGCTCCGGTAGCTTCGGTATCAACCGTCATTGGTTTGCTCTCCTCTAAAAAAGTGGTCAGTAGTCAGTGGTCAGTAAGAAAGTTTTGAGTTTTGAGTTAAGATGCCAAGTATTAGCCAGATTTTCTCAGTCCTCAGTCTTGAATTTCCTCTGATCTACGACCCCTGACCCCGATAAATTTTATTGGCGCTAGTGCGCCCTATCCGCAATAGTTCATTTATTAAGTATGATTCTAAGGTTTGGCGCAAGCTGGAATAGGCTGATTCTAACTGTAAACCAAAAAAAGAGCAAGCCTGCGCGGTTTATGGCTTATCGGTTAGCATGAAAATGCGGTTTGAGAATAAGAATTTATTTCTTATAAAATTTTTCGCGCTCGAACACGAATTTATAGGCCGTATCTACCAGCTTGCCAGGAACTGCCGTAAACTGGTCTACTACTACGCGGGCCGGGTCGAGGTTCTGACGGCTGGCCTCGCTGCGAATCGCGCTAAACTGGATTATTAGCCCAAAATTCCAGGCTACAAAGAGGATGCCGCTAATTATCAATACTCTGTGGTTCACTTTCCAGCCTTTTTTAAGCTCTGCCAGCCACCATGCCAGATAAGCTAATCCAACAATATAGGCCGGGCTGATACCCACCAAACGGCGCGGCCCAAACGAGCCTTTCATCGTCCAGGTCTGGAAAGAGGCCGAAATATATAGCTCGGCGACAAACGCTGCCAGCAAAATTACAGCGATAAATCGAAAGCGGGGCTGCCGCAACATTAGCCCCAGCCCAATCAAGGCCAGAATGATGACCGGGACCCACCAAAACAGACCGTGGTCGGGGTCAATCAACAGTAATCCAAAGCGCCCGACTACTTCCGGGTTAAAGAATTGCAACTTATCGCCTACCGTTTTGCTCGGCCCTAGTCTGCCATTCAGGGCCAGATAAATTATAAATTGCGGCACTAGACCCAAAATTAAGCCGCCCAAAAAGAGGAGGTTTTTGCCGAACAATTTTAAGAATTCTGATTTTCGATTTTCCCCCAAAGGGGGTGAGGCCGCGATTTTCGATTTTCGATTTCCCCAATCGTGCCAATATAGCCAGAGCGATTCGAGGGCGGCGACAATCATGATAGTGCCGTCTTGTTCGCGGACCATGGTCATCAGGCCGCCCAGCACGCCTAGCAGTAGCCAGATTGAGCCGCGTCGCTGTTCCGGAACAAAAGTGCCGTCTGGTTCGAGCCGCCAACCCCGCGAGCGATACCATAGCCACAGCCAGAGCGAAATCATAAACAAGGAGTTGGCGTGCGACATCGGCGGGGTGAGCGATAGATAGAAAAGCACCGGGGTCGCCAACCAGATGATAATGGTGGCGAAAGCGGCATAAAAACGCGGGATAAAATTGCGGCAGAAAAGATAGCTGAATATCAGCCCGGCGAAGCCATAAAACAAGGAGGCCAGCGTGACCGCCCAAATATAAGGAGTGGAGAAACCATCGGGCTTGAACGATTTTAGCCCGACGGCGTTCCCGACCAGCGCCACTACATGTGCTACTCCATAGAACGGCGACCATAGCAAGGCCGACCCTACCGGGCCTTCATTAATCGGCAACCCCTTTTCGTTGGGCTTGTCCAGAACCTGCTTTTTGAAATCCTCGTATTTTTGGGGGTTGGACTGGTAGAAATAAGTATATTCGTTGGTAAAATTCACATCGCGGTCAAAGAAAATCGAGTGGAGATAGGAAAAGTACTTTATTTCGTCGCTGGCATAAATACGGGGCGTAAAAAGCGGCAGAGTCAGTACAAAGACAATTATAAGGGCCAAAATGCCCCGGTCTAAACGCTGTAACCAACCTGGCAACCGGGCCTCGATTTTTCCCCAAAATCTTGCCCAAAAACTGATTTTGTCAGGCGACTCGGCTAATTCCTGGGTGGTTTCTTGACTCGCTAACTTCAACTGCTCTCCCTGGCTATAAAATCGAATAATTCTGGTTCATTATTCCAAAGCAACCCGTGACGGGGATGGCCCTGGCGGGTGGGCAGGCCGACAATGTGCAGACGGTGGGTCGCCAGCAAGCCTAACACTTCTTCAATCCGGCGCTGGTAGCGGGCCGGGTCTATCCCGTTGCTGTTGCCCCAGGCCATCACCACAGTGTCGGCAGTAGCGGCGGCGGTTTGGATGTAATAATCGTTGAGTGGGCCGACGGTATGCTCATATTCATAACCATTGAGCGGGGCGGGTTTGGTCGAGCGCAAAGCGAACAGGTTGACATAAACCAGCGAAGCGAAATTGCGCCGCCGCGCCCAGGCTTCGACCTTGCCGATAGTCGGGTCACTCTTGACGGCGCTGGCGGTGGAAGGATTCTTTAACAGAACGCAAAGACGCGGCGAAGGTTGGGCATTTTCGCTTTCTATCAACCGGATTTCCAGCCAATAGCGATGCGCCTCATAACTTTCGGGGATACACCGAACTACTTCCCGATATACCTGCCGCTCTTTGCGTTCTTGCTTCAGCATCCTGGTCTGGTTATAGCGCCCATTTCCGCAACTCGGATTTAGCCAACGAGCGTTTATGCACCTCATCCGGGCCGTCTGCCAGGTGCAAGGTGCGTCCGTAAACCCACTGTTCGGACAACGGGAAATCGCCGCTCACGCCCGCCGCCCCAAAAAGCTGAATCGCCCGGTTGAGGACTTTGGTATGAACTTCCGGGGCGGCAATCTTGATCATAGCGATTTCGTCTTGTGCCGCTTTTTTGCCCAAAGTATCCATCATCCAGGCCGCTTTAAGGGTTAAGAGGCGCACCATCTCGATTTCGACCCTTGACTCGGCAATCCACTCTTGCACTACCCCCTGCTCGGCCAGTGGCTTGCCAAAAGCAATCCGGGTGGCGGCCCGTTGGCACATCATCTCTAAGGCGCGTTGGGCTGCGCCAACTGACCGCATGCAATGGTGAATCCGACCTGGACCGAGGCGAGCCTGAGCAATGGCAAAGCCGCCGCCTTCCTCCCCCAACAGATTGCTCACCGGCACCCGGACATTTTCGTAAGTAACTTCGCAGTGGCCCTCATTGCCGGGATGCCCAAAGACCGGGATAGCCCGGACTATCGTGACACCGGGCGTATTTAATGGTACAAGAACCATACTCTGCTGGCGGTGGCGGTCAGCGTTATCGGGGTCGGTTTTGCCCATCACAATGCTGATAGTGCAGCGAGCGCGGGCTGCCCCGGAAATAAACCACTTGCGCCCGTTGATTATATACTCGTCGCCATCGCGCTTAATCGAGGTCTGGACATTAGTCGCATCCGAGCTGGCGACATCCGGCTCGGTCATAGCAAAGCACGAGCGAATTTCACCATTCAGCAGCGGCTCAAGCCATTGGTTTTTCTGGTCGGAAGTGCCAAACTGGGCTAGAATCTCCATATTGCCGGTGTCGGGGGCAGAGCAGTTAAAGACTTCGGGGGCCCAGGTTACGCGACCCATGATTTCGGCTAAAGGGGCGTATTCCGAATTGTTGAGGCCCGCGCCATAGTCGCTGTTGGGCAGAAATAAATTCCACAAACCCTGGGCTTTGGCCTGCTCTTTAAGTTCGTCCACGATTTCGGCGTGATGGTGAAGATTGCCAGAAGCCGCGATTTGGGCATGATAGGTCTTTTCGTTGGGGTAGACGTGCTGCTCCATAAAGGTCGTCACCCGCTTGCGATAATCGTTTATCTTGTCGGTAAAACTGAATTCCATATTATAATCCTCCTCATCGAGCCTGATTGTTCCTGATTTCCGCCTGCAAAATTCCCGGTTATCTGTAACTATGCACCCCCTGTCATTCTGAGCGAAGCGAAGAATCTTTATCCTTCGCTTCGCTCACACCCCATAAAGGGGCGTGACAAATTCAAGGCTGGTTGAACTGTTAGTGTTATATTATCTATTTCAAATCAACCACTAGCCTGGGGTAGTCTAAAGTAGGTTCGGTTAAAGCGCATCCGGGTCAATCCCCATTTCCTTTAGCTTGGCCCGCAAAGTATCTAATTCGCTTTGAGTCGCCTCAATGACTTCCCATTCCGCCGGGCGGGGTTGTCCATATTTATCTAGCAAGCGTAAGAAATTGTTATCAGCTACCATCCAACTGTCCAGTTCCAAACTCCACAGCCAGCCTCGGCTATCCGGCGCAATAGCCTGGGGTTGCCCATTTTGATACTTCCAGCCCAGTAGCCGCTCGGTCCGACCAACCCAGTTGCGCGGCGTGTCTGCGTCAAAGGCAAAGTATTCCGATATTCCCAACTGCCCATAGAGAATGACTTTTTCGAGCAAATCCTTTTCCCAGGTCTCTTTAGAGCTAATCTCTATCACCACCGCCGGCGCAGGGCGGCGCGGGGGGTCTATCCGCCAACTCTGGGGACGCTCCTTATCCTTTTGCTGATTGGTATAGCCCTTCAACACTGCCACATCCGGGGCAGCTTGCCCAAAACCTGAGCGGATTAGCAGAAAATTACCCGGAATGTACCAATCTTCTTGGCGATAATGCCATTTCAGGACGCTTCTCACATAATAGACCTGGGTATCCTGGGAACTACTGTCTGGCAAGTCTTCCTCCTCCAACCACTGCGTTTCCAGAACATCCAAAAGATTGTCTTGCATAGATAGTCTACCCCGCTGTGAATTCAAAACTTTTGCCTGGGATGATTTTTCCGTCTTCCGCCCTCTCCCTAAAGCATCGCCCCCAGAATCCAGGGATTAAATTCTTCCTCGCCGATGCCCTGGGCTTCGCTCAGGCTCGGTTCGCCTGACGCGACGGCGATAATCTTTTCAAAAATCTCGCGTCCGACCTCCGCCAGCGGCACGCCCGTCACGATTTTCCCGGCGTTGATGTCCATATCGTCGGTCATCTGCTCGTACATCGCGCTATTGGTGGCAATTTTAATCGAAGGGCTGGGCTTGAAACCAAAGACCGAACCGCGCCCGGTGGTAAAGACCACCAGATTCGCGCCGCCCGCCACCTGTCCGGTGGCCGAGACCGGGTCATAACCGGGGGTGTCCATAATCACCAGTCCTTTTTCTACAATCGGCTCGGCATATTTATAGACCGCGTTGACCGGAGTTTGACCGCCTTTGGCAATCGCCCCTAAAGATTTCTCGTAGATAGTAGTCAGGCCGCCCAGCTTGTTGCCAGGGCTGGGGTTATTATCCAACTCCTGATTATTAATCGCCATATAATGCGCCCACCACTTGAAGCGGTCAATCAGAGCCTCGCCGACCTCAACACTGCGCGAACGGCGGGTGAGCAGATGTTCCGCTCCATACATTTCGGGAGTTTCACTCAGCACCGCCGTGCCGCCCTGCTTTACCAGTTCGTCCATCGCAAAACCGAGAGCCGGGTTCGCCGTAATGCCGCTCCAGCCATCGCTCCCGCCGCATTGCAAAGCTACCGTCAGATGCTCTACCGATTGCGGGGTGCGCTGGGCCTGATTGACAATCGGCAAAAGCTCCTCGACCATCGCCTGAATCGAGGCCACAGTCTTTTTGATACCGCCAGTTTCCTGAATAGTCAAAAAGAGCGGTTGATTGTCCGCGCCGCCAGTCCCCTGATTGTAACCAAAACGTTGGGCCGCAATCATCTCCCGAATCTGGTTGGTTTCGCACCCCAACCCGACCAGAATATAGGCCCCAACATTCGGATGATTGGCGAACCCTGCCAGGGTCAGTTGCAGTTGGGCTACTGCTTCACTGCCATGCCGCATTCCGCAGCCGTTTTTGTGGGTCAGACCGATAACCCCGTCCACATTTGGATAATCTTTTAGTTGCTCCGGCCCAAAGCTGTTTGCTGCCAGCCGAATAGTCGAGGCACTACAATTGACCGAACCCAAAACCGCAATATAATTCCGCGTCCCGACCCGCCCATCGGCCCGTTGGTAGCCCATAAAAGTGCGGCGCTGACCAGGCGGCACAAATTCCACCGAGCGGGCTTCGCTGGCATAGGCGTAATCGCGGGTATAGTTTTGGACGCTGCAATTGTGGCTGTGAACGTGGTCGCCCGGTTCAATCGGCTGGGAGGCAAACCCGATAATCTGCCCGTAGCGGCGGACTGGCTCATTCTCTTTGACCGCTTTGAGGGCGACTTTGTGACCGGGCTGGATAAGCTGCCGGACACTAATCAGGCCCAGGCTGGCAGTTTCCAGCCCCAAACCGGGCATCAGAGTCTTTTTGGCAATGGCTACATCATCATTGGGGTGTAACTGGATGGCGACTTCTTCCAGCCGAACCTGGCTGGCACTGGGGCGGTCTAAATTCAGGGTAACATTGGGTTTGATTTCGGGCTTGATTTCGGCTGGCATCGTCGTCCTCTCTTTTTCATTATATTCTATTTTTGTAACAGTTCAGCCAGCCTTAAATTTGTCACGCCCCTTTATGGGGTGTGAGCGAAGCGAAGGATAAAGATTCTTCGCTTCGCTCAGAATGACACGGCTGAATAGTTACCTATTTTATTCCGCCCCAATTAATAATTCCCGGATATTAGCATCACTGGCCTGGGGAGTCAGGGCCACTATTTCATCCTTTTCCGCCAAAATCAGGTCGCCTTTGGGTACAATCGCTTTGCCAGCCCGCACCACCAGCAGAATCAGGCTATCGGGCGGCAATTTAAGGCTGTTCAGGTTGCGATTAAGGGCCGGAGATTGTGGCCCAATCACCGCATCTACAATCTGTAATTGGCTATCATGCAAGTTGTGCATATGATACACGAAAGAGGATGGTAACTCTTGTTCGATGACTTGCAGCAAAGCTTTGGTGTGGCTGACGGTTACATCAATCCCCAGAGCCTTAAAAATCCGCTCGTTGCGCGGATTGTTGACCCTGGCAATCACTCGCGGCACTTGAAATTTGCGTTTGGCAATCTGGCAACAAACCAGATTGTCTTCGTCATCGCCCGTGACTGCAATCAGCACATCGGCCCTGGCAACCCCCGCTGAGGCTAATACTTGCATTTCGCAGGCATCACCCTGCACTACGACGGTGCCGAGTTGCTCGTTGTATTGTTCGACTTTCGCCTTATTTTTTTCGATCAACAGCACTTCATGACCGGCGTTTACCATTGCTTCGGTCAAATACCGCCCAACTTTCCCACCCCCGGCAATAATTGCGTACACTTATTTTGATTCCTCCTGATTAACGGGTAGTAGGCTGGGGTGAAGCTGCCAACGCCGCTTGAGCCTCTTCCGATAACACCCGATTGACAATTACGTTGCTGATAAGGGTAGTAGGGCAAATAGTTTCGAGGCCCAGGGCGTGATAAGTCTCCTCGCGCAAGGGGTCGTAGATGCGGGCAATCACACGGGGGACGTGGAATAAATCTTTGGCGACCTGACTTGCCATAATGTTGGTATTGTCGCCATTGGTGACGGCGGCAAATACATCGGCCTGCTCGATTCCAGCATTCCGCAACACATCTTCATCAATCCCGACCCCGATGACAGCCTGTCCTCCAAAATCATCCGGCAACCGATTAAAGGCTTCGCGTTTGACATCAATAATCGAAACTTCGTGGCCCATCCGGTCAAGCATCGTGGCTATCCGTGACCCGACCCGACCACAGCCTAAAATTACAAATTTCATATGCTTTTAAACTCCTCCCCGGTAAATGGGGGTCGAAAATCGAAAATTTAACGTCGAAAATCTAAAGCTGAAGTTGGAGGGTTGCTATTAGAAATCTTTTGACTTTTGATTTTCGACCTTTCTCAAGCCGTTTTTTGCAGGGCTTCCCTAAATATCCAGACCCGGCAAGGTGAGCGTCGCAAAACATACGGCACAGTCTTGCCCATATCGAATTCACCCCGGCGGTCACGATAGGTCACAGCCATCATAATGAGACAGGCGTTGCGCTCGGTAGCCTCTTCCACGATGGCGACCCCTGCCAGCCGAGCTTGTAAAATACTGGTTTCAATTTCGATACCGAATTCATTGGCGACCCGGTGAGCTTCTTCTAAAACCCGCTCGCCCAGGGCGATTTCGTCGGGCATTTCACTTTCGAGGGCCAGCTCCTGCCGGACTACTACCACGTGGACGGCGTATAACAGAGCGTGATTTTTTTTGGCGAGGAGGGCGGCCTGGGCCAGTACTTCATGGTCGCTGGCTTGGCCTTTGAGTGGTACTAGAATTGTGCCACCTTTATATGCTTCAAACATAAATTTCTAGCTTTACCTCATAATAGTCTGATACAACAACACTACTTACTTCTCGAACTTTGCTCTAACTATTATACTCCTCGTGTCCACTAAAATCAGTTTGCTATAACCTTGCTATAATCCATAGTCCAGCCGCATAATCAGGCGAGCCGGAAGTTGAGCTTCGCGCATTAATTCCTGGGTCAGGGTAATATCGTAGGCCGCCCGTCCAAAATATACGCTCATTTTTTCGTCATCATAAATCCCGAAAGCGGCCCGTCGGTCTCCATCGCGGGGCTGCCCGACACTTCCCGGATTAATAATAATTTTGTTTTCGCCCAATTCAAATTCTTCGCCCGGTTCGGGAACTTGCATCTCTACATCCCGCGTAGCAAAATGCTCGTCGGTACTTTCAAGCGACTCATCTTTTAGCCGGAAAAAACGGGGTAGATGGGTATGCCCGATAAAGCAAATCTGGGTCTCGAAAGCCGAAAAATTGCGAGCAGCAGCGAAAGGGGTGGTTAGATATTCCCAAATAGGTTCGGAAGGGCTACCATGAGCCAGGGTTACTCTGGCATCAAAGCGGGCCATCGGTTCGAGGTTTTCCAGCCAGTCAATGTGTTCGGGATTGAGCTGATAGCGGGTCCACACATTTGCGTCAATCGCATCCCGGTTGAAATCTGCCAGTGGTAGTTTATCGAGAACAGCGAGGTCGTGGTTGCCAATAATGGTAAAAAGAGGATATTGCTGGAGCAGTTCGATAACTTCGTTAGGTTGTGGGCCATAACCGATAATATCACCCATACACAACAGACCATCTACCGGCCCTAAACTTTCGATAGTGTGTAAGGCCGCCTGGAGCGCCGCCAGGTTACTATGAATATCGGATACCAATCCAAACCGCATTTTGAGCCAGACTCTCTATGTTGAAGCCTCGTTCCGACTTCCGGCCCACACCGGGTAGCTTCTGAGTTATCGCATAATATATCACAATCACCGAATTTTGGCGAACCTTTCGCCCTTTCATCCGGTATAAAATTCTATTCATTACAAATATCTGGCTAAATACCTGGGATTTTAATATCAGGTTTTGGCAAGTGTTTCTGGTCAGTAGCCGCCGAATTCGCGGCGCGTGGCTCGCAACCATTCGACGATAGCTTCATTTTGCTTGATGCGGAGTTGCTGCACAAAGGCCGCGAATTGTTCTTCTTCCGGGGTTGGGTCGCGGTATCGCTCGTGTTCGTTGGGGCGGGGGTGGCTACGGCCTTTGCCCCGGTTGTTCAGGTCGGACTGTTCGTCATCATAATAGTCAAAGCCGCTGTAGTTTCCGGCACTTATCGTCAGGCTATCGTCGGCATCCTCGTTCAGGTTTTGACCACGTTCCAGGCGGTCTAGAAGGGCGGTACACACCTCAAGTTGGCGGTCAATCAAGGCCAGGACATCATCTACTCCAAGTTGGCGGGCAAAATACAGCTTTACCAGAAAATCCAGCCGGATTTCCCGTGAGCGCCCAACCGGGCTACGAACCCATTCCATAAAAGCTGCTCGGCCCATGGCGGTCAGATGGAAAATCCGTTTGGGCGGGCGGGTTCCCTGACTTTCCAGTTCAGCCTCGATATTCTCGGCTTTTTCCTGCTTTTTGAGCAACGCATAGAGCATACTCATTTCTAGGTGGCAGATTCCACCCAGCGCGGTTTCGGGCGAAAAGCGGCGGGCCAGTTCGTAGCCGTGTTTCGGCCCATCCAACAGCAAACCCAAAAGGGCATATTCAGTCGGCATGGCATCCATCGCGTAGCCTCCCCTAACGATTACAAAAATGAGGTTTTGTGAATATTCAGAGTGTAAGTATACAAGTTAGGGGAACAAAGGTCAAGTACCCTCCTAAGCCAATGAGGTTTACCGGATAGGCAGAATAAATTCCAGATTATATGACAAGCTTTGGTTTCAACCCTTAGTAAAAACTAACTCTGCTTTTTGGAAGCTCTGGCAGAAGCTTTTTCAGGTGCTTTAACGGCTTTCAACCAGGCTTCCATCTGGCTTATTTCGGAGAAATCGAGGAGGGCCTCACTTAAATCCTCTAGTTGCTCCCGCTCCAGCTTTTTCACCTTCTGTTCCAGTTCGGTTGGAAGTGGTCCAAAAAGCTTTTTAAGCAATCTTAAGGTAATAGCTACAGCCTCAGTTTTCATCCCGCGGTCACCCCAATCGGTTACAATTTCCATAACCTCCTCCTTCTTGTTTAACCCAGTTTGGTATAGACTGCTATCAAATTTAGTTGCTTCTATTTCGTTCAAATACAGATAATTACCCACAAAACCAGAAACCAATTGGTTTTTAGCCGGGTCAAGTTTAAGCTCAACCAACATTCGTAAACATTCCAATTTAACCCTGGGTCGGTCTTTGGGTTCAATTTTCATTTTTGCCATCAAAGCACTGGCGACCGGATTAGGTTTGTTTAAATAGTCTCGCCAGTTCAGCTGGTTCAACTGAATAACCGTGTAGTTGAATTCTAACACTTTTTTATCTGGAAATTCTACCAAATAACTATCTGGTTCAGCCCGTTTGGGAATGTCATATGAAAACAGTACAATAGGATAGACCGGATAAGTGTACTTCTCGTGTAAGCGAGCGAAGTAAGTAAACATGCGCCGTCCGAAATCAGATTGGGCGGTAGCCTGATTTTCCAAATGAAGTAGAAAAAAAGTGTCAAGGCCCTTGAACTTCGCCCGCATTAATATATCTACCTCGCGGCGTTCTCCCAATGTTACATCGGTGAATATTTCTTTGTCCATTGCTACCAAAGATGTCCCATCGAAGTAAGCTGCTACCCCAGGCAGAAATAATTCGATGAATTCGACAAAGAAAGTTGTGAGCAACTCCTTAAATAAACGATCGTGGTCAGTCATAATCCTTCATATTTAATTCTCGACGACTACTTGACAGGTCATCTCCATAGCCGGATTATCCTCGTAGGGGTCCCAACCGAAGCGAGAGCGCGAGTCGTTGATATTGTCGAAGAAATTGCCGCTAAGGGTGGCTTTTACTTTACCCTTGAGTTCGCCATTTTCGATGACCAGACAGCGCGGGGCCGAAAGCGAAAAGCGCCCACTAGTGCTGTCCTGAGTGTGCATCCCCAGCACCGAGTAGACTAGCAGCCCGGTATCCACGCTTTTGACCAGTTCTTCCAGGCTTTGGCGCTGTCCGCCGTCGTCCAGCTCGATATACAGGCTACCGCCGGGAGTAGGGGCAAAGCCGGTAATCCCGGCGTATTTCAAGTCGAGGGCCGGGGTTATCAGCTTACCTTTTTCGACCAGAAAGCCCCGCCCTCCGGCAATCCCCTCGCCTGTCACTCGGCTGGCACTCGGCTCAAAGGGGCGAGTGCCATCTATCACCAGCGAGATATCAGAGCGAATAATCTGTTTGTTGACCTTGAAATCATCAAGAGCGTAGGCCGACTGCCGATTGGCAACGCTGCTGCCGGATAGATTGCCGCCGATATACTGCCCGATAAACGATGAGGTCAAACCGGTATCCAATACCACCCGACTGCCCGCCGGGTTTGCACTATACGAGCCGATTTGCTTGAGTTGGGCGGTAGTTTTGCGGACATCTTTCAGAATCCGGTCAAGTTCTTCTTCCGGGGCCAGGCGGCGCTTGGCGTAGCCGTTGCCATACAGACTATCGGCATAAAACGAATAGCTGAAATAAGTGCTGGAATAAGATACATCCAAGCCCTTTGAATTGCGGAGAAAGCGGGTGCTGCTGGTAGCACTCGCCCCGGCATCCAGGAACTCAATGTCGTCTTTGCCCAAAAGCTCATCGTAGCCGGTCTTCATGACCTTGAACAAAAGGTCGGTATCGCCGCGCACCAGGGTCTCAATTTGAGGGTCGTACATCTCGACTTCAGGATACGATGGGTCGGGGGCGCGAATATCGGGAGCTTTGTCATCATCATAGGCACTGGCCCGCCACTCTTGTAGCCGCTCCTCAAATTCGGCAATTGTCAGGCGGTCTACCGAACCATTGCTGCGCTTTTCGTCTTCCCAAATAAGGTGCAGACTACCGCCCAGACTATCGCGGGCCGTCGCCGGGCCATAGACGCTGCCCAGTTGGTTGTCCACAATCGAAAGCGAAACCGAGCGGCCCAGCGAAATATCAAAGCGCCATCCCCGAATTTTGGGGATATTGGCCCACTTCCCCTGTTCGGCCTGGCGTAATAAATCGGTCAGCTGTTCGGCATAGGTTGGACTGGAAATTTCAGTCATGTTAGTTAGCCCCCCCGATGGTTACATGGTCATTGCGGTCAATTACCACAAAGCTATGCGCCCCGCCGCTGCTCGGCACGCTCTGACCACCTTTGCCGCAATGCCCCATCGCGTCAATATGCACCGGGCCAAGCCCCCCTAGAATCGAATGGAGGGCCGCCAGAACCTTGCCGCTAAAAATCGCCGGTTGATAAAGCGGTAAGGCCGGGTCGCTCAGGTCGTAAATTGCCACGCAGTTAAAGACAAAATCGCCTTCTTTAGGGTTGACTTGCCCACCCTTATAGCCCGCCAGATACAGGGCCGGTTCGCCTTCTTTCAAAAAGCCGTTTTTAAGCAACGCTTCCCGCAATTCTTCGGGGGTCACTTCTTCAAAGCGGGTTTCGAGGGGGGCGGGGTCTTTGACCGTAATCCGAATATTGGTCATACGTGGCAGGGGCAGATTGCGATAGCTCTCAATCCGCTCCGCCCCACTAATCGGGACTCCGGCTTTGCCCGCCGAAAACAAGTCGCCCAACCCGGCCTGTAAGATACCATCTTTCAAAATCTCGATGGTCTGGCGGGGCATTCCGTTGGCGCTAATCGGCTGGTAGGCATAATCGCCCAGCACTGGGCCATCGGTAATTGTGACCATCGAGGCCGCGACTTTTTCGCCAAGCCGCATTTTGCCGTTCAGCCCTAAAATCGAGGTCTCCATGCCATCAGTTTCGCTGGCATGACCGAAAGCTTCGTGGGCCAGCCCTTTCGCCAACGCATAATCAATCACCAGCTTGTAATTCCCGCCCTTTACCTGAGGGGCATTGACCAGCCTTTGCGCCAGCCCCGCCGCCTTTCTGGTTCGCAATTCCAGCCGTTCCTGGAATTTCTCGGTTAGCAGCACCGAAGCATCCGCCCCGCTCACGCTGGCATTGACCGTTGCGGCCTTGCCGCCATTTTGGGCGGCAGCCGTCAGGCTCATGCCTACCGAAGCATGGGGGGTATCAAACATAATATCGGTACCGTCGCTACGGACGATGCGCCAATGCGGGTCGGAGACCCCGTGCGAACTGCGGACCGCGAAGTCACTCCCCAAAGCTCGGCCCATTTCGTTCATTTCCTGTAAGGTCTTCACTTGCTGGTCGTAGCTGGTTTCGGCAAGAGTGGTAAAATCGGTGGCGATAGTCTGTTTGCCATCTGAGGCGATTTCAAAAACGGCCTGATTGGTTTCAGTCCCAAAGGCCGAGGCGCTGCGGGCCATTCGTGCCGCCGTTTCCACCAAGTCGCGGCAACTTTCGGCAGTCACCTGGTCGCTGGAGACAAAGCCGGTGTAGCCCTCTTTAGTGAAAACCTGCACCCCGATACCGACCGAACTGCCGGTGTCAATTCGCTCCAACCGTCCATTATTGACCGTCATACTTCGGCCCTTGCTGTCCATTACCCGTCCGATGGTATAGACTCCGAGTTCCTCGGCCCGCTTGACCAGGGCTTCCAGAGCTTCCCCATATTTCTCAACCCGCAACTGTTTGGGCATGTTTATCCCCTTTTCTACTTAAGATGATTATAACTTTGATATCTCGCTAGTGGTGGTTTATTATAAGGTAAATCGGCCTACTTGCACAATCCGCCAAGTCGCCAAAACTAATTGCAGTCATAGGGAAGAGGTTCTTTTTTACAATATTTACTCCCCTTCGTAAACTCTTTCTAATAACAAAGCCTGAACCTGTTTTATCTCCAGGCGGTTGCGGTCAGCCCGCCGATAGGCTAGCCATAGCTCGTTAGTAATAGGGTGGGGTAATTCCCAGAGCAGCCGCAAGCGCCCGGATTCGAGAGCTGGGCGGCATAGGTAATCCGGGAGCAGACTGATACCATAGCCCAACTCTATAGCTTTGGCAATTGTATGTAAATCGGGAATAACCAGAGCCGGTTTAAATTCGGGTCGTCCTCGAAAATTGCGCTGCCAGAACCGCCGAATAATCGGCATTTCTACCCCATAGCTAATCCAGGGTTGGGCCGCCAGCCAGCTTTCCAACTTCCGCATATATTCAGGCGAATACTTGCCAGTTGGCTCGTCGGCTATCGTAAGACCCTCGAAAATCGGTATTTTCAGGTGAGGGGCGGCTACCAGCAAGAACCGCTCTTCGTCCAGCCTCTCGAACTCGACCACGCGGGTTGCTACCCGCTGAGTCGCAATCACCGCGTCCAGTTCGCCCCGTTCCAAATCTTCGATTAGGTCGCGGGCCACTCCAAACCGTATCCAGAAGCGCAAGGCAGCTTTCGCCAGGCGTGCCAACCCTACCTCGTTATAATATTCCAGGGGTGAACCCAGCCGAATTAAAGCTGCTTGGCTGGCAGCAACCTCGCCCCGCAAGGTCTGCGTTACCTGTTCCAGCTTCTCCAAAGATTGAATAATCTGGCTGTAAAGTTCTTTGCCGCGTTCAGTCGGCAGCATCCGGCGGGGAGTGCGCTGGAAAAGCGGTTCACCGACTGCCGCTTCCAAGGCCGCTAGATGCTGGGTTACGGCGGGCTGGGTCAAAAAGCGGGCTTCCGCCCCGGCTGTAACCGTCCCTGCCCGATAAACCGCCACAAAGCTTTGATACCATTCGTAGTCAATCATCTGATTTATCCATAAATATATTTATAATTTACTGACCTTTTCATAATTTGTATTATATAAAATCTGCGCTACAATAACAAGGGATAAGCTTTCGGACTTTCGCCTCAACATATTATCAGGTTTACCAAGTGGCAAACTTTTGCTATCTGATAGGCGAAAATCTGAGTTAAAACCCTGTATATACCTGTTAAAACTATTTTATTAGGAGACAAAAATGAGCAAGCAAGTATTGATGGTAGTGACAAGCAGTAATCGCATGGGTACTCACGATAAGGCCACCGGGTTATGGCTCGAAGAATTCGCAATCCCTTATCTGCAATTTCAGGCCAGTGGTTTTGAACTGACCGTCGCCAGTCCGCAGGGCGGTACGACCCCAATAGACCCCCGCGCTAACCCTAGCCCGGAACAGACCGAAGCTTGGGCGCAGCCATTGGCGGCTTTGCAGAACACCCGGCTACTTTCGGCAGTTAAAGCCACTAACTTCGACGCTATCTTTATGCCGGGTGGTCACGGCACGATGTTCGATTTGCCTGAAAACCCCGATTTACATAAACTGCTGGCAGATTTCGCCGACCAGGATAAAATTATTGCGGCGGTTTGTCACGGCCCAGCCGGGCTGGTCGGAGCGAAGCGGGCGGACGGTAGTTCGTTGGTCGCTGGTAAAACTATCACTGCTTTTACCGATAGTGAGGAACGAGCCGCCCAACTGGATAAAGCAATGCCCTTCTTGCTAGAATCCCGCCTGCGAGAGCTGGGTGGGAACTTTGTCCGCCAGCCCGATTGGGCCGACCACATTGAGCAGGATGGCAAGTTGATTACCGGGCAGAATCCCCAATCTAGCGCCAGTGTTGCCAAAGCGGTGATTAATAGCCTGACTTGACTCTCAATAACCCAGCCGTTATAGTCTGCTTACTATGAGAAGATACAAGAAAGTAAGTAAAGGACAAACAATCAAAGCAGGGTGGTTAGTTATCGGGCTTTATTTAATGGCTACCCTGGTACTTTTGAGCGCCTGTGGTTATCCCACTCCGGTGAATGGCGGTGGCCTGACTCCCTTTGTGATAGTGGTAACTCCGACTGGACAGGCTGGGCCAAGCCCCAGCCCGGCCCCGACCACCCCTGCGGTCATCTTGACCCCTACGCCTTCGGCGCGGGCGGCAGAGACCACCCGGTCAGGGGCAGTTTCCCCGGCGGCGCGACCTTCGCCAACCCTGGCAATTACCGCCGATGGCAAATATATCGTTCAATCCGGGGATACTCTCTATGGTATCTCAATCCGGTTGGCGGTAGACCTGGATGACCTAATTGACCTCAACCAGCTGACCGAGCCGGATAAACTCAAGGTCGGGCAGCTCTTGAAAATACCGCCTAAAAAAGCCGAACCCGCCCCCACCAAAAAGCCGTGATGTTGGGTTGCGAAAATCCGCCCAACCTGTTAAATTTGCCGCTAACAATTATAATAACCATAACAATTATAACAATCAGCAGTTAAATTTCAGCACTACAAGGAGGAAGGCGGCGCATGACGACTGAAGAGGGGACGGGGAAAAAGAAGGCACTGATTAGCGTTTCGGATAAAGCCGGTATCACCAGTTTTGCTCAGGGCTTAATCGCTCGTGGGTTCGAGATAATCGCCACTGGCAATACCCCGGCGCTTTTGTCCGAACACGGCCTGGCGGTGACTTCGATTTCAGATTTGACCGGCTTCCCCGAAATTATGGATGGGCGGGTCAAGACCCTGCATCCCGCCGTCCACGCCGGGATTTTGGCCCGCCGTGACCGCCCCGAACACCTCGCCCAGCTTTCCGAACAACACTTGAGTCTGATTGATGTAGTGGTGGTCAATCTTTATCCCTTTGTCGAGGCGGTGTCGCATACCGGGGTCAGCCTGGATACAGCGATTGAGAAAATAGATGTGGGTGGCCCGACTATGATTCGGGCGGCGGCCAAGAATTTCAAGGATGTGTTGGTCGTAGTAGACCCCGCCGACTACGACTATATTTTGGAGCTGCTGGGTGCGCCGGATGCTCTGCAAGAAGTATCGCAAGAAGTTCGGCACAAGCTGGCGACCAAAGCTTTCCAGCATACCGCCTCGTATGACGCGGTGATTGCCCAGTATTTGCGCGGCCCAGCCGAACATTTCCCGGCAGAAATTACTCTCAGCCTCAATAAAGTCCAGGACTTGCGGTATGGCGAAAACCCGCATCAAATCGCCGCTTTCTATAGCTGGAAGGCCATGCCCGACCAGCATTTTTCCAGCCTGACCAACGCCACCCAATTGCAAGGCAAAGAGCTTTCCTATAACAATATTCTGGATGCCGATGCCGCTCTAGCGATAGTCCGCGATTTTACTGCTCCGACGATTGCGATTATCAAGCACACCAATCCCTGCGGGCTGGCTTCTCATTCTGACCTTTCGATTGCTTTTGACCGGGCTTTGGCAGGCGACCCGATTTCGGCTTTTGGTGGAATCGTAGCTTCAAACCGCCCAATAGACGAGCAGGTCGCCCAGCAGATTACCGCCTCGTTTTATGAGGTGGTGCTGGCCCCCGAATTTACCCCGCAAGCTCTAGCCCTTTTCAAGAAAAAGAAATCGTTGCGGTTGCTGGCGGTCGGCGATGTCCATCAGGGAGTTGACCAACTGGCGATGGCTCTGGAATATCGCCCGGTGGCGGGCGGCTTTTTGGTACAAACCCGTGATGCTCTGCCGGAGCGGGAGGGCCGGATGGAGGTCATGACCGGACGCGAGCCGACTTTAGAGGAAGTGACCAATTTGCAATTCGCGTGGCGGGCGGTCAAGCACATCAAGTCCAATGCGATTGTGCTGGTCAAGAATTATGCTATTGTCGGGATGGGAGCGGGCCAGCCTAGCCGGGTGGATTCGGTCAAGTTGGCTGTGACCAAAGCCGGGATCCGGGCCAAAGGTTCGGTTTTGGCCTCGGATGCCTATTTCCCCAAAGTGGATGGAGTCGAGGCCGCCGCTCTGGGAGGGGTAACCGCCGTGATTCAGCCGGGCGGCTCAATCAGCGATACCGATGTAATCGAGGTAGCGACCAAGCACAATCTGGCGATGGTCTTTACCGGGCATCGGCATTTTAAGCATTAGTGGTCAGTGGTCAGTGGTCAGTGGTCAGTGGTCAGTTTTCGGCTTTTATAAGGGTAATCAGGATCGATCATCCCCAACCCCAGGCTGTCATCCTACCCCCACTGTCATCCTGAGCGTAGCGAAGGATCTTCTCGGCGGTCAGCGGTGGTGAGGCCACGATCTCGATCTTCCCCGACAACTCGGACTCCCCAAGAAGATCCT
>JBBRSG010000031.1:0-49642 GCA_038245615.1 Chloroflexia bacterium | reverse complement strand
GGTTCTCTTGTGGATAGGGTAGTTGGTATTTTAACTCAAAATTCAAAACTACCCCATCTTCACCGTTGCCGCCCGTAATGGCTCTCGCGCCGTCCGTTGATCAGGGCTTGCAACTCAACCCCGCTTACCCCGTAGGCGCGGAGAGTGCGACGGATGAATTCCAGTCCGGCCTCGATTTCGGGTTGAACTACGGCTCCTGCTCCGGCCTCGCGCAAGGCTCGAATAGCCCGCGCATCGCTGGAACGGGCGATAATCTCCAAATCGGGATTGAGCTTGCGACCTATTCGAGTGATAGCTTCGGCAGTCGTCAGGTCGGGGGTAGTGATTGCCAATACTTTGGCCTGGGCGATATTGGCCTGCTTTAGGGCTAATTCCTCGGTAGCATCCCCGGTAAAAGCGATAAGGCCGCGCTGCTGGGCTTCTGCCGCCCGCCGTAAATCAAACTCGACCACCACCGCATCCAGATTACGGCGACGAACCGCCTCGACCAATTCTTTGCCGACCCGACCATAGCCGCAAATAATAGTGTGGTTTTTGTAGGGCCAGCGTTCCTGGGGACTACGAGAGTCGCGGTTGGGCAAATGACTGGGCAACACTTTACCATCAAGGGTCGGGTCGCGCCCATCCCAATCATAGTTAGGGGCAGGCTGGATTGCTGGGGTCGGCACTTCCCCGGTTGCCAGCCCCGATTTTGCCTGGACGGTTTGCGCCCGCCGCTGTTTCAGCCAGACTAGCAGACGAGTCGCCATTGGTGGGACTGCCTGATACAAAATCGGGGTCAGTATAATCGTAATCAGCGCCCCGGCCAGAGTCAGAGCCTCAACTCGACTACTAATTGCGCCTTTATCCACCCCGGTGCGGGCCAGCACGAAAGAAAATTCCCCGATTTGGGCCAAAAGCAACCCGGCCTTGAGCGCGACCTTGAGCGGGTACTTGAAGACCCAGAAAAGAAAAGCTGCAATCCCAAATTTCCCGACTATAATCGTGATTATTACCAGGGCCACCTCGCCCAGATGTTCCCAGACAAAGACCGGGTTTATCAGCATGCCAATTGAGACAAAAAATAGGGTAGCAAAGACATCCCGAATTGGGATAATCTCGTTGAGGACATCATCGGCGGCATCCGACTCGCTGACAATCATCCCCGCCAGGAACGCCCCCAGCGCGAAAGAGAGGCCAATCAGTTGGGCGACCAGAGCCGTGCCAACTGCGATAATCAGAATAGTCAGCAGAAAAAGCTCGCGCAGTCCGAGGCTAATAATTCGATAGAGCAAAAAAGGTATCAGCTTCGTACCAACCAGATAAGTTACTCCCAAAAAGGCGGCGGCTTTGAGCAAAGCCAGCCCGACGGTCAGAAATAATTCGCCGGGCGCATCGCCCGACTGCCCGGAGCTTGCCAGGGCCGGGAGAACCACTACCAGCACCACCACGCAAATATCCTGAACTACTCCTACTCCTAGCGCCAACCGTCCATGTAGCGCTTCGATTTCGCTGCGGCTCAATAGCAATTTGAGCATGACAATCGAGCTGGAAATCGCCAGCATTCCACCGAGATAAATACTTTGGGTAAAAGGCAAGCCGAGCAGCCAACCGAGCGGCAGGCCGAGGGCCATAGTCAATAATATTTGTAAGATGCCGCCGCCGATTGCCCCGCGCCCGACGGTTTTTAGCTCGTGCAGCGAAAACTGAGTGCCGAGCGCGAACATTAGCAAGGCTACCCCTAATTCGGCCATGGTCTGGACTCTGGTTACATCGGAAACCGGGCCAGGAGTAAAAGGCCCAATAGCGATACCTGCCAGTAAATAGCCCGTGATGACCGGCAATTTCAGCCGATTGGCAATTATTCCGCCGATAAAGGCCGCCAGGACTGCCAGTATCAAATCCACCAGCAGTTCGTAGCCTTTCAGCCCGCCCTCCCCGGCAGTGGCGGCTACTCCAATCACCATTTCCACGCCCGGCATAGTGCAACTCCTTGTTGTTACCTATCCTCTATTTCTCCAAAATATCGGGGCGTTCCATCGAACCTACCCCCTCAATGGTGACAGTCGAGGTAGGCCAACTACTTCCGGCGGGGCGGGTAAGCACTTCCATTTCATGACCGGGTTGGCTGGAAACCAGGACGGTATCCTCGCTTTTCGTTCCGGTAATGGAGGGATTCCAGGCAAAGGCTTGCCATTCCTGAACTACTTCGGTGCTATCCGGCCCGGCCCGATAGTCCCGCCCGCTGTAGCCGGTTGCCCCGCCCTGGTGGTGGAGTTGCCATTCATCGGGAAACCCGGCATAAGCGTAGGCCTCCATCGCCTTCTTGAAAATATCGCCCGCTACGGCTCCCGGTTTGCTATACAGATTAAAAGTAGCATCTACCGTTAGCAATTCGCGCTGTTTTTGGGAAATCTCGGATGACACCGGGCCAAAATGCACCAACCGAGTGCAACTGGCAATCAACCCGCCCGCTTTGGCGCAAAGTACCACCATAACATAGCGTTCCACCGTCTTATCAGTTGGAATAGGATGGCGATAGTTATAAATCCGCTCATCGGCGGCGACCAGCGTCACAAAAGGTATCAAGCCGCGCTCGTAACAAGCCTGCGCCAGATACCCGGCTACTTCCCATTCGCGCATACCCGGAATAATTTCGGTGCAGGTAGTTTCGAGGGCTTCCCCGGCGGTCTGGCAGACCTGCCGATAGCGTTCCCGCTCCTCTGGCCCTAGCCTCCAACGAGCCTGGGCTACCAGCCCGGCGATGTCCTGAGTTCCCGGCATGGGCAAATCGCTGCCGATTTTCTTATTCTGACCGCCGGCAATATCCAGCAGGACGGGCGAGCGTTGCCCTGACTCCCACCAGGGGGCGGAAACAATCTCGAAGCCCAGTTCTGCCAGCTTTTCTTCAGTGGTCAGGCGCGGCACTTCAATATTGTCGGCGACAATATACCCCGACCCGTCAGCTCGAAAAACCAGGGCGGCTATTCCTCGTTCATCGGCGATGCTGACCCAGTTATTAGCTCCAGCTGTCGCCCACGAAAAATTCTTCTGGGTATTAATGATCAAGCCATCTAGTTCGTTTTGGGCCAGTAATTGTCGAACAGTTTCCTGTTTTTGAGAAATTTCGCGCTTTTGAGCCTCACTCCCCGCCTGGTATTTATAAGTCAGCATCGCTTTGGTCTCCTCTAAAAAAGTGGTCAGTAGTCAAAACAAAGTGCTGAGTGCTGAGTGCTGAGAAACGCCAGTAATGGTTGTAGCTCAACTCAAAACTCAAAACTCAAAATTTTCTGCGGTCTATCCCTATTATAAAAGCTATTGCGGTTGGATGATTATCATACCACTCTTGTCGTTCCATTGTCACCTTTGCCGGGCCGTGCTATAATTAATTCATCAAAAGACTCGCTCGGCCTGAATTAGGCCAAGTCACAAGCAAGACTCGATAGTCAGCTAGATAGTTATTAGGACTTTGGCTTGAGATGATTTTTCTGATTTGAGGATAGCCGCGCTAAACCCCAAAGCCGAGGTTGGTTATATTTGAAAAATTCACTCAGTAATTTTTCCCAAATATAACTTTTCCGAGGCTAAAGCGCCTTGCCAGCGAAAGCCTCATTTATATAGATTATCCAGTCAACAATTTCAGATTTCAGATTTCAGATTTCAGATTTCAGATTTCAGATTTCAGATTTGTAGGATAAAACTACTTTGAGTAACCTGCGCCGACATTTTACCGGGATACTTGGGGGTGAGGTGCCTATCGCTACCCCAACCCGCGATTTCGCGCTGGTGCTACACGCTCCACCGGAAATTGCTCAGGCGTTGGATGATATTCGTCGCCGCTATGATCCGGCCTTTCAGGTCGGAATAGAGCCTCATATAACGGTTAAACGGCCTGCCACGCTTGGCCCTGGGGAAAAGGTAGAACCCTTGCGCGAGGTTTTGAGGCAAGCTACCACTCAAATCTCAGCCTTCAGGGTGCAATTACGGGGTTACGGGGTATTCCGCCAGCCAAACTCGAATGTTCTATTTGTAAAAGTTGAAGATGAGCGTCCTTTTCGGGAACTACATAACCAGGTGATTGCCGGGCTAGGGCGGTTGTACCCGTCTGGGTTGGCTGACCAATACGAGGCTGACAACTATCATCCCCATCTGACTATCGGCAACAAGTTAAGCGACCTGGATTTAATGGTGTTGGAACACGAGTTATCCAGCAGTAGCTATCAGCTCGATTTCTCTTTTATCTACCAGCACCTATCTTTGCTGATTAGCGAGTATGAAAAACCCTGGGAAGCGGTGGAGGATTTTCCGTTTAAATTTAACCAGGAAAGCTGAATCTCAAGCCCTACACCTAAAATATAGGTTGGGTGAACAGGCCATAGTGTACTTTCGGTTTGCTTGAATTTTCACAGGCTATCAGGTATAATCTGCGAGATGAGCTGGCCCGTAGTAGAGTCTGACCCTTTTGCCAAGCTCACCTTTTACCCTCAATTTTAACCTGACCGCGTAGCTCAGTTGGTAGAGCAACTGACTTTTAATCAGTGGGTCCCGGGTCCGAGTCCCGGCGCGGTCATCCTAGCCCACTCCAATGCGCTAAATGCCTTGCAGCCCTTACCAGAAAGGGCTAAAATGACACGTAAAACTACTAACTTTACCAAAAGTGACCTCTTTTCGAGAACTATTATAACCATAAGTTATTTTCTTCAGTTAAGCCTCCAACTGCTTCTGGTATGATATGCTCTACATCCATTTCATAACCAGCTGTTGACGCAACTGTAAGACAGTAGCCACAGCGATAACGAGCTTGTTGGGCTATTTTCCTGCGAAGCTCCTGGAGCGATTGCCAAAAGCCTTAACCAATTGCGGCTTTGGCGGCAACCAGGGCCGGGTCGTCTACTGGCACAACCTCGCCAATCGTCAACATCGCCTCTAAACGGTGGGTTAGAGCCTGTAAAAAGGGAGGATGTTTGAGCAACAGACTGCCTGCGACTGCCAGAGAGGGTGGTTTTTCAAAGTAAAGCTGGCGGTCACAGGCTTTTATCGCCTGGGCCAGTTCGTTCACGGCGTTTTGAAGCAGAATGCGAGCGAAATCGTCCCCGGCATCGGCGGCCTTGAAAACCAGTTCAGCGACCTGGGCTATTTGGGCTAGATTTACCCCTTTGTCACTACTCGAACCGTACACCGCCCCGATTAAATCCGACGGCTCTTTTAAATCCCACTCTTTGAGCAGCATGCTCAACAGCTCAGTCTTGGCCCCCCGTCCATCCGCTGCCCGTGAAGCGGCATTGAGCGCCTCGCGGCCCAACCATAGTCCGCTTCCTTCATCGCCGATAAAATGTCCCCAGCCGCCCGCCCGCGCCCTGCGACTAGCTTTGCGTCCGTCCCGCCCGACTGCAATCGAGCCAGTTCCAGCGATTATCCCCAGCCCTCGGCGCTCCGGTAGGGCATAGAGAATCAAATCGAAATCGCCGCACAATTCTACTTTATCCGCCAGGGTGGTTTCTTCATTTAAAGCGGCTTGCCATCGAGCGTGGTCTTCGGGTCGGTCAATCCCGGCTAAACCTAGCACAATGCTCGTCGGACGTTCCCCGGAACTTGCCCCAGCCTGCTGTAAGGCTACCGCCAGCGCCTCGCGCACTCGCCGCAAGGCGACTTCCAGTCCCACCCCCTGATAATTAGAAGCTCCGGCAATTCCTCGCCCCAATTCCCGGCCCTGTATATCTACGATTACGGCAGCGGTCTTGCTGCCTCCGCCATCTACTCCGGCATAAAGTTTTGGTATCGCCATAGCATCCTCGATGAGTGTTAAAAGCTGGGTCAATAAGCAATTTAGTTGATTTTATCACATCGCGGGGCAGGATTAAAACTGACGGGTTTCATAATTACTAAACCCTGATTTTAAGCGGGATTGTCCTGTTTCCGCTTTACATAAAGTCAATTTTAGGTTTACTATAAAGAAAGCAGTCTAACCTATTGACAAGAACCCCTGTTCTTGCGTATAATTGTTCTATCGCATTTTTGTTTTACTTATCCCTTTAACTTTCAGAATGGGATAGGGTAAGAGTTGTCGAAAAGCTAGTGAAACCGGAGTAAATGATGACTACGACCTCAACTTCCCCTAAAAGGACTGCCCGACCCGTGCCGGGGCTACTTAGTCCAGCCAATAACTCCGGCCCAACCAGTACCCTGCCGGGCAAGCGGCGGACTGCTACCGGTATAAGTGGGCTAAAGATAGTCGAGCGGGCCGAATTGAAGCCTGCCCGGACAGGAGGAAGACGGAAAATGAATCAACTTTCTAAAAAGCAACAAGATATTCTGGATTTTATTGGTCAGTATATCGAGGAAAATAACTGGCCTCCTACCGTGCGTGAAATTCAGGAAGCCCTCAAAATCAGTTCCACCTCAGTTGTAGATTATAATCTGGATGCTTTGGAAACCAAAAACCAGATTATTCGCAAGGGTGGCAAATCACGGGCAATTGAATTGGTCGGCAAGCGGTCCCGCCGCAATCATAGTGAATTTGTTCCCATGTTAGGGACAATTGCCGCCGGAGAGCCGATTCCCGCCCGCAAGGACGAAGACCCGGAAGACCAACTGGAAATCCCATCTTATATGCTCAAAGGTCGGCCTGGACCGGATGTCTTTGCCCTCCGGGTCAAAGGCGAATCAATGATTGATGCTTTAATCGCGGATGGCGATATTGTATTGATTCGGGCCGCCGTAACCGCCGAAATCGGCGAAACCGTTGCGGTTTGGCTGGAAGCTGAAAAAGAAACCACCCTGAAAAAATGGTACCCCGAACCGGCCCATGGTCGGGTACGCTTGCAGCCCGCCAACAGCACTATGCAACCGATTTATAGCACGCTGGACAATGCCCAGGTCAAGGGTAAACTGGTCGGGGTCATCCGCAGTATCTAGCCCGCCGTTTTCCACCTGAGCTTGAACTACGCTTTATTTAGATATTTTGCAGACTGACTTTTAACCAAAGGTCAGTCTGTGTTCGTAAATTTTTGATAGCAATGGGTAAGGTAAGGTTAGCTAATTCTCGGCCCGATAATTGCAATAGATATAGAGTACAAAGAACGGCAAGATTTAGCAAAGAAAAGGAAAAATAGATGGACCGCAAATGGGTCAATCGGATGGGATTTGAGCAACCCAAACCCCGAAAATCACGCTCCGATTATCAAGTCGAAGAAAATACTCAGCCTTTCCGCGATGTAGACGAAGGTATTTGGGATTTCGAGCGCCCGGCGGTTCAAAGCAACCAGGCCGGTTTTGCCTATACCCGGCGAGCGGTTTCACCCAACTATCGGTTGGTCGGGGAAACCACAAAGGCGGCTTATTCTTCCGCCCAGCCGAGTGTTTCACCGCTGGCGACCCAGCTTGAGACGGCTCGCTCGTGGCGTGAACAATCCCGCCCCAACCGCTACAATTCTAAGGTCAAAATGGTGCCAGGTGATGTTGGCCCTGCTCCCTGGGAATATCGGGCGCAGACCGATTACCATAAGCTGCCGGTTATGGGTCAGGTCGCGGCCGGTCGTTATGATGTCACGGTAGCCTATCAAGAACCGGGTTACGGTTCGGATGCCGACTTCGTGCTGGTCAACACCGAAGAAATCAAGGTCAATCGCGGCACTTTTGCCCTGCGAGTGCGCGGGCAGTCAATGATTGGTAACGAAATTGACGATGGCGACATTATCATTGTCCAAGCCCAGGATTGGGCCGACGATGGTGATTTCGTGGTAGCCTGTCTGACCGACTCCAGTGATAGTCTGGGGATGGTAACGCTCAAGCGGTTCTACCGACATGGCGACCGCATCGTATTGCAACCAGCCAACCCTAGCCTCAGCCCGATTCATATTCTGCCGAATAAGGGCGATAGCGGTAACGACGATTTGGATGCGGTTAAGATTCAGGGTCGGGTCGTGGCAATCGTAAAAAGCACTGGTCTGCTTTAAATACTTTATTAACAGAGATGGACAGGATTTACAGGATGAAATAGAACATCCTGAATGCCCGGTTTATCTCTGTTAATTTTATAGGTGTTGCTACGCTTTGATAGCTACGAGTTTCTCAAAAAAGGAAAACAAAATGGGGCAGTCACAACCGCCCCATTTTGTTTTCCTTTTTGTCTGGCTGAATTGAATGTTCTATAACTGGAATTAGACCAGAATAAGACCACCCTCGTCCTCAAAAACGGCAATAGCTTCATGTAGGCCGTTCTTGACTTCTATCGCTTTTGCCCCCAACTCATCTAGCTCGGTAGGCTTAAAGATGCGGCTCATTTTTGGGAACAAAGAAGTCTCTTGCTCCTTAACGTGCTGTCGGATTGCCAGGCTAAGATGGGTCATGCGATTGCTCCATTCCGAGCTGGCATTGTCAGTATTGACTAACCCCTGTAAAGCACTACTAACTTCGGTCTTTTCCTGATTGAATTTTTGGTTAAAATCCATCAATTCCGGGTATTTTTGCAATGCGGGATATAAAACCTGCTCCTCAACCCGAATATAATTATCCCATTTATTAGTCAAGTGTTCCAATAAATATGAAAAGCGATTTACACTTCCACCTTGTTGAAATTTCTGCAATACTTGATCCAGTTTATCGTGTTCATCTTTGAGAACCGTTATAATGTTCATCCTAATAAGCTCCTTAACTTTTCTCTTTTCTTACCTGCTGATTCTCATTTATTTAAGATATAAATCTAAAGCAGTCAGTCGGCATTGACACTTCATTGGGTCGAAACCGACTGAAGTATGCTGCTACGGCTATTATTTTGCATATTCCGTGCCAGGTTTTAGGGGTAGAAACACCCGAAAACGGCTGCCCCCTTCGGGCGGAAATTCGGCCTTGATTCGACCACCATGCAGCTCGACTATCTGTTTACTGATATAAAGGCTTAAACCTAGCCCTGCTTTAGGGCTATAAGGCTCGACCTGAAAGAAGCGAGTAAATAAGTGCTTTCGCATTTCCTCCGGGATACCAGCCCCCTGGTCAGTGACGCAAATCTGAACTTCGTGACTATTATCTATAGTATTAACTTCGGTATTAACCTCAACTTTTATATGGCTCTCTTCAGGTGAATATTTAACCGCATTGCTCACCAGGCTGATTAGAACCTGCTCAATGCGAAGCTTGTCGCAATCTATTTTAATATTGTTGGGCAGAATAAGTGCAATTCGGAATGTCATATTCTGGCTGGCATTAAAATTAAGGATGGCAGTACGAACCAATTCTGATAGGTCGCAATCCTCCACTTTTAGATTTACCCGCCCCGTTTCGAGCCGTGAAATATCCAGGAGTTGATTTACCAGATAGGCCAGTCGGGTGGATTGACGCTGAATAGCGTCCAAACCCCGCCGTAACCGCGAAAAATCGGGCGGGCCGGGTTTATTTAATAGCACTGCCAGCATTTGGCTATAACCCTTGAGACTGGTAATTGGAGTACGTAACTCGTGAGCGGCAGATAACAAAAAATCATCCCGCATCTGAACAGCTTCTTGGGTTTGCTGAGAAAGCCGCTCATTTTCTTTTGCCAATTGCTTCAATTCGTCTTCGGCCTGCTTTTGCTCCTCAATATCGGTACAGGTTCCAAACCAGCCTAAAACCGAACCTTCGTTATCTCTAACTGGTACAGCCTGGGCCAAAAACCAACGGTAAGAGTTGTCGGTTTTCCGCAAGCGATATTCTGCCCGATAAGGCTGCTCGTTTTGTAGAGCCTCATGAATATTTTGCCAAGTATTTTCCAAATCGTCAGGATGCACTACTTTAGTCCAACCTAGGCCCTGGGCTTCCGTCAGGCTTTGCCCGGTATAGTCTTTCCAGCAATGGTTAAAATAGATTGCCCGACCATCGGGTTGGGTTGACCAGACTAATAACGGTAGGGCTTCAGCCATCTCCTCAAAAGGATAGACCAAATTTTGCGAAACCTTGCTCTGCTCCAAAGCGGCAATCCGGTCTCGCAAATACTTTATCTCTTCTATTAAATCTTTTTTCTTTTCCGAGAATTTTAACATTTGCATAGCCTGACCAAATATAATAAAGATAATAGTATTATTTCCCCAAATATGTTTCTTCACATTCCTATTTAGTGGGGATAAATAGACGATAGGGTAGGACGCTTGCTCACAAATCAAGTCCAATATACATAACTACTTTATGCAAGGCATAAACTATGCCATGTTTAGTAAAATAGTTGGCACAAGAAGAATGCCACAGCGCCCACAGTTTGAAAGAGTTCCAGCATAGGCGCTATAATAAAGTTTATAAAAAAGCCTATAAATTGCCGAGCAGAAAAGGTTACAGGAGGAAGCAAGCTATATGTCCAGTTTTAACCCTGATAAAATTCGTAGTGTCCAGCGCGAGCGTCAACGTTGGGAAGATACTACCCTTAAACAGACTATTGCCAGAATGCCGGAAAGTGCCGCCGAGGACGAATATACCACCGTTAGTGGGATGCCGGTCAACCGGCTGTACACTCCGGCGGATGTCGGCGAAATGGATTACGAGCGCGATTTGGGGCTACCGGGTGAATATCCTTTTACTCGTGGGGTTCACGCCAACATGTATCGGGCCAAGCCCTGGACGATGCGCCTCTTTGCCGGGTTTGGAACAGCCGAAGAAACCAACCGACGCTTTAAGTATCTTTTGGAACACGGCGAAACCGGCCTTTCGATTGCCTATGACTTCCCAACCCTCTACGGTCGGGATAGCGATGACCCACTTTCGGAAGGCGAGGTCGGGACTTGCGGGGTAGCCATGAGCAGCCTCGAAGATATGGAAATCTTGCTGGATGGTCTGCCGCTTGATAAAATCACCACTTCGATGACGATTAATGGGCCAGCCCCGATAGTGTGGGCCATGTATATCGCGGCGGCGGAAAAGAAGGGCTATCCTCGCAAGATTTTGGGTGGAACAACCCAGAACGACATTCTCAAGGAATATATTGCCCAGAACACCTATATTTATCCGCCCGAACCGAGCCTCAAGCTGGTGGTGGATACCATGGAGTTTGGCTCAAAGGAAATGCCACGCTGGAACACAATTTCCATTTCGGGCTATCACATTCGGGAGGCTGGTTCTACCGCGCTGCAAGAATTGGCCTTTACCCTGATTGATGGTTTAACCTACGTTGAGGAAGGCATCAAGCGCGGCATGGCTGTGGACGACTTTGCGCCGCGCCTGTCGTTTTTCTTTAATTGCCACAACGATTTCTTTGAAGAAGTTGCCAAATTTCGGGCCGCTCGCCGAATTTGGGCGCGGGAATTGCGCGAGACTTACGGGGCGAAAAACCCGCGTAGCTGGATTTTGCGATTTCATACCCAGACTGCCGGATGCAGCCTGACGGCCCAGCAACCTGAGATAAATATCGTGCGGACGGCAATTCAGGCGCTGGCCGCCGTTATGGGTGGGACGCAATCGCTCCACACTAACTCGATGGATGAGGCGCTGGCTTTGCCGTCCGATAAGGCGGTTAAAATTGCCTTGCGGACGCAGCAGATTATCGCCTACGAAAGCGGGGTGATTAACTCGGTAGACCCGTTAGGTGGTTCTTATATGGTTGAGGCTCTGACCAACGAGATGGAGCGCGGCTTTTATGATTACAAGCGCAAGATTGACGGGTTGGGTGGGATGCTTTCGGCGATTTATCAGGGCTACCCCATGAAGGAGATTGCCGATGCCTCCTTCCGCTTCCAGGAAGAAATGGACAGCAAGCGGCGGATTATGGTCGGGGCGAATGAATTTGTCGAAAACGAGCCATTGACTATCCCGATTCTGGAAATAGACCGGGACGGCTATCGTAAGCAGTGTCAACGCCTGGCTCGACTGCGAATGGAGCGCGACAACGACAAGACCGGAGCGGCCCTTGAAAAATTACGTTCCCAGGCGCTCCTGGGCAACGAGAATATGATGCCCTATCTGATTGATTGCTGCAACGCTTATGCCACTCTGGGCGAAATTGCGGGCGTGCTGCGTAAGGTCTATGGTGAACATAAAGACCCTTCGATTGTTTAAGGCCAGGCATTGTCTCCAACTGTAGGGGCGCTGCTTGCCGCGCCCGGCGCACCTCGATAGGGCGCGGCAAGCAATGCCCTTACGAACTCTTCTTTATATTTATAACTACCCTTCGATTGTTTAAAATAGGGCCAAAAGGCTATAGGCTGAAAGCCATCCAAAAACATCTAAAATATCTGATTGTTGGCGGGGGCGGTAGCCTGGGGGCAGTGGCCCGCTATTGGGTCGGAGGTTACTTCAAGACCGAAAGCGGCGGCTTTCCCCTGGCTACCTTCCTGATAAACTTGACCGGCAGCTTGGTACTGGCCTTCTTCCTGACTCTCATTTTGGAAAAATTTCGGGTGGCGGACGAATGGCGCTGGTTCTTCGCTACCGGCTTTTTAGGCGCATATACCACCTTTTCCAGCTTTACCCTCGAAGTCATAAACCTGTTTCGAGGCGGCAATTTCGCCATGGGCTTACTCTATAGCGGAGCAAGTCTAGTGGGCGGGATAATGTGCGCCGGGCTAGGTTGGTGGCTGGCAAGGCGAATTATAGTCGCTCTGCCGCCAGTAAATCCTCAAGGGTTTCGCGGCGACGGATGAGGCGATGCTGTGCGCCATCTATCAGAATTTCGGCGGCGCGAGGGCGGGAGTTATAATTAGAAGCCATAGTGAAGCCATAAGCCCCGGCGCAGAGTATCGCCAGTCGTGCGCCTTCTTCCAAATCTGATAAGGCTACATTCCGCCCCAACCAATCGCCACTTTCGCAGATCGGGCCAACTACTTCATAGTTTTGGATATTGCTTTCAGCAACGGAATTTTTGGGTAGGGCCAACGCAACAATTTTGTGGGTGGCTTGATAGAGGGCCGGGCGAATCAGGTCGTTCATGGCGGCATCCACAATCGCAAAGTTAGTCGCCTCGTTGCTTTTGAGGTACAGAACTTCCGTCAATAACGCCCCACTTTCCGCCACCAGATAGCGGCCCGGTTCGGTCAAAAGCGGATAACTGCGCCCGGCTTCCTTCAAAACCTCGGCAATTGCCTGGGCCAGGATTGCCGGGTCTGCCGGTTGTTCGCCGGTATAGCTCACTCCCAGCCCGCCGCCGAGGTCGAGATATTCCAGCTTTTGTCCGCTAATAGCTTCCACTTCGCCCGCCAGCGCGACGAGACGGCGAAAAGCGTCCACTATCGGTTGCACCTTGAGCAATTGCGAACCGATGTGCATCTGCAAGCCGCGTAGTTTTAACACCGGCGAGGCGACGACTTTCAAGGCCAGTTGTTTCGCATCTTCGATTGCCAGCCCAAATTTATTGGAGTGTTTGCCGGTTGTGATGTAGGGATGGGTTTCGGCTTCGACATCGGGATTGACCCGAATCGAAATTCCTAGTGCGTGCGGCAACCTGGCTTCCAAAGCAATTCGCTCGATTAAGGCCAGTTCGCCCGCCGACTCGACATTAAACGCCTTGATGCCCTTCTGCAAAGCGAACTCGATTTCAGGGCGCTGCTTGCCGACCCCGGCAAAGACAATTTTGGCAGGGTCTATTCCGGCTTCCAGCGCCCGATAAAGCTCGCCCGCACTCACTACATCTGCCCCCGCTCCCAGACTTTGCAGCAAGCGCAAAATCGCCAGATTGGAATTGGCTTTCACGGCGTAACAAATCGTTACGTCCAAACCTGCTGCCTCGAACCCGCTGCGATAGCGTTCAAAGGCCTCGCGGATGCCCCGTGCCGAGTAGATATAACATGGCGTACCGTATTCCGCCGCCACTTCGTCCAGCTTTACGCCTTCCAGCCAGAGTTGGTTTTTGCGATAGGCGAAGTGGGGCGGCAACCAATCTTCCAAACCTGACTCCTTCTGGCTAATGGGCTGCCAAGAAATCGTGCAGCAATTTGGAAACCTCAGCCTGCTTTTCGATATGGGGCGAATGTCCGCAATTGGGCAGGACGGTTTCGGTGTAAAGTCCACCATTCTGCCGATACTTGTCCAGCACATGACGAGTCTGGGCCAGCATCGGCTGGGGTGGGCAGACATCCGCGCCGGGCCAGCCCGGTATTGCTCCCAGTTGCCCTAGCGTGCCAAAATCAAAGAGTGACATATCGGCTACAATCTGGTCGTTTTCGCCTCGTATCCACATAATATCCGGTTTCGGGTTAATCTCCGCAAGGGCGGCCTGCCCCGGATAAATTGGGGCAAGGGCATTATTTGGGCCATGCCCACCGGGGGCAATTCCAGGCCAGTTCGCCGATGATTTCGCGTCGCCAGGATAATTACCCTCGGCAAAGCTGGTCGCCAGTATCGCCGAAACATAAATTTCCTCGCGCTCCGGGCTGACCTTGAAAGGCGGTTTGAAATAGAAAAAGTTCATAATATTGCGGGGGGAGGTTTCACTGTCGGCGCTGCGGTCGCCTTCTTTCAGGCGCTTCAAAAAGTCGGGGTTGACCAACCCGCCCCCCGAACCCGCTCCATCCGGGAAATTTAGCTTACCATCTACCCCCTGATTGCCTCCAAAGCCGTAAGGTGAGCCAGGGGCTTGAAGTACCAGCGAGCGCAAGGTTTCGGGGTGGTCAATCGCGTATTGCATTACGATGCTACCCCCTAGCGACCATCCCAAAAGGTGAAAACTTTCCAGACCCAGGCTTTGCCCAAAGCTGAATAGGTCGTCCGAAAAATCGCCCATGCCACGAGTCGCATCTACTGGCAGAGTTTGGGTATGCCCATAGCCGCGCATATCCGGGGCAAAAACGTGATACTCCTTTAAGTCCAGCATTAATTCCTGAAAGAACCAGCCACAACTCAGGTTGCCATGTACTAGCACTACCGGGATAGCTCCCGGTTCACCGGCTTCTAGATAAGCCATTTCCAGGCGGTCAGTTTTTACCCGCTTCTGGCTGACACCCGGTAGAAAAGTAACCTCGCTCATTTTTTGCTCCTTTTGGCAGTGGTCAGTGGTCAGTGGTCAGTGGTCAGTGGTCAGAAAAGTGCTAAGGGCGGAGGGCTGAGTACTGGGTAAATCCGGCTAGGCGTAGCACTTTAACTCAAAACTCAAAAGTTACTACTGACCACTGACCACTGTTATCAATTTATCTTTTTTGATTTTGTTGCCGTATCTTTATTACCAGGTTCTTGCTGCCATTATAACATGTTAGACTTCGCTTGAAGATAGCGGACAAAGCGCAAAGATTGACACTCGGCGGCTTTTCCCCTACATTGAGCGGACTGGAAACCCAACTGGTTGTAAAGTAGATTGCAAAATTTACTTTATATGACACTTTTTGGATCGCAAAGGAAAAAACTCGTGGTTGAAGATTTCTTTGCTTAATAAGGAGGATACCTAGCATGAAGAAATTTAGTTTTCTGGCCCTGGTAGCATTGCTACTTATGACTGCCAGCGTCGCTTTGGCCCAGACCCCCGCCGAGGCTAAGATAACCATGAACTCGGTTGAGGGTTCAAAGGTGAAGGGTGAAGCCACCATCACCGACCTGGGTACTGGTAAGGGCGTAAAGGTTAGTGTCAAGCTGACTGGCTACAACCCCAACCAGGAGAGCGCCGGTCATATTCATACTGGCAAGTGCGACGCGCAAGGCCCGGTGAAATATCCCCTGACCAATGTTAAAGCGGATGCTCAGGGCAACGCTACGGTCGATAGCACAGTGGCGGATGTGACTTACGCTGAACTACAAAAACCGTCAGCCTATTACGTGCAGTACCATACCGCCGTCGCCCCGCCAGGGGTGCAGGTAGTCTGTGGTAACACTGGCGTTGCGGCTGCTGGTGGTGGCGCTGCTCCGGCGGCTGCTACGCCAGCTGCTGCTACTCCGGCCGCCGCTACTCCGGCCGCCGCTACTCCGGCTGCCCCCGCGTCGGGTGTAGGTGGTTTGAGCAACTCGAATGGCGGCTTCCCCTGGTTGCCAGCTTTGTTGGTGCTGACCTTGACCGCTTCTGGGGCGGGTTACGCCCTGGCTCGCCAGCGCCGCAAGTAATTTGCTGGTTCTGGTCGTACTAAGCTCATAAGCTTACAAAGCGAACTTGTTTGAAAATCCACCGGGATAGGACTATACTGCTCTCGATTTGAGGCTCGATACCTTAAATCGCAGCAGCTAGTCCACCCTCGGTGGATTTGTTGTTTCGGTACATTTCTTGCTACACTGCTATAACGGTAATGGCTATTATGGTAATGAGGACTAAAGACAACTCACCTAGTTTAACCGGCCCACCCTGGTTTCAAATCAGGCCGGGTCTGGTATAAGGAGGAATCCAAGTGGCATCTCTTTCTCAACAGACTTACACTGCTAAAGATTTTAATCTTAGCGGTCTGAATGGTATCTCAGACAAAACTCTTGAAGTTCACTTTGGCCTGTACAAGGGCTATGTAACAAATACCAATACTCTTAATGAGCAGATTGCGGCGCTTATCACCGATGGCAAAATTGGCAGCCCGGCCTATTCTGAGTTGACCCGGCGGTTGGGTTTTGAGTACAACGGTATGCGTTTGCACGAGTATTATTTTGGCAATATGACTTCCAGTGGCGGGGATGCCCCCACCGGCGGTAAGTTGGTGGATGCCCTTGCTGCCAGCTTTGGCAGCTTTGACAACTGGAAAGCCGATTTCACTAAAGTCGGCGCGATGCGCGGGGTGGGATGGGCGATTACTTTTCAGGACCCCTTTACGGGTCGCCTCTCGAATCACTGGATTACTCTGCACGAAGATGGCAACCCGGCGGGCTTCAAGCCGGTGCTGGTGATGGATGTTTGGGAACACGCTTTCTTGCTGGACTACAAGCCCGCCGAGCGCCCCAAATACATCGAGTCTTTCTTCACCAACATTGACTGGAAAACCGTCGAAGAACGCCTCGACTAATTTTTAGCAGAGGTCAGTGGTCAGTAAAATAGTTTTGAGTTTTGAGTTAAAATGTTACCATAGCTGGATTTTGTCAGCCCTCAGCCCTCAGCATTTTTCTGACCACTGACCTCTGACCTCTGACCACTAAATCTATGGACTTTGAGTATACCCGTCGCCATGTGAAAAAGGATGAACTTTCCGCCCGGTTTGAGCAGGTGGTTAAAGAAATGGGCGAAAGCGGCTGGGAACTCTCGAAAATCATCCCCACTTACGGCTATGTCCGCACCTTTTGGGAACAGCAAGGGCGCGGCCCTTTTCAAGGTAGCTACCTCGTTTTCCGCCGCTTGAAATCAACCAATCCCCGTTAATTTTCAGCTTATTATAAATCTACTTGCTAAATAGCACAAATGTTTGCATCCGTTTTGAAGATATGCTATACTCACTATAGTCAATACAGGCTCTGGAAATAAATATGGGTATTACAAGAAGTCGCCAACCAATAAAGGTCGCAAATAAGAGTTTAATTCAAAAGCTGCCAGACGCGGGCTGTCCCATCGTTGCCCGCCGTCAGAATTAGGGCATCTTGTGACCAGACCAGCGACCTGATTAGGTCGGGGCTGGCCTCAAAAGTCAGGACGGCTTTCCCGGTATTATCCCAGATACTCACTTTACCCACTTCCGGCAGATTCGCCACCGCCACCCAGCGACTCGAAGGCGACCACGCCACTCGTCGCCCCTCCTTGAGATGCGGCAAGCTTTTAGCCCCGGATGAGCTAACGGGTAAATCCACTCGCTTTATCAGTAGGCGGGCTGCCGGATAGGGTTGGTCGGGCGAACCGGGCAACGGAGGCTCTATTAGGGTCAGGGCGAAGCCGTCGCCACTGACGGCGATGGTCTTGCCATCGGGCGACCATGCCACCCCTTGCGGCCCGTCCGAGCTTACGCTGGCGGCATCTTCCGGCTCGACAGTTTGCGCTCCATCCAGATAATGCAGTAACAAAAATTCATCACTTAATCGCTTGCCATCGGGCGACCAGCTCATATATCCCGCAAAATCCGAAAGAAAACTGATTTGAAGCTGGTTGGTGAGGGTGCTAAAGATATTCAGGTGTCCATCCGAACCGAAAGCCGCCAGCCGGGTACTATCGGGCGAAAAGGCCACCTCAACGGTATCGCCAAAAGTTTCGTCGGCCTGACTCGCGGCTAAACGGGCCGGGCCTTTGCGGAAATTGCCGGTCCCTTTATCCCAGCGCCACATCGTCGTAATCCCATTCAGCCCGCCCGCCCCCAGCAACAACCCATCGGGCGACCACGCCAGACTGTGCGCCCCCCAATCGTCCGAATTGGCATTGCTGGCGAAAAGATTTTGCAAAAGTTTGCCGTTAGTTGCATCTACCACCCAAATTTGATAGCGGTCAGCCAGGGCCAGCCACTTGCCATCCGGCGAATAAGCCGCCGCTCGAAAAGCTTCCGGCAACCCCTTTTCGTTTTTGGCAGAATTGGTGAAACGGGCTACTTCGCGGGCCGAAGTCGGGTCATCCCCCAGATTTAAGCTGCCATTTAAGTTACCAGGCAGCTTGCCCGAAAATAGTGGCGGTGGGGTGGGCGGACGACCTGAAGTTGGGGTCAGAACAGGCTGACTCGGTACGGCTATCGGAGTGCCAGCCTCGAAATTATCACTAGAGGTCGGGGTGGTTGTGCCAGGGGTGGAGGGTGGCGGTACAGTTTTGGTCGGGGCGGGTGGACGGGGCGGCGGTTGGTCGGTGCAGCCACTCAGCATCAGGCCGAGGATTATAACTATTGCCAAAAACGGCCTCCGCCGTGTTCCCATGCTCACTCCCTAAAGACATTTTCGATTGCCGATTGATAATTATCGTGGCAAATACGGATTATACTCGGCAATCGCTAATCTACCGGCGGACGCACTGCCGCCACCCCCATTTTGACCAGCTCGGCGGCGATACGGGTGACTGTCATCAAATCCTGACCAAGTTCTGCCGCAAGTTCGGCCACGCTCAAGGAACGACTGACAATCTTGGTCAGCACCGGCCACTGATACGGCTCGATAACCACCTCACTACGTGGCTCGGCGGCAATCGTAATATGGTGGTTGGGGCTTGGAATAACTGGGCTGTAGCGGCTCATACTATCCAGCCATAGAGTCGCCCGGACTTGCAAGACCGGCAAAGAGGCCTCGATGGTGCGCCGTTCCGGGGCTGGAACGCCGACTTCAAACCGAAAATCACCTTGCCGCCAGCCGAACAACTGGAATACCGCCAGCGCTCCACTACTGATACGCCCGACCCCGGCATCAAATACCTCGCCTTTATCTACGTAAATATAACCCTCAAAGGAGGTGCTACGCAGATATAGATAGCCGGTTTGTTTTTGAATATTTAGCAGCGAGAGTAACGAACTAGGTGAAAAAGCGCCCAATGAGCCGCTCAACACCACCGAACCGGTAGTGGTAGGGCCGGAAGCCGGGGTAGAATTCGGGAGGGCCGCCGGATTCAGCTTGCCAGTTTCGGCTGTCGTTGGTTGCCGTTCCCGCAAACGGTCAGGTTCGGCCCGATAAGACATATTCGGCAAATTCATGGGCGGATTAGTCCGAGGCGATTCTGGTTCATCATTTCCGCCGTTGCGCCCATTGGCCCGCCGATTATCCAGTAAATTCGCCCGCCCGTCACCGCCCGCTTTATGTCCGTTGCCATTGTTGGACGTACCATTCAAATGACCACCGACCTCACCATTATTGTCAGCTGCTTTTCGTGGGAACAAATTGAAATTGTCAGTTCTACCGTCATTATCTTCCACTGCTTTTCCCCGCCCGCGCCATATTATGCTCTATTAACAAACCCAACCACTCATTTTGAGAAATCTGCCGAACCTTCAATCAGTCAGTTACCTACTACTAATTACTACCAATCTATATTACTATAGTTTAGCTTGAAAATCTATATCTACCCGCTCAAATGAGCCTGTTAGCTCATAATTGGATGAACGCTTTTTTATAGGGTTGGTTACGAAGTTTTAACAACATAAGGCTAAACTGAGTTTAAGAGCGAGCGATTATTGTAATAATAACCATCTGGCACCGGCCTGGTCAAGATTGCTTCGCTTGCGGGTCTATGGGCAGTTTAAACAAAAGAGTATCCTTTATCTTAGGATATAAAGGCCATTGCTTGCTAAAATTTTTGGTCTACAATGTCCTTTATGCCCAAGTACCGCTTATTTTACAAAAAAACTTAAAACTATTGCACAAATCCATTATAGCCTGTATTATTTGGTTACGGATTTTAGCTTCTGTTTGACTGCCTAATAATTTTCGTACCAAAAACATTTACAATATACCCTGGATACCGAGGTCGGGAAATTGCTGCCAAAAAAAGTTGATAATCAGCCGGTTATTACTTCCCATCAAGCTGCCAGTGAGGTCGTTATTAAACTCGACCATATTTCGATGCGCTATCCCGGTCCTTCCAAAGATGCCGCCATTATCGCCCTCACTGATATTTCATTGGATATTACCCAGGGCGAGTTTATTTCGCTGATTGGGCCGAGCGGCTGCGGCAAGACCACCCTTTTGCGTTTAATTGGCGATTTATTGCAACCAACTGGCGGCAGCCTGACTATTCGAGGTAAGGCCGCCACTGAAGCTCGCCAGAACCGGGAATATGGTTTTGTGCCGCAAGCCGCCACTCTCTATGATTGGCGGACGGTTATCAAAAATGTGGAACTGCCCCTGGAAATTATGGATATGCCCAAAGCCGAGCGCCACCGCCGCGCTGCTGAGTTGCTGGATTTGGTCGGCCTGAGCGAATTCCATAACAAATATCCCTGGCAACTTTCGGGCGGGATGCAGCAGCGGGTTTCGATTGCCCGCGCCCTTTCGTTCAAGCCCTCGATTTTACTGATGGACGAGCCGTTTGGGGCGCTGGACGAAATGACCCGCGAGCGGCTAAACGGCGAACTGCTCAATATCTGGCGCAATACCGGGACTACCATTATCTTTGTGACCCACTCTATCCCGGAAGCGGTCTTTCTTTCGACCCGCGTTGTGGTCATGTCGCCGCGTCCAGGCCGCATTTCGCAGATTATCCCGGTGGATTTGCCCTATCCGCGAGTTGAAACCACCCGCGAATTACCCCAATATTTCGAGCTGATAAGCCGGATTCGAGAAAATTTGAGGGAGGTCGAATAGTGGCAACTCTCAAAACCTCGCGGCCTGCTTCCAAAACCAAAGCTCTATCGGCGCTTCAACCCACCCCAGCGCGAGGCTGGCAACGGGGCTGGCGAGCAGCCTGGCCTCCCCTCTTACTGGTCGGCTTGTTGCTAATAATCTGGCAACTGGTGGCGATGTGGTTGGTCAACGGGTTGGAAGAAGGTACGTTTCAATACCGCCAGCAGCAGAGTCTTCTACCCGCCCCGATTAAAGTCTTTGCCAGCTTTTTCGATAATCTGGAAGTGTTTTTGGAAGCTGGGCGGGTGACTTTTATCAATGCCTTTGTCGGCTTTCTGATTGGGGCAGTGGTTGGCTACGGACTGGCTTTGCTGATGGCTCAAGCCCGCTGGGTCGAGCGCAGTTTTTATGTCTATATCGTGGCCTCCCAGATGATTCCGGTTATTGCGCTTGCGCCGATTCTATACGGTATCATCAAGGATGAAACTACCCTCAAAGTAACGGTAGCAGCCTACCTGACCTTCTTCCCGGTCACGGTCAGCGTGCTTAAGGGCCTTCGGAGCGTCAACCCAACCAGCCTGGAACTGATGCATAGTTATGCCGCCAAACCCTGGGAAGTTTATACTAAATTGCGGATACCCGCCGCAATGCCCTTCTTGTTCAACGCTCTGAAAATCGCCGCCACCGGCAGCCTGATAGGGGCAATCGTAGCCGAGTTAATGGGCGGTAATGCCGGGGTCGGGGTGCTTATCCTGAAATTGCAATATAACGCCTACGCCGTCAGCGACAAGTTGTGGGCCTTGATTATCGAAGTAGCCGTCATCGGGATGTTGTTCTTTTTGGCGGTCAGCTTGTTGGAACGGCTGGTCGTTCCCTGGCAACCCGAATTCAGGAAAAAATAATGGCGCTGGCAAAACCGACGCAACCGAATAATTTTTCAAATAGCTGGCTGACGGGCTGGCGCTGGCTCAAAACCGGGTTGCCGCCTTTGCTGGTTGCGGTAATTCTACTGGCCTTATGGCAGCTTGAGGTCATTCACGGGTTGCTGAATATCAAGACCTTTCAGCTCCCGCTCCCGACCCAGATTATCGAGGCGGCGATCAAGCGCAGCCGCGATTTGTGGCTTGGGACCGGTTATACTCTGGTGGAAGCGGTGCTGGGGCTGGCGATTGGCTCGCTGGCAGGCTTTGCGATGGCCTTGCTATTCGTCTGGTTCGACTTTGCCCGGCGCGGCCTGATGCCGCTTGCTATCACCACCAATGCCATGCCAATAATCGCCTTTGTGCCGATTATGAGCCGATGGTTTGGCTTCGACCAGCCGACCCGGATTGCGGTCGTGACCATGATGACTTTTGCCCCCATGGTGGTCAGCGCCTACAAGGGGCTTACCTCGCTGGATAGCAACAGCGCCGACCTGATGCACACTTATGCTGCCAGCCGAGTTCAGGTTTTTCTAAAGTTGCGCTTGCCCAGCAGCCTGCCCTACGTCTTTAATGCCCTTAAAGTTGGGACTACCGCTGCCATGATTGGAGCAGTTATCGCCGAGTTTTTTAATTCGGCGGGTGGGATTGGCAAACTTATCGCCAACAATATCCAGAGTGGCGATTTTGCCCTGGCCTGGGGTGGGGTAATTATTGTCACCTTGCTAGGGCTGACCCTTTATCTTTTGGTGAGCCTGGCGGAACGCTTTCTAGTACCCTGGCAAACTGCTTTTAGAGCATCTAACCGCAGTTAGATTTCGGGGCAACCCCCGATAATTTCCATTCGGGGATAGTCCGTCGCCGATTTCTAACTTTTTCTTTTGTTTTATGTTTTGTTTCTATTGACGAGAACTGGCGCAAAAACAGTAAGCTGCTTACCAAAGTTGCGTCGGTAATTTGGATAACTAGGAGGAGTAACATCTTATGACATCTGGCAAAAAATTTCGGGCGATAACCCTGCTTATTCTGGGTGGGCTGTTTGCCGCAATTCTGGCAGCCTGTGGCGACCCGACTGCCACCAGCGCCCCCGCCGCGACCACTGCCGCCGCTAAGACCACCGCTGCCGCGACCACTGCTGCCGGAGCAACTACCGCCGCTGCCCCCGCCGGAGCGATGACCAAAGTCAAGTTGCAGCTCAAGTGGGTTCCGCAAGCCCAGTTCGCTGGTTACTACGTGGCTGCCGATAAAGGCTATTACAAGGATATGGGTCTGGATGTCGAGTTACTGCCCGGTGGCCCGGACGTAGTGCCAAGCCAGAAGGTGCTGACCGGGGCGGCAGACCTGGGGGTAGACTGGGTAGGCAGTCTGCTGGCGAACCGCGATAAGGGGCAGCCGTTGGTGGATATTGCCCAGTTCTATCAGGCCAGCGGAATGCTTTTGGTTGCCAAGAAATCGAGCGGCATCAAGTCGGTGGCGGACCTGAAAGGCCGCAAAGTCGGGGTTTGGACGGGAGGCAACGAGTTCGAGTTTCGGGCGGTGCTGGACAAATATAAGCTGGACAACTCGATAGACAACAACAAAGATATGACGGTTATCAAGCAGGGCTTCGATATGGACTCGTTCCTGAACGGGCAACTTGATGCCGCCAGCGCCATGACCTACAACGAATATCAGGTGGTCTTGGAAGCCGGAATTAAGGCCGAAGACCTGAACGTTATCAACTACACCACCGAAGGGGTCGGGATGCTGGAAGACCATCTCTTTGTGACCGAAGATACCCTCAAAACCAAAAAAGAGATGCTGGCGAAGTTCGCGGCGGCCTCCCAAAAGGGTTGGCAGGATGCGGTTAAAGACCAGGCTTTTGCGGTAGACGCGGTAATGAAACGGGCCGACAAAGCCACCACCAACCGCGACCATCAGGTACGGATGATGGCGGAAGTCGCCAAGCTGATTATGCCGGATGGCTTGACCGCCGACAAAATCGGCTTTATTGACGATGCCAAGTTCAAGATTACGGCTGACATTGCGCTCAAGTTTAATGTCATCACCAAACCCGCTCAGGGTGCTTACACCAACGACATCATGACGGCGGCAGTCGCGATTATTAAGAAGTAACCAGATAGCTGCATAGCCGAGAATCGGCCTCAGTTAGATTGGACTTGAGGTTGATTCCCGGCTATGCGGCTATCTGGTTATTTGATTGCTCGCGTAACTATTCACCCCGTGTCATTCTGAGCGAAGCGAAGAATCTAGCTTTTTCGCTTTGCTCACACCCCATAAAGGGGCGTGACAAATTGAAAGCTGGCGGAACTGTTACTTGTTCGCTCTCTAAACTTGACTCTTGTTGTTATAATTAAACTTATCCACTTTTGAACTTGTTCTGAACCTAATGAAAGCGGTTTACCTAAGGAGGCATCCTCAATGGCTGATTTATCTATTAATATCAAAGGTATGAAAGCTCCCAATCCGTTCTTTCTTGCCAGTGCGCCACCTGCGACCTACGGCGACCAAATTAAACGGGCGTTTGAGGCCGGGTGGGGCGGAGCAGTCACGAAAACTATTGGCCTTGACCCGATTGTTAATGTGACCAATCGTTTCGGGCGCTTGACCCCTCGCGGGGCGCGGGTCGGGGCGGCCAACGTCATCGGCTTTGAAAATATTGAGCTTATCGCTGACCGGACGGTGGAATCGTGGTTGCGCGATATTCGCTCTATCAAAGAAGCTTACCCTGATCGGGCGGTGGTCGCCAGTATTATGCACAGCGTCGAGGAAGACGGTTGGCGGCAGTTAGTGACGATGGTGCAGCAAGCCGGGGCGGACGCGATTGAACTCAATTTCGGCTGTCCTCACGGGATGCCCGAAAAACACATGGGTAGCGAACAGAGCCAGAACCCCGATTTAGCCGAAATGATTTGTGGCTGGGTCAAGAAATACGCCACCGTGCCGGTTTTTGCCAAGCTGACCCCCAACGTGACCGACATCGGGGTTATCGGGCAAGCCTGCGAAGCCGGGGGCGCGGACGGTATCTCGACCATCAATACTATTTTGAGCCTGATTGGGATTGACATCGAGAAAATCGAGCCAATGCCGGACGTGAGTGGTGATACCTGCTACGGCGGCTATAGCGGGACGGCGGTCAAGCCGGTGGCGTTGCGCTGCATTAGCACTCTTAAAGCCAAGACCAGCCTGCCGATTTTCGGGATGGGCGGAATTAATTATTGGGAAGATGCCGTCGAGCATATCCTGGCGGGGGCCAGCGCGGTTCAGGTCTGTACGGCGGTCATGCTGCGTGGTTTCCGCATCGTGGATAATCTGACCAAAGGGCTAAACGACTACATGGATCGCAAGGGGTATAACACCATTGATGAAATGGTCGGGCTGGCAGTACCAAAGCTCAAGCAACATAGCGGCCTGGAATTCAACCGGCGCGAGGTAGCCCTGATTGACCAATCGAAGTGTATTTCCTGCGACCTGTGCTATATCGCCTGTAACGATGGGGTAGGCCTTGAGGCCATCGCCAAATCAGTTATTCCGATGGTAAATCTGACGGTGGCAGCCGCCGATGGCGGCAGCGATGGGGATAAAGAGCGTCCGATGTATCTGGTCGAGGACGAAAAGTGCGACGGTTGCTCACTCTGTATGCACGTCTGCCCGGTCAAGGATTGCATTACCCTAGTCCCTAGCGAGGTCTACCGTATTCCACCGATGTGGCGGCCCGAAGAAGAACGCGCTTTTGCCTGATTTAACGATAGTCGCAAACCGATTTCACAGTATCTAAAAAAATTTAACAGGAATACGCAAGATGTTCAGGATTTTATATATCCTGTCAATCCTGTACATCCCTGTTAAATGTATTCAGAGGAGAAGCTATGAAGACTTTGGTAAAGGGTGGTACGGTAGTCACCGCCACCGATACTTATCTGGCAGATGTATTGGTGGATGACGGCGTTATCAGTTTGATTGGCAAAGATTTAGGGGCGACCATCACCGCCGATACAGTGGTGGATGCCACCGATAAGTTGGTTATTCCGGGCGGAATTGACGTGCATACCCATCTGGCGATGCCTTTTGGCGGAACTTACAGTGCCGATGATTTCGAGTCGGGGACGATAGCGGCGGCTTTCGGCGGTACAACCAGCATAGTGGATTTCGCCATTCAGGAATATGGCGGGTCTCTGCATACTGCTCTGGAAACTTGGCACAAGAAAGCCGAGGGCAAGGCCGCGATTGATTACTCGTTTCATATGATAGCCCGCGAAATCAATGAGAAAATCCTGGGCGAAATGGACGAGATGGTTCGCCGCGAAGGTATTACCAGCTTCAAGCTGTTTATGGCTTATCGCAATGTCTTTATGCTGGACGATGCCAGTATCTTCCGGGCCATGCGCCGCACCGCCGACAATGGCGGGCTTATCTGTATGCACGCCGAAAACGGCGGGGTGATTGATGTGCTGGTTGAAAAAGCCCTCTCCGAAGGCAACACCGCCCCCAAATACCACGCCATCACTCGCCCGACTGAGGCCGAAGGCGAGGCCACCCGCCGGGCTATTGCCCTTTCCGAAATGGCGGGGGTGCCGGTCTATATCGTCCATCTGAGTTGTGCCGATGCCTTGCAACAAGTCCGCGAGGCCCGCGATATGGGGTTACCCGCTCACGCCGAAACCTGCCCCCAATATCTCTTTTTGAGCTACGAGGACTACGAGCGGCCCGGCTTCGAGGGCGCAAAATATGTGATGTCGCCGCCCCTGCGCGACAAATCGCACCAGGATGCCCTCTGGAAAGGGTTGGCGGGCAACGATTTGCAGGTTATCTCAACCGACCACTGCCCGTTTTGTATGAAAGAGCAAAAGGAACTGGGTCTGCACGATTTCAGCAAAATCCCCAACGGTGCGCCTGGAATTGAAACCCGCATGAGTTTGGTGTACGATGGCGGAGTAGCGGGCGGTAGAATTAGCCTCAATCGCTTCGTGGAATTGACCAGTACTAATCCCGCCAAGATGATGGGCCTCTATCCCAAAAAAGGAACGATTGCGGTTGGCACGGACGGGGATATTGTGGTTTTTGACCCCAATGCAACCATGACTCTTAGCCATAGCACTCTGCACATGAAGGTAGACTATAATCCATACGAAGGCCGTCAGGTGCAGGGCGTACCGACCACGGTTTTGAGCCGAGGCAACGTAATTGTAGACAATGGTCAGTTTTTGGGCAAAGCCGGAGACGGCAAATTCGTGCCGCGCAAGACTTATACCCTGGTTTAAAGCTGGTTTTAAAAAAGGAGTTATCCATGTCATTGGAATTAAATCTGGTGAACGCCGAGCGGGTCAAGGAAGACTCGGCCAAGCACGTTATGGTAAGCTGGTCGGCCCAGAAAGCGGCCAATACTAATCCCCTGGTTGTAACCGAGGCGCGAGGCTCGTGGTTTTGGGACTCAGACGGCAAACGCTATCTGGACATGTCCAGCCAGCTAATTAACTCGAACCTGGGCCATCAGCATCCCAAAGTGGTCGCCGCGATTAAAGAGCAAGCCGAAAAGCTGTGTTATATCGGCCCGAACTTTCAGAACGATGCCCGCGCTACCCTGGGCCGGATGCTGGCGGAGCGCACTCCCGGCGATTTGGTAAAAACTTTCTTTACCAATGGCGGGGCGGAAGCCAACGAAAATGCCATCAAGATGGCGCGAGCCTACACCGGACGACACAAAGTCATCACCCGCTATCGCTCGTATCACGGCGCGACTAGCACTGCGATGACCCTTTCGGGCGACAATCGGCGCTGGGCCAACGAACCGGGCGTGACCGGGATCGTCCGGGTGCAAGACCCTTACGCCTATCGCTGTACCTTCAAGGGTTGCGGTGAGGTCTGCTCAATGCAATGCGCCCACAATATTGAGGATGTCCTGAGTTTCGAGGGGGCGGATAACGTCGCGGCGATTTTGATTGAAGTCGTGACCGGGACTAACGGCATCTTTGTGCCACCGCCCGATTATCTGCCCTATTTGCGCCAGCTTTGCGACAAATACGGGATTATGCTGATTTTCGATGAGGTGATGACTGGCTTTGGGCGCACCGGCAAATGGTTTGCCGCCGACCACTATGGTGTAACCCCCGACATTATGACCTTTGCCAAAGGGGTCAATTCGGGCTATGTGCCACTGGGCGGGGCGATTATCAATCAGAAGCTTTCGGATTACTTCGAGGACCGGATGTATTGGGGCGGGCTGACCTATAGCGGGCATCCGTTGGCCTGTGCCGCCGGGGTCGCCACTCTGGAAGCTTATGAGGAAGAAGGGGTCATCGAGAATAGCGCCAACCTGGGTAAAAAGCTGCTGGCAGAGTTGACCTCCCTCAAGGATAAACATCCTTCGGTGGGCGATGTGCGCGGCTTGGGCCTGTTCTGCGGAGTGGAACTGGTCAAGAACCGCCAGACCCGCGAGGGTTTACCGCCCTGGAACGGCAAAGACCAGGCGCTAACTGGCAAAATCAAGAATGCCCTGATGGAGCGCGGAGTTTTCGTCTTCTGCCGCTACAATATGCTGTTTATTGCCCCACCCCTGACTATTACCGAGGATGAGATGATGATTGGGGTGCGGGCTGTAGACGAGGTTTTGAGTATTGCCGATGCCGCCGCCGATTAATTATATCATTTATAGGACTTTCGCTTGAGATGATGTACTGATTTGAGATTTATCCGCTTTGTCAGCGAAAGTCCTAAGTTAGAAGGATAAGGAGAAACACAACGCGATGTCCAGAATGATAAAGAGCGCCTTGATTCAAACCAGAGGGCTGAGTGACAAAAAGGCGATGATAGATAAACATGTAGCCTATATCGAGGAGGCCGCCAAACAGGGCGCTCAAATCACCTGCTTGCAGGAGATTTTCTTTGGCCCGTATTTTTGCCAGGTTCAAGACCGCAAGTGGTACGATACCGCCGAAACTATCCCCGGCCCGACTACCGACTTGATGTGCGAGCTGGCTAAAAAATATAGCATGGTCTTAATAGTACCGATTTACGAAGTAGTCGGCACGGGTCTGTATTACAATACCGCCGCCGTAATTGATGCCGATGGCAAGCTGCTTGGCACTTATCGCAAGACCCACCTGCCCCACCTGCCCGGCTTCTGGGAGAAATATTACTTCCGGCCCGGCAACCTGGGCTATCCAACTTTCCAGACCCAGTACGCCAAAATCGGGGTGTATATTTGCTATGACCGCCACTTCCCGGAAGGCGCTCGGATGTTGGGATTGCACGGCGCGGAAATCGTCTATATCCCGTCGGCGACGGCGCGAGGCTTGTCCGACCATCTCTGGGATGTCGAGCAACGCAGCCATGCAATTGCCAACGGTTATTTCGTAGGTACGATTAACCGGGTGGGAGTCGAGGAGGAGTTTGGGCCGCAGGAATATTATGGCTCAAGCTATTTTTGTGACCCACGCGGTAAATATCTTGCCAAAGCCAGTGACAAAGAGGAAGAATTGTTAATTGCCGAGTTCGATCTCGACTTGATTAAAGAAGTGCGCGATACCTGGCAATTCTACCGTGACCGCCGCCCGGATATGTATGGCGACATCGTAGCCGACTAATTTCGGAAAATATTTTTAAACAGGGATGGACAGGATTTACAGGATAAATTATAAAATCCTGTAAATCCTGTCCATCCCTGTTAAATTTAATTGAGTTCGAGATTTCAGGCCCAGTTGTCGGGGACGGGGTTAGGCCGCAGTTGGCGACGCTGGCTTAAAAGCACTACCACCAGGCTGAGAACTGCCGGAGTCAGGCTCAGACCGAGATAAAGCACCAGGGCGCTAGTAGTATCCAGCAATGGCGCACTGCCCCGGTTTTTGCCAATCTGTTCGCTATGAAGCAGCGGTAAGAGCGCTAATAGCAACCCGCAAGGAATCGCTTGCCAGAACAGCGGGCGGGTACGTAGCCAATCCCCATCCCACAAGGTCCAGCCATAAGCTATCGCCATCGTCAAAAACCAGACCCCGATAATCCGTCCAACTAGCGGAGCTAAACTCCAGGGCCAAAAATTATTGACTATCGTCGGGTCAATAAATAGGCCCAGCGCAGTCGGGGCGCTCACCAGCAACCCCAGCACGGCAGTAGCGCGGGCCAGGGTCGAAAGCGGCACTTCGGTTTCCAGTTTACCACCGTGTTTGCGCTCCTGCCAGATGAAGACGACGGGCGCGGCAAAAAACAGGATAATATACATCGTCAGCCAGTAGGTCAAGTGATACCAGGGGTGTTGCAGGAATAGGGCGAGATGAAAAAAGGTGACTATCGTGGCGGCAATCGAAAACGGGGCTATCACTACCAGAGTTATTCGCGCCCTGGCCCAGGTCGTTTGAAAAAACCCGATTAGTACCAGCAGCAAGGCGCTCAGGTACATCGCTCCTAGTAACCGGGCATTAATTTCGGGCTTGACCGTCCAGACGAACCAGTTTTCGGTTTGGTCGGGGAGACTCTGTAAAACTAAAAAAGCTGGGACTGCGTTTGCCAGTAAAACCAAATAGACGAACTTGACCCAGGGCGAAAGTCCACTTTTCCACCACGTTACCAGCTTATCCATAGACCCTTAGAGTAATTAGCTTGAGATAAATAAATAATCAGATATATTACAAGAAAAAATTGCCAGGAAGAGAAAAAGCCCATGAACAGGATCGAACTGTTGACCTCATTCTTACCAAGAATGTGCTCTACCGACTGAGCTACATGGGCCTATCAGTATGCCAAAAGCGAATCCGCACTCAAGTATAGAAAAGATGGTGCCCGGGGTGGGAGTCGAACCCACACGGGTGTTACCCCAACGGTTTTTGAGACCGCCGCGTCTGCCATTCCGCCACCCGGGCCTAACCAAACAAAGCTCTTTACTGAGGTAATAAAGAGGAAAAACTTGCCCCAACTTGCCAGGGCAAAGCCTATCATAGCAGAGCCAGACCCGTTTTGCAACCGGTCTGAAACCGCGATATAAGGTGCGGAAGGCGGGACTCGAACCCGCAAGCCCTTACGAGCAGCGGTTTTTAAGACCGCCCTGTATACCATTCCAGCACTCCCGCGCCTTGCCGTTAAGTATACCGAATTGAACCGGGCTATGCAAGTTTTTTGACGGGGGTCAGGGGTCACGAGGCGGGGACGGGGGAAGACAGAGTTAGGTATACCGGGCGATAGGGTCGCGGCCCATGCTATAATATATTAGTATCCTCATTCGCTTTTGGAGGTAAGGCAACACGAAAGGGTTTTGCTTATGGCTCTCAAACTGACCGATTTACCACGACCGCCAATTATTGCTAATAAACCACTCCGCCGTCGCCGTTTGTATCGGGTCGCGGAATGGTTGAAGTTGCCCGAACACCCTAAAACCGAATTGATTGGAGGGTTAATCCAGCGAATGCCACCCCCAAATTATAATCATGAGGAGATTATTCTCAATATTGCCGAGCTACTCCGGCCCTTTGTGCGTGCTAATCAAGCCGGGCGGGTGACTACTACCGCGACCCTGCCCGATGGTTTGGAAGGCGAGGATGGCTGGATTCCTGACTTGATGTTTGTTTCCAACAATAATGCTCTCAAAATTGGCGATTATGTAAATGGTTTGCCGGATTGGGTGTTGGAAGTTTGGGCGGGCAAGAAAAATCGGCCTGGGCGAATTAAAGAAAAACGGGAACGCTGGCAGCAGGCCGGAGTCCCCGAAATGTGGGAGGTGATTCTGCACGATGGTCAGACGCTGGTAAACGTCTATCGCTTGGATGAAAACCAAATATATCAAATTGTGCCGCAAACCGACGATAAAATTTGTTCCGAGGTTATTGCGGGTTTCTGTATCGAGCGGGCGGCTATTTTTGCCAATCTGGTCGGTGAGTAAGCTCGATGATAAAATTTAGGGAAATGTCATATTTTGAGTGAAGAAAAAGGTATAGTATAATAGGTAAGCAAATTGAAATTATGATACCGCAAAAAAGATATTACTTACTTCCAGTTTTGGACTAAAAGCCTCGCCCGAATATTTAGAAAATGGGCTTGAATTTGGAGCGTCTCGTATGCAATATTTTTCTCTGCGCCGACTAAGTGGTCGAATATTTTGGGCCTTCCTGGGCCTGGCAATTTTGATGTTAGCTACCGGGATTGCCGCCAGTATTTTGTTGACTGTCGCCGCCAGCAATGCCGATGAGCAGCTTTTACGCAATCGTCAACTAGGGGATATTAAAGCCGTAAGTGAGCTGGTTGAGCAGAAAGAACAAGGGGTTGAGGTTCTTATCAAGGCCAATGTAACCGGGGTTTTTGATGAGGTGAAAGGTAATTATCTTCAATCGCTGACCAGCTTTCAGGAGTATGGGCGCAGTTTTCCACCCGGCGAGGCCGCCTCGGTCAAGTTTAATGAGCTTAAAAATAATTATACCAGCGTGGCTGGAAAATTCTTGGTGTTTACCTTTCGCCGCCCGACTGCCGAAGAAGAGCGTCAGATATATCTCGACATCAAGACTACATTAGAGACTCTAAGGGGGCAGGTTGCCGCCTTTCTGCAAGAACGACAGCAGGTTGCTGACTCCACTCGGATGAACGAAGCTTCCGTCGTCAATAATACCCGTACCGGCTATATTCTGGCTTCAATTTTATTGTTTATTCTGGCAACCTGCTTTGCTTTTTTGATTGCCCGCTCGATTGCCCGACCTCTAGCGGTGCTGTCCGAACATCTGAACCGGGTCTCGAAAGGCGACCTGGCGACTCCGATGAACCCCAGAGGCCCGGATGAATTTGTTAAATTGAGTCTGATTTTCAATCGCACGATTGCCAACCTGAAACTGGCATTGGCCCGGATTCAGTCGCAAGCCTGGGCCATTCAGCAGACCGCCCAGCAGCTAAATAGCTCCAGCGATGGGCAGGCTACCAGCCTGTCCGAGCAAGCCGTTGGGCTTTCGCAGGTTTCGACCACGATTGCCGAATTGTCGGATACCAGCGAACATATCGCCGACTCCGCCGCCCTGGTAGCCGATAGCGCCAACAAAGCCCTGGAAAGCGCCTCGGAAGGCTATTACACCATGTTAGGGGCCAGCGAAACCATGAGCGAAATCCGGGCAAAGGTGAACCTGATTGCTGACCGGATTGTGGCCCTCAATTCCGTCGCCCAGCGCATTCGGGAAATTACTCTCCTGATTGATATGCTTGCCAACGAAACTCACTTGCTGGCCCTGAATGCCGCCATCGAAAGTGCCGGAGCAGGCGAAGAAGGCGCACGGTTCGCGGTAGTGGCGGGGCATGTCCGCAAATTATCGCAGCGTTCCAGAGGAGCGGCAGTCGAGATTCAGCAATTGGTCAGCCAAATTCAACACGCCGCCGCCAGTAGTGTGATGGCAACCGAGGAAGGCACCAAAGTTGTGGCGTTGGGTGACAAGATGGTAAACGATAGCTTGCGGGCTAACGAGGCCATTATCAATCAGGTCAGCCAGACGACCCAACTGGCCCAGGCGATTTCGCAGGCCACCGAACAGCAAAGGATTGCCAGCACTCAGGTCGCCGGGACAATGCGCCAGTTGAGCAAGCTAAGTTTGGATATAAGCCAGGGTAGCCAGCAATTTTTGGTCAGTTCCGACGACTTGAACCAGGTGGTCAGTCAGCTAAACGGAGTGGTCAATGCTTTCGTAGTACAGAAAGCTGAAATTGAGGCGGAGTTGCTCGAAACCGGCCTTCTCAGCCCCGCCGCCGATGGTAATCTGGACGCAGCTGAAAGCCTTACCAATTCCGAATATGTGAATCTAAAACCGCTTGAAAATCCTGTTTATCAGCCTTAATCCGCCCGCTTATAATCCGGCTCAACCGCTGGGCCGGGTGGTCGGCTTGCTACAAGAACTCTCTGCCCGCCACGAGCTAACCCTGGCTTGCTACAATTTTTCGGATGACACTTCTTCGGCGCTGTCAAAATTGCCAATAAAGCTGGTCACTGCTCCCAAGTTCCAGCCGGGCTGGTTCGAGCGCCTGCGCGGGGGTTCTCATCCTGCCGCGAACCTGAAAACTGCCTTGCTTGGGCTTGACCAGCAATTTGACATAATTCAGAGTGATGGGGCAGAAAGCGCCTGGTTAGTCGGCGAACTGGCGCGGGAATGGAGACGGCCTGGGTTGGTCTGGTTGCGTCCCGGTGAGACGGAGGAAACCTTGGTAGCCGGAATAGAAATCCTTGCCGCCAGTCGCCCGGAAAAATCCAGGTGGCTGCCGGACGGCCTGGATACGAGTTACTTTACCCGCCAAACCCCGGTCAATGTAACCTCGCAGGAGATAATATTTCGGCATGTGGAAGACGACCCGGCTTCCGAAGAAGCCTTGAACTTTGTGCAAACCGAAGTATGGGCCGAGGTGCGGCGGCTAACTCCGGTGGCCCGCTTGCTGATAGTTACTCCCGGTATAGCCAGCTTTGAGGAAATCGAAGAAGGGGCGGAAGGGATTAGCCGAATACGTGGGGTACAGGATTTACGGCCTCTGTATCAGGGTTGTCGGCTGGCGCTCTTGCCTTACTTGCGCCCGCCAACCGATTATCAGCCGATGCAAGAAGCCTGGGCCATGCAAGTGCCGTTAATTACCATGCCGCCCGGCGCAACCACTTTGCCCGATTTGCAACTAGGCGACCACTATGTCCAGGGCGCGGATGGCCCAAGTCTGGCGGCGCTGGCGACCCGCCTGCTGGAAATTCGTGGCCCAGGTCTGCACCTCGCCCAGCAAGGCCGCCAGTTAGTCGAAAACCGTTTTAGCTGGGCCGCCTGCGCTACCCGGTTGGAGCAGATTTGGGGGTCAGAGGAAACGCAGGACTGAGGACTGAGGACTGAGGTTCTTAATTGTAAATCGTAAATTCTCCTCAGTCCTTTTCCCTAGCCCTTGCCCCGTTCCAGCTCATAGACTCCCTGCGCTCCGGCAATAATGACCCGCCCTGCCAGGCCGATAAACAGGCCGTGTTCTACTACTCCGATTAGTCCTTTTATGGCGGCGGCGAGGGTTGCCGGGTCAGCCAACGGTGCAAAGCGGCAGTCCAGCACATAGTTAGCGCCATCGGTCAGGTATGGTTCGCCATTAAAGTGGCGTAAAACCGGGTCGCAGCCCAGTTCCCGCAACCGCTCGGCGGTGTGATGCCACCCGAAAGGCACAACCTCCACCGGGATAGGCATTTTCTCGCCTAGTCGGGCTACCAATTTACTTTCGTCGGCAATAATTATTTCCAGTTGCGAGGCGGCAGCGACCAGTTTTTCCCGCAAAAGCGCCCCACCCCGGCCTTTGGTCAGAGCGAAATTTTGCGGCTCAATTTCGTCTGCGCCATCTACCGTGACATCCAGGCCCGGCACTTGGTCTAGCTCTAGTACTGCCAGACCACCACTTCGGGCCAGTATTGCGATAACCTCGGAGGTTGCGACTGTCGTCAGATTGGATAACTCACCAGTGCTGACCCGGCGGGCCAATTCTTTGACGAATAATTCGGCGGTACTCCCCGAACCCAGCCCGACATACATTCCCGGCTTGATGAAATTTTCAACGGCATACACTGCGGCGGCTTGCTTCAAGCTTGGCGGGTCAGAGGCGTGGCCTTCTGCGCTCATTTTTTGCTCCTCACTAAGATAAGGTGCATTTATACCGACACGTTTTGAAGAATTATGGAAAATTGAGGGAAATAAAAAGTGCAGACGACCCCTTTAGCTACTTACCGTTGCTTCCTTCCGAACCTGGCGGGGTTCATAGAGGGGGCCTCTGCAAGGATAATAATACACCTTTGCCGCCCTCAAGTCAACCAGGTCAACCGAAAACTGAAAAGCAACCCCATTGACACACGGTTGGAAGCCTGCTACATTCTTTCTCAGACGAAAGCTCGTTGCGAGGGCGTAACACAAGCGGGGGACGGGGGACAGGGGTCAGAGTATTCAATTTACGATTTACCCCCAAAGGGGGCGAGGCCGCGATTGGGGAACTCAGTTCTCAGTCTGTATCTCCTCTGCACCCCATCCCCCGATAAAGGAGCGAAAATGGCAAGGCTGGATGGAAAGACAATTATCGTGACCGGGGCTGGGCGCGGCTTGGGCCGAGCTTTTGCTCAAAAAGTGGCTCAGGAAGGCGCAAACGTCGCTATCGCCGAAGTGGTTGGGGAGTGGGGCGAGGAAACCGCCGAGGCTTTGCGCCAAGCGGGGACAGACGCGATTGCGGTTCAGACCGACATCAGCGATAGTGCTAGTCTGACCCGGTTAGCCGAAGCAGTCAAGGCGCGATGGGGCGGGCTGGATGGGTTGATTAATAATGCCTCGATTGCCAGTGGAGTGGGCGGTAAGCGGTTTGACGAAATTTCGGAAGAGGCTTTCGAGCGAGTGCTAAAGGTCAATGTGTTTGGCACGTGGCAGGCGGTCAAGGCTCTCGTCCCTCTGATGCGGGTGCGCGGTAAAGGCAAAATTGTAAATCTGGCCTCGGATACGGCCCTGTGGGGTGCGCCGGTCTTGCTGCATTACGTTGCCAGCAAGGGCGCGATTATCGCTATGACCCGTTCCCTGGCCCGCGAACTGGGCGAGTATAATATCGCTATCAATACCATCGCACCCGGTCTGACCCTGACCGAAGCGACCTCAACTGTCGCCCCCGCCCGCCATCAGCTTTATCTCCAGGGTCGGGCGATTCAGCGCGAACAAGTCCCTGAAGACGTGACCGGGGTAGTGGCTTTTTTGCTCTCGGACGAGGCCGATTTTATCACCGGGCAGCTAATCCCGGTCAATGGCGGATTTGTGTTTCACTGAGGACTATTTTATTTAGGATTTCAGGTAGGATGATTTTTCAGATATACCTTTTTTTGGGGCTAAGGCGAACTACAAGCGAAAATCCTATTATTGAATATAAATAGCAATGAGTAATACCCAAGATGCGGTAATCATAGTTGAATATGACCCCCAATGGCCCGCGCTTTATGAACAGGAGCGGGCGCAACTAGCCCAAGTTTTGGGGGGATTGGCGGTAGGCTTTGAACACATGGGCAGCACCGCCGTTCCCGGTCTAGCCGCCAAACCATTAATAGATATTATGGTGCTGGTCGAAAAGATGGCAGGCCCGGAAGTTTATGCCGGGCCGCTCCAAAGTTTGGGCTACTGGTCGCCGATTATCTATAAAGACCATATCTTTACCCTCAAAGGCCAGCCTCGCACCCACCATATTCATATCTTTGAACAGGGCAGCTATGAGCATTTGCGACATTTGGCCTTCCGAAATTATTTGCGGACTCATCATGAAGTAGCTCAGGAATATAGCGCCCTTAAACGCCAACTCGCCGAGAAATATAAGCTGGACCGTGATAATTACACTGAGTCCAAAACCGGATTTATAAAGGCTCTGGAAATCCTGGCCTTGCAAGAATTTTACCCTGATTACCATAAACGCGAAGAAGAGGACTAAACAAGATATATGAATTCTTTAGAAGAAGTTACCCAAAAACCGCCTCACGAAGATGACAATCAGGACGACCCCTATTTGGTTAATGCCCTGGTGCGTGGCCTGGAAGTATTGCGCTGTTTTACCGCTGACCGGGCCACTTTGAGTCTGACCGACTTGGCAACTTTGCTGGGTTGGAGTCGGACTGCTCCCTTTCGGCTGGTTTACACCCTTCAAAAGCTGGGTTATTTGCAGCAAGAACCGTTTAGCAAACGCTATCGCTTGACGGCTAAAGTTCTCGAATTGGGCTTTGACTATCTCCATAGCCTGCAACTGCCCGAAATCGCCCGGCCTTATCTGGAACAGTTGCGCGATGAAACCGGGGCATCCTCGCATCTGGGGTTGCTGGATGGCTTTGAGGTGGTTTATGTGGTACGAGTCCAGACCCGATTGGCCCTGGCAAGTAATGTCGGGGTGGGTTCGCGGTTGCCAGCCCACGCTACCGCCATGGGCAAAGTATTGCTGGCCTATCAGCCGCCAGTGGTAATCGAGTCGCTGTTAAACTCCGGTCTCAAGTTGGCGGCTTATACCGATTATACGATTACCGACCTCCAAAAACTGCGCGATGAGTTAGCCTCGATTCGGGCTAACGGGTTGGCAATTAGCGATGGTCAATTTGAGTTGGGTATCCACTCAATCGCTGCTCCAATCCGCGACCTGAATGGCAACGTGGTGGCGGCTATCAATATCTCAGCCCCGATTCTGAATGGCAGTATCCCTAGCGAAAGTCATGCTCACCTCGTCCGCCAAACCGCTTTGGATATTTCCGGCTGGTTGGGATACCGTGAGAAAGCATAATCATAGGTTTGGAACCATTTTGCCAAAACCCGTTGACAGAATCGACAGACTTTGATAACATAGATGTATAGCATAGAAAACAATGTTTCGTATACGAAACATTTAACACACTTCGCTCAACAATCTACCCAATCGCTAAACTATACTCAGGCCAGAAATATTATCGAGAAAATAAGAGGTATTTACAGGAAAAGAGAGTACAATTTACCCTGTCTATCCCGATTAAATAGCATTTCAAGGAGTACTATCATGACAATGGAAGCCGAAAAGACCCTTACTTTGGAAGAGCGCATGGACAAATATACCACCCGGTTTGCCTCACGGCAGGAGGACTGGGGCGCACTCGATTTTCAAACCAAAGTGAACCCGAAATATAAACGCGCCCAAATTCGTTATCTGGGTGGTGGCGGGACTGGCGCACACAATGACCCGAATGTTATCCCTGCCGAACATTTCACCCTCAGCACCATGCTGCTTCCGGCGGGCTGCGAAGGGCCTTTGCACAAACATCACGATGTCGAGGAAGTTTTCTTCGTGATTCAGGGCGAAGTGACGATTATTTGGGAAGAAGACGGCCTCGAAGTTGAGCGAGTGCTTGGCCCACGCGATATGAGCTTCTGCCCGCCAGGAATGTATCGCGGTTTGCGGAACGACACCGATAGCGATGCCCTGATGCTGGTGATGCTTGGGGCGGCCAAACCGCAACTCCCGACCTATCCCGAAGGCAGCCCGATGGAAGAAATGCGGAAAGCAATGCGGCGCGGAATGTAAGCCCAGGATATTCAGGAAGGTCTAAAATCTAAGGTCTAAAATCGAAAATCGAAAACCTAAAGCGGATGGGGCAATAAACTTTCAACCATCGCCCCAATTTCGATTTTCGATTTTCGATTTTCAATTTTAGACCTCGATAAAGAGGAGGGGAAAAATGGCGACAACTCACAAGCGGGTCGGAGTGGAGGAAGGGCTAAAGCCCGGTCTCCGCAATCGCTGGTATGTCGTTGGCGAGTCGGCTAAACTGGGCGACAAACCGATGCCGATAAAGGCGCTGGGCGAGAATTTAGTATTGTGGCGGGACGACAAGGGTAAAGCCCACTGTATGACCGACCTCTGCCCGCACCGGGGCGCAAAGATGTCGCTGGGTGAGGTGGTGCGCGGGGAATTGACCTGCTGGTATCACGGCGCGAGCTTTAATGGCGAGGGGACTTGTACCGGCTATCCTCCCGAAGGCACCGACAGCAAGCTACCAAAACGCATGAAGATAAAATCCTACCCGGTTCAGGAACGAGTCGGGCTAATTTGGGCCTACATCGGTGAAGTCGAGTTGTTTCCGCCCATGCCCCTGGAGTTACCGGAAGAGCTGGAAAGCCCCGACTGGTCGGGCTTTATCTGCCACGCCCACTGGAAAACCAACTGGTTGCTGGCCTACGATAACCTGGCTGACCCGATGCACGGCCCGTATCTGCACGGGCGCTCCTATACCCTGCGGTTTGGGGCAAAAGAAGACCGCATGGTTATTGTGGATTTACCACACGGCTTTCGGGCCGAGCGCGAGAAGCAAAAAGGGGTTAATTTCGATTGGTCGGAGCTAGGCGATACCGGGACGCTATTTTGTCGGCTCGATATTCCCTATCCACCGAGCGCCGGCCCAGGTGGGCCACTGCGAATAGTCGGCTTTGTCACCCCTAATGACGAAAACGAGATGGAAGCCTATTTCTTGCGCTACCGCGAGTTGACCGGCTGGAAACGTAATTTGTGGCGCTTTCTGTATAAAAATCGACTGGAAAAACGGCATTGGAAGGTTTTGGAGCAAGACCGGGTGATGTTGGAAAATATGAATCTGGCCTGCCGATTGGGGGAGCATATCGCTCAAACCGATATTGGGGTTATCCGCCTGCGGAAGCTGATAAATATGGAATTCTACCGGCAACAGGCGATTTATGCTGAACACGCCGCTAAACCCAAAAGTCAACCAGTTGACCAATCCATTGAGCAACCAATTGCGGACGAAGTAGAGCAGTCGGAAGTCGCGCCGTCTGCCCCCGAATTGACCCCCACCGGGGTGAACTAATGCCGCAAGCGGTTGTGAACGGCCTCAAATTGCACTATCAGGAGGCCGGGATGGATGAATTGGCGCTGGTCTGTATTCATGGCATCAGTTCCAATTCGCGCTCGTGGCGACATCAATTGTCCGGCCTATCGGAACGCTATCGGGTGATTGCCTGGGATGGGCCGGGATATGGACAGAGCGATGACCCGCCTGAGCCGCTTGCCATCGCGGACTATGCCGACTATCTGGTGCGGTTTTTGGATAATTTGGGGCTGAAAAAGGTCGTAATCATCGGGCTTTCGATGGGTGGGGTGATTGCACAGGAGTTTTATCGGCGACACACGGGCCGGGTACGCGCTTTGATATTAGCTGATACCAATACCGGCGGAGGCGCTCGCCCCGAAGCCGAGCGGCGGGTACGGCTGGAAGCTCGCCTCAAAGCCACCGAAACTATGACCCCGGCGCAGATGGCCCAGGAGCGCGGGCCAAAGCTGCTCTCACCTTTCGCTTCACCCGAATTGCTGGCGGAAGTAACGGCGATAATCGGGGAAGTACATATGGTCGGCTTTCGCTCGGCGGCGATAGCCCTGGATGCCGCAGATACCCGTGCGGTACTGCCAACAATTTCGGTTCCAACCCTGATATTGTGGGGTGAACACGATAGCGTTACCCCCCGCCCCGAAGCCGACACGCTTCATGAAGCCATTCCGGGCGCACTTTTCGAGGTAATTCCCGGCGCGGGCCACCTCAGCAACCTGGAAAACCCGGCGGCTTTCAATCGAGCGGTGCTTGAATTTCTGGATAGTCAGCCAGATTGTTGAAGACATTATCAATGCGATAAAACAAAACACAGGAAAAAAGCTATGAGCCTGAAAATAACCCATCTGCGCCATATCGCGCTAAAATCGCCCGACCCAAGCAAAATGGCGAATTTTTATCAGGACGATTGGGGCTTGAAAATAATTGCGCAGGAGGGCGGCGGGTATTACCTGCGAGGGTTGCTCCCGGAAGCCTTTATTCTGGCGATTGTACCGGACGCAGGACACGGGATTGCCCGACTTGCTTTCGGACTGGCAGACCGAGCGGCGGTAGATGCGGCGGTGGCGGAACTTGCCCAAAAAGGGGTTCCCATTTATCGGCAGCCGGAGGCTTTAAGCACGCCCGGCGGCGGCTACGGCTTTCAGTTTGTAGACCCGGACGGACGCTGCATCGAGCTTTCCTGTGAAGTCGCGCCCGCCGATGAGAGCGAAACCTGGACGGCAGCAGTCCGTCCCAACAAAATCAGTCACGTAGTCCTGAACACCCCCGATTTTGAGAACATTACCACCTTTTACACCGACACCCTGGGTTTTCGGGTGTCGGATTGGAGCGAACAGCAGATGGTCTTTTTGCGAGTGAACAACGACCATCACTCGATTTCGTTCAATCGAGCAGCCCACGCTTCGCTAAATCATGTGGCCTACGAATTACCGGATATTGATACCGAAATGCGCGGGATTGGTAACCTCAAGCGGCGGGGAATCGCTCCGATGTGGGGGCCGGGTCGCCATGGACCGGGCAACAACGTCTTTTGCTACTATCAGGATGGGTCGGGCTATGTTTGTGAATATACCTCCGAGGTGCAAAAGATTGATGAGGCTACCCATCAGCCGGAAGTCTGGCCGCGTAATATTCCCGAAAAGATGGATCGCTGGGGGCTGAGTGGCCCGCCCACCCCGGAGGCCCGCGCTGCGATGGCTGGTCAACCTGACCCTGGCTTAAAAGCTTTGGTGGGCTAGAACATATAAGCCTACATCATACTAGGACTTTCATTTGGAACGATTTGGTGATTTGAAAATAATTGGCTCAAACTCCCAAAGCGGGTTTGGTTATACTTGAAAAATTTCGCAGTAAATTTTTCAAGTATAACCTTTCTGGGGTTGCCCCGATTTTCAAACACAAGTCCTACCTGGATAAACGAGGTTGATAAAGTGCAAAAGGAAATACCGATTGCCTGTCTCTTGCCGGAGCAGGAATTAGCTCAACGGCAAGCTCAGATTATGAGAATGTGTTCAACGGCTGTGAGCAGATTAGCGAACTGACAACAGGCTATGCTTTCCGCTTTCCCAACCGCCCGGAGTGGACGGCCCGGTTAATTGAATTTATCGCGGCGGAGCGCCTGTGTTGTCCGTTTTTCAATTTCGAGCTGGCTTTTGAGCCGGAGCAAGGCCCAATCTGGCTGCGGATTCACGGTCAGGACGGGGTAAAAGAATTTATTGAAGCTAATATGGAAATCTCGAATTTGAAAACATTGACCGCCAAATAATTATTGCTTGCTTTGACAACCTGCGGCTTTTAGAGAGTAATGATTCAGACCTGACGCAACTACTCAGCGTTCAAGGGCGGTCACGCAGGGCCGCCCCTACCAAAGATTTTCGACCTTAGATTTTCGACTTTCGATTTGAGAAAATGTAAGAGGAGAGGGAGAATGAAACGAGGGCTTAAACTTATCGGGGCGCTAGTGAGCATCCTGACCCTTTGTACGCTTTTGATTGCTTGCGGCGATGCGACAGCTACCCCTGCCGCGACCACCGCCGCCGCGACGACGGCAGCCGCGACCACCGCAGCGGGAGCGGCAACAACGGCGGCGGCAGCCGCGACTACCGCCGCCCCCGCCAGTGGAAAACCGCCCGTCGAAATTCGGATTGGGCATGGCTTTGCTACCGAAGAACCACTCTGGCTTTTAATTGCTGACCCAACTCTAGCCCCTAATTATGGCAAATCGTACACTGTCAAGAATACCGCTTTCCGAGCTAACGCTGACCGCTTTACGGCGTTCCAGGCCGGACAACTCGATGGCGGGACGGTGGCAGCTTTTACCGCGATTTTTGCCAAAGCCGAGGGCGTGCCGATTAAGCTGGTAGCGACGCTGGCTCAGGAGAACCCAAATGAGGGTTTTGTGACCCAATTTTTAGCCCTTTCTGATTCGGGTATCACCAAACCTGCCGACCTCAAGGGTAAGACTATCGGGATCGTGGATTATAAATCTTCCACCGACCTTTGGGCGCGAAGTGGGGTGATTTCGGCGGGGCTAAACCCGGAGCGGGATGTAAAATTTGTGGTTGTGCCGTTCCCGAATATGGGCGAGGCGCTTCGCAGCAAAAAGATTGATGTCGGGACTTTTGTCCAGCCGTTCTATGCCTCCGAAAAGGAAAAAGGCGGTGTGACCGAGGTTTTCACCAGCAAAACCGGCATTCCCTTTACCGAAGAACTCATCACCATCTTTTTCGCCGAGGACTTTTTGAAGAAGAACCCGGAAGCGGTCAAGGCCTTCCTGTCGGACTTGAAGAAAACCACCGAATATTATCTGGCGAATACCGCTAAAGCTCGTCAGACCTTGATTGACAAAAAATTTGTCCAAACTGCCCCGGCCCTCTATCTGGGCCTCAAGGACTGGTCACGCCGCCCCAACATCACGATAGACCTGGACTCGATGAAGAAGTTGCAAGACCGGGCGGTAGAACTCAAGCTGCTCGAAAATCCCAAGCCAATCACGGATTTAGTGGATAATACTTTTATTGGGTAGTGAGCAGTGGTCAGTGGTCAGAAAAGTGCTGAGTGCTGAGTAAATGCAGCCTAGTAGTTGGCATTTTAACTCAAAACTCAAAACTATCTTACTGACCACTGACCACTGCTAAAGGAGTTTTATGGCAGTACTTGAGGCCCAGCATATTGAGAAACGCTATGGTGAGGGCGTGAAGCAGACCGTCGCTTTACACGAAATCAGCCTGGGCGTGAGCGATGGCGAATTTGTGGCGATTGTCGGGCCGAGCGGGTGCGGCAAGTCTACTTTTTTGCACATTCTAGGCGGGTTTGTCTCGAAAAACGCCGGAGAAGTTATGGTAGACGGCAAGTTGGTCAACCGACCAGGGCCAGACCGAGGCATGATGTTTCAAGATTTGGCGCTTTACCCCTGGCGCACGGTCATGGGCAACGTCACCTGGGGGCTGGAAGCGCAGGGCCGCTCGAAGTCCGAACAGGCCGAAATCGCCGGGCGCTATCTAAACATGGTGGGCCTAACTAGCTTTAGCAAGCACTATCCCGGTCAGCTTTCGGGTGGAATGCGGCAACGGGTGGCCCTCGCCCGCGTTTTGGCCTTCGAGCCAGGGGTCTTGCTGATGGACGAACCTTTCGGGGCGCTGGATGTCCAGACCCGCGAATTGATGCAGGAGGAACTGGCCCGTATTCATCAGCAGACCGGTAAGACCGTAATTTTCGTGACCCACGACATCGAGGAAGCGATCTATCTGGCAGACCGGGTAGTAGTTTTTACCGCCCGACCCGGACGGATTAAAGAGATTGTGTCTGTTGGGTTGCCGCGCCCGCGTACCATCGAACTAAAGAAATCGCCCGATTTTCTGGACTATCGCAACCGAATTTGGGATTTATTGCGCGAGGAAGTTTTGAAAGCCTACCAGGATGAAGAACGCTCCGCCTAGCCTGACCCAAATCGAGAATACGCCTTCCCGCTTGCCCGAAGCTGCCCCGCTTGAATCGGGACAGTTCGACTGGGCCAGGTTACGAAGTGGCCTGTTCAACTACAGCCTGATTTTTGGAGTGCTTTTAGTCTGGCAAATTGCGGGCTGGCTCAATCTGCTCCCCGATTATTTGCTACCACCTTTGAGTATTCTGAAAGAATTTTTCAGCATGGCTTTTAGCGGCGAACTGTGGCCTCACGTCGGGGCGAGTCTTTTCCGCAGCATGTCGGGCTTTGTGCTTGGCTCAGTCCTGGGCCTAATTCTTGGCCTGCTTTCGGGAGTATCAAAGCCAGTCGAAACCTTTTGGGACCCGCTAATTTCGCTGACTTACCCCGTGCCGAAAGTGGCCCTTTTGCCGGTTTTGCTGGTCTGGTTCGGCATTGGGGATGCTTCCAAAATCGTGGTTATTGCCCTGGCCTGTTTTTACCCGGTCTTTTTAAACTCGTACTACGGGGCGCGGAGCGTGAATGAAGGCTATATCTGGGCGGCTCGAAATATGGGGGCTTCGCGCTGGCGGGTCTTTTTCGGGGTGATTTTCCCGGCATCGCTGGCGAATATCTTTGCCGGAATACGGATTGCGCTGGCCTTGTCGTTTGTGGTGCTGTTTTCAGCCGAATTGCTAGGCAGCAGCGAGGGCTTGGGTTTTCTGGTAGTCAAGGCCGAACAGGGTTTGCGCTACGACCTGATGTGGGTCGCTATCGTCAGCATCACCATCCTGGGCTTTATCCTTGACCGAGTGCTGCTACTCGTCCGTCGCCGGGTACTGGCAGGGCAGGAATTGGCGCAGTATGGGGAAGGGTAGTGGTCAGTGGTCAGAGCAACACAAGGCGGAAGACGGAAGACGGAGTAAATCCGGTTAGTGTTGGCGTTTTAACTCAAAACTCGCCTACTGACCACTGACTACTGCTAAAAAGTAAATCGCAAATGACATTAAACGTTGCTTCACAAACGAATAAAAACCCCGTCGGGTGGCTCTGGTCGAAGGCCAGGTATGTCTTTCGCTGGTATAGCGTCGTGCTGGTGCTGGTCGCCTGGGAGGTGATGGCGCAGGCGGGCTGGTTCAACCCCAAGCTATTCCCGACCCTGGGGCAGATTTGGGAACGGCTGGGCCAGATGTGGGAGAACGGCGATATTGTCTATCATACCGGCTTCACGTTGGGCCGAGCGATGGCGGGGCTGGGGCTGGCGACTTTGGTCGGCGTTCCAGTAGGATTGGCGATGGCCCGCAATCGCACCGTCGAGCGGCTACTTGACCCGTTTTTGGCGCTAACCTACCCCATCCCCAAAATCGCGCTCTACCCGATATTTATCTATGTTTTCGGGCTGGAAAGCGCCCCTAAAATCGTGCTGGTCTTTCTGGAATGTCTTTATCCGATGATAGTCAACACCTATTACGGGGCGAAGAATATTAACCAGAGCTATATTTGGGCCGCCCGCAACATGGGAACTAGCCGTTTCGGTATTCTGCGAAAGGTGGTTATCCCGGCTGCCGCCCCTAATATCTTCACCGGGCTGCGGATTGCCATGCCGGTAGCTCTGATTATCGTCATTATCACCGAAATGATTGGGACGAGCGACGGGCTGGGCTATCTCATTATCTACTCGCGGGCCTCGTTCCGGTATAGCGCGGTTTTCGCGGGGGTGGTAATTATCGCAATCATCGGTTTTGTGCTAGACCGACTTATCGTGCTAATTCGCAACCTGTTGTTACACTGGGAAAAGCGAAAGTAGGAATTATCGTCTTATGGATTCAGGTCTGAAAGATAAAGTAGCGATTGTGACCGGCGGCAGTTCCGGGATAGGGCTGGCGACGGCCCGGTTATTGTTGCAAGAAGGAGCGCGGGTAGCGATTTGCGCTCGTGACGAGGCTCGCTTACAAGAGGCTGCTACCGCTTTGCAGGCCGAAATTCCCGGCGCGGAAGTTTTGGCCCAAGCCTGTAATGTGCTGGACGAAGTCGGAGTGCAAGCTTTTGTCCAGACCCTAGTCGGGCGCTGGGGCGGGGTGGATATTCTGGTGAACAACGCCGGGCGAGGTCGCCTGACCACTTTCCAGGAAACCAGCGATGCCGCCTGGCGCGAGGAGTTCGAGCTAAAGCTGTTTAGCATAATATACCCGGTGCGGGCGGTCTTGCCACCAATGCAGGCGCGGGGCGGCGGGCGAATCGTTAATATCAATGCGGTCTTGAGCCGCCAGCCCGAACCCCACATGGTGGCGACCAGCGCGGCCCGCAGCAGTGTCCTGAACCTGACCAAATCGCTCTCGACTGAGTTCGCCGCCGACAATATTCTGGTGAATAGCATAAATTTGGGGACTATAGTGAGTGGGCAGTGGATTCGCCGCTATCAGGATTACCAGACTCAGGGTGGCCCGATGTCACAGGACGAATGGATGCGGGCCGAGGCCACTAAACGACATATCCCGGTAGGTCGCTTCGGGCAACCCGAAGAAGTCGCCGCCGCCATACTCTTCCTGGTTTCGGCGGGCGCAAGCTATATCACCGGCGCAACTATAGATGTCGCGGGCGGCACAGGGCGGTATGTCTAAATCTAAAATCTGAAATCTGAAATCTAAAATCGCCCAACCCTTAGTTTTCAGATTTCATCCCTTAAATTTCAGATTTCAGATTTCAGATTTTAGATTACTAAAAGGAGCTGAAGAATTGAGCGAAATATATACCGGCGGGGACGTGATTGTTACCGCCCTCAAGGCGGCGGGGGTAGATACTGTATTTGGGATTATCAGTATTCACAATATCCCGATTTACGATGCTATAGCCCGGCAGGGCGGCATCCGGGTGATTACCAATCGCAGTGAACCAGGGGCGGTCAATATGGCGGACGGCTATGCCAGGGCTACCGGGCGGCTGGGAGTAGCTATTACCAGTACCGGGGCGGGCGCGGGCAACGCCGCCGGAGCTATCACCGAAGCCCAAACCGCCGGGAGTCATGTGCTGCACCTGACCGGGCAGATAGACTCGGCTCATCTTGACCAGGGCAAGGGTTTTATTCACGAGTGCAAAGACCAGTTTGGGATGCTCAAGGCTATCTCCAAAGAAGCTTACCGGGTGCGCTCGGTCCAAAATCTTGGCTCGACCATTCAGCAGGCTATCGAAATGGCGATGGCGGCCCCAACCGGGGTCGTCAGCCTCGAAATGCCGATTGACTTGCAGAAAGCCGCTCAGACCCCGCGAGAATTTCGCTTTCCTGAACCGGCTCGCCTATCGCCCGACCCGGTTGCCATCGAAAAGGCCGCCGCTATCCTGAAAACCGCCAAACGTCCCCTAATCTGGGCCGGGAATGGAGTTATTCAAGCCGGGGCGCATCTCGACCTGACCGCTCTGGCGGAAAGCTGGGGGGCAGGAGTACTGACCAGCCAAGCCGGGCGGGGCGCAATTTCGGAAGACCACTCCCAATGTATCGGCAATTTTGGCAATAATGCTGCCGTCCGCGAATATCTGCAAAGCTGTGATGTGCTGCTGGCAGTCGGGACGCGCTTTCGCGGGCCGGAAACCCTCGGCTGGAAGCTACCTTTACCCACCACGATTGTCCAGGTGGATACCGACCCGCTGGCAATCAGCCGTAGCTATCCGGCTACCGTCGGGGTCGTCGCCGATGCAAAACTCGGTCTGCAAGCCCTGCTTGCGGCTCTCAAGGGTCAGCTTGACCCCCACCCGGCCTATCTGGAGGACGTGGGCCAAGCGCGGAAGGCCGGACGCACCGCATTGCGGGCGACTCTCGGCCCATACGAGCAGATTTGTGACGATTTGCGGGCCAGCCTGGATAAAGATGCCATATTCGTGCGCGATATTACGATTTCGCACAGCACCTGGGGTAGCCGTCTATTCCCGGTTTATGCCCCGCGCCAGTCTATTCACGCCGCCGGGGGTGGTATCGGTCAAGGTTTTCAGATGGCGTTAGGGGTGAAGCTGGGGCAACCCGAAAAGCAGGTGGTTTGCATTGCCGGGGACGGCGGCTTTCAGGTCAATATCGGCGAACTGGCGACAGCGCGGCAGGAAAATATCCCGGTTGTGACTATCTTATTCAACGATAAATCCTATGGAGTGTTACGCAATATCCAGAACAACCAGTACGAAGGTCGCCATATCGGGATTGACCTGATTAACCCTGACTTTGGCAAGCTGGCCGCCGCCTATGGCCTAAATCATTACCCGGTGGCCTCGGTGGAAGCCTTCAAACCGGCAGTCGCCGCAGCCCTGGCAAGCGGACAGCCATGCATCGTGGAAGTGGATATGATTGCGGTTGGGCCGTTCAAAGTGCCTTTCGGTGGCCCGGCGGCGGGGTAGGAGGACTGAGGACTGAGGACTGAGGACTGAGGGGATTTACGATTTACGATTGAAAACCGACGACGGTATTTTCTCAGCACTCAGGACTGTATTGCTCTGACCACTGACCACTGACCACTGACCACTCCTCCTAGAAAGGAGTTACCAGCGATGAGCTATGAAGAAGTGCGGGTCGGCCTGATAGGGTTGGGGACGGTTGGGAAGCAACTGGCGCGGGCAATTGGACAGGGCGAGGCCGGGCGGACGAAGCTGGCGGCGGTGCTGGTCAGGCCGCATAATTTGGAAGCTGCCGGGAGTTTTCTAGCCGAATTGAGTTTAGCCCCACTTGTTACCAGCGACCCGGCGGCGTTTTTCGAGGCTGATACCAGCCTGATTGTCGAGGTGGCGGGACAAGAAGCGGTGCGCCAGTATGCCGAAATCGCTCTGAGTAGTCGGCGGGACTTGTTGATATGCGCGACGGGCGCATTTACCGATGATGCCCTGTTGGGGCGGCTTAAAGCTCTGGCGGAACAGGCCGGGCGGCGCTTGATTATACCATCCGGGGCGATAGGCGGGCTGGACGCTCTGGCGGGCGCGGCCCTGGCGGGCCTGGACGAAGTGACGATTACGACCCGCAAGCCGCCC
>JBBRSG010000030.1:0-51538 GCA_038245615.1 Chloroflexia bacterium | reverse complement strand
CCACTGACCACTTTTAATCGAAATGGAGGATAAAGATGACGCTGTACGGCAGTGACCGATATTTGATGCCACCGTTTGCGCCTGGGGATATGGCGCTTTCGGAAACCGAGGAGGCCCGGCAGCAACGTTATCGAACTTATCTGGACTTTTATAACGGAGCGCAGTGGGCCGAGCAGCGCAGACCGGGCGAGCGGCGCTTGACGGTGAACTATGCACGGGCCTTTGTCCAGAAGGGCGCAAGTTATCTTATGGGCAAGCCGGTGCGCTTTGAATTGATGCCATTAAGGGAAGGGCCAGCGGCCGAGCGAGAAGCGGCCCAAGTAGAGCGGGCCTTGCGCGAGATGTGGGACGAAAATAATCTGGCGGCGGTGGATTTTGAGGCGGCGATGGGCGCGGCGATTATGGGCGATGCCGCCTTTAAGGTGACGTTGCAGCCACTCGTTCCCGGTAGTCAACCGTCGGGCGGAGTGCTGCAACCTTCACCGATGTTTAACCAGAAGCCCGAAAAATCAGTTGAGGTGGTCGTCCGGGCGCTAGATGTCGCTAATCTGCGGGTCGGATGGGCCGGAGATGACCTGCGGATGGTGGAATGGGTTGAGGAAAGCTATCGGCTGGCGGCCCGGACAATTCGGGGGCGGTATGGTGCGGAAGCCTTATCGCCCGGCACGGAAGACGAAGCACGGTTGGCGGTCTGCGAATATTGGACTGCCGAAAGCTATCGCGTGGAGGTCGAGAAGCGGATAGTTTTGGAGATGAGGAATCCTTATGGTTTTATCCCGTATGTGATTTTGCCAAATTTGCCGAGGCCGTATCAGTTCTGGGGCATGAGTGATTTAGAAGACATTATGGGCTTGAACAGCGAGTTGAATGTAAGGGTTTCGGTGCTATCCCAGCTTTTGCAGATGAGTGGCAATCCGGTGCTGGTGTTGGAAAACGTGGACAGCGCCGAGAATATGCGGGTTGGGCCGGGAGCGGTCTGGACGCTGCCGGAAGGGGCGAAAGCTTATTTGCTGGAAATGATAAAAGAGGGCGGGGTGGATTTGCACGTAAAATATATCGAATTGCTCTACAAAATGCTGCACGACTTGGCGGAATTGCCGGGCGCGGGTTTCGGGCGGGATGATGCGGTTTCCGCCAAAAGCGGGGTAGCTCTGGAACAACTTTTGTACCCGGTGGTGCAGCGAGTTCAGCGCAAACGGCGCATTTGGGAGCAGGCCCTGGATTTGCGAAATCGCATGATGCTGGCGCTGGCGGGGTTGCCGATTTATCGCAGCCGGTTCATCTGGCCCGATATTTTGCCCAAAGACCGCTCTAGCATGGTGACACAGGAAATCGGGATGATTGCGAGCAATATTCATTCGTTGCAGACTGCCCGACGCAATCTGGGCGATGAGCAGCCCGATTTGGAAAATGAGCAAATTCAGATGGAGTGGGCCGCGCTAGGCCAAATGCCAACTTCTTCCGGGCCAGCACCGGGCATTCGTCCGGCGGTGCGGCTTTCGGGGGCGCTGGTGGAAGGCCTCTCGAAGGGGTAAAACGATTCGGAAATGGGTTTAGTAGGGGCAATACCTAACTCATTCTAGTATTCATTCCTATTAGAAATTGTCGGGGTCGTAGCCTTTGTCGCGTAGTTTCTGGCGCAATTCAACTAGAGCTTGGCGCTCGACCTCCCGCGCTTGGCGCTCGGTCTCGGCCTCGGAGAGTCGTCGATTGTCGTGGTGGTCAAAGAGCCACAGGTTTACTCCATCTGGAACCAGCCAGCTTTCCATTTCGTCGCTCCACAGGCGGCCCTGTTCATCGGCTACCAACTCGACTGCGCCATCTGTAGCCGGATAGCGCCAACCGCGCAAACGACGGGTTTCGTTAGTCCAGAAACCTTGCGGGTCAAAGGTAAAATATTCCTTTACTCCCAACTGGCGATAAAAATCAGGTTTCATCAAAGGCAGGACATCAGTCGTCCAGGTGGCTTCGGAGCATATCTCAAAAACTACTGCCGGAGCGGGCCGATTGGGTTGCTTCATGTCCCAGCTGGTCAAATTATTTTGGTCGTCCTCGGAAAGCACCACCCCTTTAAAGAAAGCTATATCAGGAGCGACATTTGCAAAGGTATAGCGCGGGCCACTTCGAGGAAGGATTTTGAGGTTGCCGCTTATGAACCAGCCTTCGGCCCTATATACAAAGCGCAATAAGGCCACCAGATAATGTATCAGGTTAAATTGCAGATTACTATCGGCCATTTCCTCATCCTCGACGTAAAGCTGTTCGATTATCTCGCTACTCATAAGCTTATTCCTCCTGGCTGGGACAATTTGGACTACTAAAGGATTATAACATATGCTAAAAGATGGGAATATGAACAAAAGCAGATTAGAATTATGGCGCAAAGCTGTCGGCGACATCGGCACGTTTTCGCGGGTGGCGTGGCCTAAACAGACCTTGCGGCCTTATCAGCTTGACCCGGCGCGAGCTATAGCTCAGGCGGTGCAGGCTAATCTAGCGCAAGTAGGTGAACTTTCTCCCGGTGAGCAGCCTTCGCACGAAAGGCCAAATCAGTTCGTGGTCGTGTTTTCGCGGCAAGCTGGTAAAGATGAAATGGCGGCTCAATTACTGGCTTACTTGCTTTCGGTCTATCAATGGGTGGGTGGACAGATTGTGGTAGCTGCCCCGACCATTCGGCAAGCCACCATCTCTAAAGAGCGACTACTGGCCCGGATGCAAAATCCCTTTATCGAGGTCAGCCAGAAAGTAGCCCACCGCGAGGGTTATATTGTGGAGTTAGGGCAGGCCAACGCTCGCTTTTTGAGCGCCGCGCCTTCGGCTAATGTGCGAGGTGAAACTGCGTCCTTGCTTTTGATAGCCAACGAAGCTCAAAATATCGAGCCGGAGCGTTGGGACGCAGTTTTTGACCCGATGGCGGCCTCGACCAATGCCACTACCGTTTTTATGGGGACGGTATGGACGGCCCAAACTCTACTGGCTCGCCAGATGCGCCATCTGCGGCAATTGGAGCAGCAGGACGGACAGCCGCGAGTATTTTTGGTAGATTGGGCAAAAGTGGCGGAGCATGTCCCGGCCTACGGGCGGCGGGTGCGAGAGCGCATCACCCAGTTTGGCGAACATCACCCCTTTATTCAAACCGAATATCTTTTGAAGGAGCTGAATGGTATCGGCGGGCTGTTCGGCCCAGAGCGGCGGGCCTTGATGGTCGGCTCACATCTGCGCCGGGAAAGCGCCGAACCGGGCAAAACCTATGCGCTATTAGTGGACATTGCCGGAGAAGGCGAAGCCAATCTGAGAGACGAGGAATTACGCAACCTCGCGCCGCGCAAAGATAGCACCGCTATTACAGTAGTTGAAATAGTTGGCTCAAAAGAACCTAAAGAGCCGATGACTGAACTACCAGAAATTCCCTTTTCCAGCCAAACTTTTGTCCCTCAACTCCCGGACTTTAAGCCTACCTATCGGGTGGTCAATCGCTATGTCTGGACTGGTATCCGGCACAGTGAGCTTTATGGGCGATTGGTCGGGTTGGCGCGAGAGACATGGCAAGCCCGCTTGATGGTAGTAGATGCTACCGGGTTGGGCGGGCCAGTCGCCTCTTTTCTAGCCGAGACTCTGGCGGGGTCAGGCTGCGAGGTGCGGCCTTTTGTCTTTTCGGCAGCTAGCAAGAGTAAATTAGGCTGGAATTTCTGTGGATTGATAGACAGCGGTCGCTTCAAGGATTACGCCCGCGACCAGGCCCCCGATACCGAATGGTGGTGGCGACAGTTAGCGGCGGTAGAGTATGAGGTGCGACCTGGGCCGGGTCAATTATTACGATGGAGCGTGCCTGACCCGACCCTCCATGATGATTTGGTCATGAGTGCGGCCCTGGTCGCAGTGCTGGACGAAGAAGATTTTCGGCCTCGTCGGGCAATCGGCACTTTCCGGGACTAGAAAAAAACGAGGATTTAACAGGGATAGACAGGATAAAGGTGGTCAGTGAGAGCTAAGGAACTTCGGCTACTGCCGGTATTTTAATTCAAAACTTAGAACTCAAAATTCAAAACTATCCTGTATATCCCTGTATATCCCTGTAAAAAAAGTTTTTGATTGATTATTTGATTGATTAGAGGTACATAACTTCTTCGCGGCTGGTACTGCGCCCACTGCGACGGATGACCCCGATTGGGACAATCAGGCTGATTAAGATGGCGCTCAGGGTCGAGAAAAGCACGAGTAATAACATATCTCCATATTGCAAATTTAGAAAGTTCATTACTAGAGCGCCCAACGCGGTGCTAATCATCCCCAGGATAACATTACCGAGCAAAGAGCGATTTCGGAAAGTAATCGTACTCGCCAAAGCGCCCGCAATCAGGCCAATAAATATCCATACTACGAAGAACAAAATCAGTCCGGTTGGGTTAGTCATAATAAACTCCTTTCATCTTCATCTCTCGTCTCCTATTTTTCGCTTGAGGCTAATAATGCAAGAAGTATGCCAATAGCACTGGTCAGTGGTCAGTCTCCAGTGGTCAGTAAATAAGTTTTGAGTTTTAAGTTTGAATTATAATGCCACCACTAGCCGAATTTCTTCCGTCTTCCATCCTGCATTTACTGACTACTGCTAATCGAAAACCGTCCGTTGGTTGGGGAGGCGAAAGGTGCGGGCCAGGCGGTCTTCAAAGCAAAGCTCACCTCGGTCACGCAACTGTTGAAGCAATTCATAGAGATAGGTGCGCGAGAGCGCAGTTTCGGTTTCAATTTCGATAATCGAGGGGCTGTAGCCGTGTAGTTCCCAATAAACCTGAATGTAGCGGGTAATTCGGGCAAAGTGCGGATTTTGGCGGCGCGGACGACCCAGCAATCTCCGGGGTGTAATGTTAGCGGTCTTTTTGAAATGAGACATTGTTCCAAACTCCCTTCATCTTCAGTCCAGTTACGAAGCTAAATTCTAATTTATCAGTACAAATGTACTGCTAACATTCTAGCATAATTCGCTATTTTAGGCAATACATTTTAGGACAAATTTTCTATTTAGGGCTTTACTTTCACGCAAAATGTACTAAAATAATAGCGGGATAAAATATTACCAGCGGGAAATTAGCAAACAAAAGAGGGGTCAAAAATGTCACTGGGTAAAAAGGTCAAAGAGCTACGCGAAGCAAAGGCCTGGACGCAAGGCCAGTTAGCGACTTATGCCAAATTGGGGCATAGCGGACGGCAATATATTTCGCTATTAGAGATTGAGAAAATCGAGAAGCCTAGCGCCGAAAAAGTCTTGAGGCTGGCGCAAGCTTTAGAAGTACACGAAGACGTATTGTATCAGGCGGCAGGGTTACGAGCCGAGATTCGGCCTAACGCCGAACTGGACGAGCTTATGCTCTATCTACACGGTCAGCACCCTACCCCCAAAGTCGTGCGCCAGATTCGGGAAATCGCTGAAACACTCCTGCGGGCGAATGATTAGAGAGCGATGGTTAGTAGTCGAGGGTCAGAAATTTACGATTTAGGAACTCAGCCCTTAACCCTTTTCTACTGACCACCGACCACTGACCACTATTTTAATAAGGAGGATTGGGACATGGGCTACTCCGCCGAGCAACTGCGGAGCTTTCCGATAGAAATGCTGGACGAGTTGATTGAGCGTTACCAATTACACGAAAGTTATCCGGTACAGGCTACAGTACTATATGACGAACTGAATATCCGGCGTTACAAAGACATGACCTTGCCGAAGGGTAGCCGGGGCTTTTCGGTAAGACATCCTAGCCGGGGATTTGGGATTGCCGTTTTTGACCGTAAGTTAGAAGGAGCCGAGCTTCAGCATACTATCTTTCACGAACTAGGCCACTTGCTGCTACATAGTGCGGGCCGTCCGCACGGCTCAGTCACCGGGCCGGGCGGAATGGTGCGCCGCGAAGAACTGGAAGCCGACATGGTGGCGGCCTACCTTGCCGCGCCGGGTATCGCAGTACTGGAACTTTTCTTGGCAGGTTACACCGCCCCGCAAGTGGCGGCCCTGCTGAATATTACCCCTCGGTTGCTCCAACTACGGGCCGAATTGATGGTGGCCCGCAACGAATTTGGGGTACGCGACCACCCTTTTTACATAAATATGAGCCACCTCGAATTTTGAGCGCCCTAAAATCAGGTTGGCTTATCTATATCTATCGTCACCACCTTGAAGGTACTCCCTTCGGAAACCATCTTGGCGGTAAAATTACTTGTCCCGCTCTTGTTATAGGTAATCTTACCCTTGACCTCAAATAAATCCACCTTATTGACCTGATAGCTTGTCACCGAATTGTCCAGGCTCAGGCTTTTGTAATCGGCGATAAACGGCTGGCTCAAGAGGTTAGATTCGACATCTTTCTGAAATTCAGCTTTTGTGACCGAGCTGGTATAGTAACTGTACATCCCGTCAACATTTTTCACCGCCGCCGCCTTCATAAAACCGTCCAGACTTTTCTCAGCCTCGCCTTTGGCAAAACCCAGCAACGCGAACCCAAAGGCAAATAGCGCCACACACGACAGAATTGCCAGTACCGGCACGATAATCAGCACCCAGCCCCACCAGGGAAGCCCGCGTTTTCGTTTGGGCGGCGCACCATCATCGCCGGGCGGGGGTGCGCCGTAACCGGGGGGCGGTGCGCCATAACCGGGGGGCGGGCCGGGTTGGTTGGGATTAGAGGGTATCTCGGACATGCGAGCCTCCTTTTGATTACAATAGATTACAAATAAATTGCAAGATGAATATTATCAAACCATCCTGATGAAATCTATTTGCTTTGCCTTACGGTTTTGTTGCTTAAAGCTGAGGTGCAGCTAAAGTATAGCATGGCCTCTGGTGGCAAGCAACCTTATCAAATAATGATTAAAATCATAAGTGCGGGGATAATCAGACAAATCTAAGGCAAAACCCCAGTAGCAAGGTGAGAGTCTCACCTTGCTACTGGGGTTTCAATCGTAAATCGCGGCCTCGCCCCCCTTTGGGGGTAAATCGCAAATGGCTATTCGCTAGTAACCCAAAACCTGAATGTCGCCGTAACCACCCACATTCCAGCTTCCCGAAGTATTCGAGATCGTTATGCGGATATAGCGCCCGCTCTTGGTGAGGTCACTAAGCGGGATAGACTTGAGACCGTAAGCTCCGTAGCCCGCCGTATTCACGTTCACCGCCAGGGTTGTGACCGGGCCAGAGAAATTGGCGGTGTCCGAGATTTCGACTTTGGTCTTATTATCACCCGTCCCGCCGGTGGCAAAGTAGCTAAGACCGGTAATGGTCTTGGAGCTACCCAGGTCTAGGGTCAGAGTAACCGGGGTCGCGGGCGACGGGTTGCCGCTCACAATCCAGTTAGTCCAGCTATAGCCATCCAGCACCGTGCTGGCATCGCCGCCACTGGCGCTGGCTGCCGCCACGTTCAGGCGATGCGAGGTTAGGGTAGCAGGCGGGCCACTAGCCGGGCCAACCGCCACCCCCGAATTGCTGGTACTGATGCTACAGGCCTGCAACTCACCAAAACTCCCGATGTCGTTCAGGTAAGTCACATTGTCCACCACCATGCGGAATTCTTTGGCAGTGACAGGCGTGGTCGGCTTGTAGGTCTTAGCTCCATAACTTGCCCCGGCATCGGTCACATTGCTAAGGCCCGGCAGGTCATACCATTTGCCACTGGCATCCTTGTACTGGAAGTACACTAGCGGCGCTTTAGTCGGGTTCTGGGTAAAGAGCTTGAAGGCCGAAACCGTCCGTAAGTCGGGATAAGTCACTTGCACCGCCACCGCTTTGGGATAGTTTGACCACGACCAGTAAGTTGAGGTAAAGGCATCGGTCAGGTTCGCCAGGGCATTCGGGTCGGGCTGCCCAACGGTTGGGCCACCGACCACCCGATACTCACTCAAGAGGCCGATGGGTTTGGCACAAAACTCCTGGACAATCGAGAAAATCAAGGCGTTAGTCGTGCCACCGCCCGGCCCGGTATTGACCACTGTAATGCTGGCAGTCCCCGGAGTCGCAATCAGCCCTGCTGGAACGCTGGCGGTCAGTTGGGTAGCATTCACAAAGGTCGTGGTCAGGGGCGAACCATTCCAGTAAACCTTCGAGTTGCCATTTACGAAACCCAGCCCGTTCACCGTCAGAATAAAGGCCGGGCCACCCGCCACCGCATAAGCCGGGCTGAGACTAATCAGGCTGACCGGCGGGGCTTTGACCACCAGTTGCACTGTAGTACTCGCGTTGTTATAGCTGGTCGTATCGGTCGGGGTGAAATCTACTTTCAGGGTATAAGTTCCCGCCGGAAGCACCGTCCCGACCCCAATTGGCCCGGTTACAGGCCCACTGACCGAGCTATAACTCTTGGTGCCGGGTATCTCAATCAGGTTCAAGACCGCTACCGCATTGAGTTGGTTGGTAGCATCCAGGGCCGTTCCCTGCATAATGTCGGCGGGGGTAGGCCAGCTAATCGAAGGGGTCGCCTTCGGGATAGAAACCGAGAAAGTTACGGCACAAGACTGGCTGGCCTTGTAGAAAAGGTCAGTAAAGGCCGGGTTGGGCGGGTCGTTATAGAGCGGCGGATTACCCAGGTAATAGGCGCACAGAGTGTAAGTCCCGCCCGGCCAGTTTGGTAGCCCGAAGAAGGCTCTGCCATTTTCGTCGGTGCGCTCGGTTGCGCCGTATTTGGCACTACCATTCGTCCCAATGACATATACCCCGACATCCGCTAACGGATTGCGCGGTTGCGGAATGGCCTGCTCGTCCAAATCCTTCAGGGTTACATTTATCCCAAGCGGGTTGCCCGGCGAAGCCGTAGGATTGTTTAGCACGCTAATCGCCGTGCCGCGCTTGTCCACCGCTACGTTGCGGGTGGCGGAACTTCCCAGATAAGCCGAGTTGCCCTCAAAGAAAGCCTTAATCGCCATATTACCGCCGGGCTGGTAGCTCAAGGTTAGCTGCGGCAGAGCCGCGAAGTTGATACGAGCGATACCGTCCAGGCCGGTCGGCGCTTGAATCAGTTGTCCGCCGAAATCGAATTTCACGGTTTGCCCGCTCAGAGGAGTCGCTCCAGCAGTCAGTAAAACTCCGACTTTCGGACTGCTTTGATACAGCACCGTAGCCCCTTCGCCGACACTCCCGGTGATAAAGCTCAGGTTGGTCGCGGCGGGCGGAGTGGGCGGAGTCGCCAAAACCGCCAGACTGTAGAGCGCCCCCTGATTGGTGGCCTGGGCCGTGATACCGACGGCATTGACCGCCTGTAACAAGAACCGCACCTGGCTGGGGTCGTTGCCGGCCAGCGCCACCGACCCGGCGAAAACGGTCGGGTCGCTAGTCGGTAACAACTGCACCGAGTTAAACGCCCCAAACCAAGGCTGGCCCGCCAGGGCGGTATAAGTCGCCCAGACTTCCTGAATACCGACTTTCGGGTCGCTTGTGACCTTCACCGAAAAGCTGATTCTCCCACCCTGGGCCACCGCTTTGAGGTCCGAGAAGACCGGGGCCGCGACTTTAGCCTCATCCCCGGTCTGCCCCGAAAAGAAGACCCGGAAAGTCATGTTGTTATATTTGCGGAAAGTGACCTGTTGGCTCAAAAGGCCGCTCGGCTGAAATTGCGAAATATATTGGGCCGGGGTTACTGCCAGTTGGACATTCCCGCCGTTAGCGGCCAGCGCCCCAAAATAGTTGAAACTCCAGGGCGTAATCGGATAGTAAACGGTTGACCCGGCAGTGGGACGTGGTTCGGTACTGTCGGTATTAGCGGTTGCTACCAACGGGAAAATATCGGTGGTGCTTTCGTCATACAGCGCGGCCTTGAGGATTGCGCCCCGTGCCACTCCAAACAACGAGCTGACATTTTTCAGTTCCAGCGGCAAAATCGGCTGACGGTCAATGCTGGCGATTTTTCCGGTAGTACCTTCAAAATATTTGAAAAGGCGGGTTTCAGCCCCGGAAGTGACCGACACTGACTTCAAATTCAGGCTGGTGCTAAAAGATTTCTCATCTACCCGCAGTTTGGGAGTCAGGGCTGCTCCTGGCCCGGACCCTACTTCGCCGGGGGTCGGGTTGGTAAACTGGGCATCTACCACTGGCGGCGTGCCAATCATGGTCACATTTAGCATTGGCAGACCGTAGAGGGTCGCTACCAACACCGTCTTTTCGTGCAACGCCCCAATCGGAGCCGCCGTCGTGGTCAGATAGCGCAATTTAGCCCGCTGGAGGGCCTGGCCCATGCTTACCGTAGAATTTCCAGTCTGACCCGGCTGCAAAGTGCGAAGCTGGGTCACAAATTCCACATAAAGCCGCTCGCCATAATCTACTATTTTGTCGTCCGCGTACTGATAGCCAGTCCCGCCGACCCACGAGATACCCCGCGAACCTGCCACCTGCGCCCAGTCCTTGTTCGGGTCAGTCGCCCCGACCACCCCTTCCCGGTTGGGAACGTTATAGCCGGAGTGACAGCCCAGACCAAAAACCAGGGTGTTGGTATAATCCACTGCTGCCGGGTCGGTATTCGAAATTGCCTGGGCCAGCAAAGTGGATTTGTCGGCGGCTTCCAGCGAACCCTCGCTAAAGTGGCCCGACAGATAGATTATATCTTTAGCATTCGGCCCGGTGGTTAGTTTTGGCTGCAAATCGGCCCTGGTCCAGGTGTCGGTTAAGAGCGTATCTGCCGCCAGGCCCGTTCCGGCTTCCAGTTGGGTCTTGACCAAAGCAGCACTATCCAGCAGCAAGGTAAAACCCGTCACCAGCGACGTTTTAGGCGCAACCGCCCCGGTTGGGGTTAGGCTCTGTTCGTAGGCCGTCAGCATCGTCAGGATTTCGGCTGGTTTCTCCACCAACCGTCCAATCGCCATATCTACCACCGGCAGATTATAGCTGCTGAGAGTGACCGAATAGGTGCTGCCGTATCCGTCCTGGCTCAAGAGCAAGCCGTTGCCGATGGCAGCCTGAGCCGGACTAAGCGCCTGGATAGGGGCGGTATAGTCCTTCTCGTTGCCTTTCGGGGTCAGGTCGGGATAGCGATAGAAGGGTATGACATCATCCGGCCCGACCAACACCAGATATTTCAGGTTCTTGGTGGTCTGGGCGTTGCGGTAGCTGTCAATAATCCGCTTGATTTCGTCAGCATAGACCGTCTTGGAATAAGGACAGGCCGAGTTCGTAATTGCCAGGTCGCGGGCCGTAACCGCTCGGCGGTATTTATCTACCCCACCGACCTTCTCATTTATATCAATAATCAGCCCGGTGACATCGGCATAGCCCTTGAAGGTATTCAGCTTAGTCATCACCCGGCTTACCTCGGCGGCAGTGCCGTCCAGTTTGCTACTGTCGGTGATAATCAGGGTTTTGTAGCTATCCGAAGCATCCGTCGGCACATATTTGCCAAAATTCGGCCCGGTGAAGAAAGAGTCCACCGATGGAATACCACTACAAATCCCGCCCTCTATCGTAATATCCAGGGTCAAGGGGGTGGGGCTAGTCGCGCCATCCCGTCCCCGGATTTGAATATAGAAATCGCCGGTATTGCTCCAACTATTGCGGACAATCGTGCGCGGACTCAAGTTATTAGAAGCCGCCACCGCAATTGCGCTGGAACGAATCGCTCCGTTATAGGCCGCCGGTTGAAAGCCGGTAGGGGCATCGGTCAGAGGCGGAAAGACCTTGTTAATAAATTCGGGTGAGAACCGTCCATCTTGCAACTCGTAGGGTGGCAACTCATACGGTGGCAACTCATACGGCGGCAACTCATACGGTGGCAACTCATACGGCGGCAACTCATACGGCGGCAACTGGTTAGCCGCCAGGACTGTCGCTGAACTGGAAGCTACCAGCTTTTCGTATTCCGCCGCGATATTCTTGTGTAGCGAAATATCAAATATCCCCGGTAGTGGAGCATTGGTCGTCGCCCCCGATAGCTTGATGGTCATTTTGGCATTCAGGCCGGGGCTGAATTTAACCCATTTAGGCTGGTTAGGGAAAACAATAAATTGCTGAGTGCTGATATTAGTCCCCGCCAGGGCTTGCGCCTTGACCCAGGTGGTATTATCACTGCCAGTAAATTCATATGCCCCGATGTCACAAGCCCCTATCCGAGCCTGACCGCGCTGGTCGTTTAACTCACAACCGGCCCCCCCGGAATTGACCGCCGGGCTGGCGGCACTGGTAATCGGCATGGTTTTATTGGCGACTCCCGCGGCATTCAGCGGGCCACCGTTGTCGGAAAGCGACCCAAGTAACGGGTTTACCGCAATCTTATCGGAAGCCACCGGATTAAATACCGCGTAGGTGTCAATAACATTATTTCCGCCCGAAGTAAGAGGATACCCATTAGACCCGCGCACATCCTCGGTGCTGGCATTCCCATTACCATACACAATCGAATTTTTGAGATTAATCGTAGGGGTGCTTGTGGGCGTACCGACTGCTTCTATCCCAAACGGAAGGGGCGAGCCAGGATCGTTATAGGCCACCGTAGTATTATTTAGAGTAAGAACTGAGGTATTACCTGGTTGCCCATAAATTCTAAGGACCTGATAACCGCCTTTATTGCCGGTTAGAGTAGAGTTTTTTAGGGTAACGTTACCATTGTTGGCGATATTAATCGCCGAGCCAAAACCATAACCCAGCATCCGATTATTAGAGAGGGTGCTACGATCTATAGCTACAGTTGTAGCTCCTGCAACCGCGATTGCACCGCCATAATCGGCTGCATTATTATCCATTGTTGAATTGTAAAGCTGGGTTGTCCCGTTCTGAGTAAAAACACCTCCGCCCTCGCCTGGCCCAGAAGCGGTATTCCCGGAAATTAGGCTATTGGAAAGCGAGAGGCCATTGGGCGAGTCATTAAAAATCCCACCACCATTCCCAACTGTAGCATTATTATTTATCTGGGAATAGTTAATAATCAACTGTCCGGGGTTGGCGTTAAAAATGCCACCCCCGTAGTTGTAGCTACTAAGATTAGCCGTATTGCCACTGATATTGCTATTATTGATGGTGGTAGGCGAGCCAGTATTATAAATGCCCGCTCCGGTAGTGGCGGTATTGCCGGTAATAGTAACATTATTGAGGGTGGTGGGTTTACGGATGTACATCCCACCCCCGGTTTGGGCCTGACCGTTCTTGATGGTCAGGTTATTAATTGTGACCGTATATAGACCGGGTGAGATATAAAATATCCGAAAATCTGGGCAGGCATCTCCGCGTTGGATGGTTGCGCCATTGCCATTAATCGTCAGGTCGCCACCGAGGGCAATTGTCGGCAGACCATTCGGGCCGCCAGTCACAAGGTTATCGGCGACGGTAAGAGTATAGGTCGCCCCGGCGACCAGTTCCAGGGTATATGGCCCACCGCCAGTCGCGTTGCAAGTTCCGACCACACTATTGGTCTTGATAGCTTCTAAAGCATTCCGCAGACTACAGACGGCCGGACTGGTGCTGCTAGTCAGGTCGGTTACGAGGATGGAGGTAGCGGCCTGAACCTTTTGGACCTCGGCTACGCCGCCAATCAGCCCTGCCAGTAATAGAGCCACTACAAATTGAGCAATAAAACGCTGGCTCTTAGCCAGGACGTTTGAACTTTTTTTCATCTTGATGTACCCCAAAATTCATTCCTACTTTATCTGTTACAACGGGCAACCGTCTAAATCTGCAAGCCCAAGCAAGGCGCGACAATTTAATTCGCGCCTGAAAACTGAAAGGTCTAACCTTCTTTAGCCAAGAAAGCCTTTTTATCGAAGCTGGGTGAGCAAGACTATAGCCAGAACGTAAGCTGCGATAGTAAATATTTTATACTTATGTCAATCAAAAAAGAGCATTAAAACATCTAACAGCAAATTAAAGACTAAAAAAACCCAAAAGAGGACACCAACCTGAACTTTAGTGGTTTCTTTGGTTGCGGGTGAGGCAACCAGAAAGCAAGCGGGAGGCCATTTCCAAATCGAATTAACTACCCACCGATTTTACTTAAGTTTGTAACAAATCACGCTCGTGCTACACTAATTTAATCGTACCTAATATTAATTAAAATTAGCACCGAACCGGCCTAAAGTCAAGCCATGTGACTATACTGTAATGAGGGTGAGTTCACTTCTAGTACTTACTTTGTCAAACGAAATAGTAACTATTCAGACCCCAAGCGATTACTTAGCGTTCAAGGGCGACCCGGCGGGGTCGCCCGCGTGGGGTGGCTGAATTGTTACCTGAATAAGCGTTATTCCAGAGACAATTTAACTGCCCGCTCAAAGTTCAGGCTATGACCTTCCTGCCAAAAGCCCTGGGCGCTATCCCCCAGCCCATCATAGGCCGGTTTCAGGCGGCGTTCCAGCAAAGTCTTTTCCGAGGCAAACAGCGGCGCGGCCAGGGTCTCGCGTAGGGAGGCGGTTGCCCCGGCTAACCGCAAAGCCTTTTCCGATTGAGCCTGAGCCGCCAATAACCCCGCCATAAACTCCATTGAGTAAACCGCTATCTTTCGCGCTCCGGTTTCGTTGGTAATTACCAAACTCTCTTTCAGGAAAGCGGCGGCGGCCTCATAGTCCCCCTGTTCCAGAGCGACACTACCTATAGTGCTGAGGGTCAGGCCAATACTCCACTTATGGTCGAGGCTACGGGCAATCGTCAGGGCTTCTTCCAGATACTGCCGCGCCCCGGCTAAATCGCCCTGGTCGAGCGCCGCCAAACCCAGGTTATTTAGCACTGCACAGACCGGACGCAACTCGTTTAGTTCACGGAACTGGGCCAGACATTCCTCAAAGCGGGCGCGGGCCGTCGGATAATCGGCATAGCCCAGGTGAGCTACGATCCCCAAATTATTGAGCAAACTGGCAATTCCCCGTTTGTCGCCCAACTCCCGGTGCAATATCAGACTCTGCTCCCAATAGACCTGAGCAGCGGCATATTCGGCCTGCTGATTGGCAACCGTTCCCAACACTTTGAGAACTTTGGCCCGAATCGGCCCGGTTCGGTATTCCGGCTTGCCCGAAAAATCAGCAGCTTCCAAAGCGGCTTCCAGCCATTTGCGGCCTTCGCTCAAATAGCTCCGCATCACCCAGAAATTCCACAACCCACCGCACAGCCGCAAGGCAGTTTCGATTTGCTGGGCCTTGTCCGGGCCTTCCAGCGTCCAGGTCAGGGCCGCCCGCATGTTATCGTGTTCCTGCTCCAACCGGGTCATCCAGCCCGATTGCTCCGCCCCGGTCAGTTGCGGCTCGGCCTGCTCCGCTATTTCCAGAAAATAGGCGCAGTGTTTGGCCTGAAAAGCTGCTTCCTCGCCACTGGCGGTCAACTTATCGCGCCCGTACTGCCGAATACTTTCCAGCATCCGATAGCGGACGGCCCCGTTATGCTCGTCCGCCAGCACCAGCGATTTATTGACCAATTGGGCCAACCCATCAGTCACATCAAAGTCCAGAATCTCACCGCCATCGAATTCACCGGGGCAGACCGCTTCCGCCGTCTCCAAAGCCCAGCCCCCCGAAAAAACCGTTATCCGGGCCAGCAAGGTCTTTTCCAGGTCGGTCAAAAGCTCATAGCTCCAATCAATCAAGGCCTTGAGGGTCTGCTGACGGGGCAAAGCTGCCCGACTACCGCCGGTCAAAAGCCGGAAACGCTGGTCGAGCCGCGACGAAATCTGCTCGACGGTCATAGATTTAATCCGGGCCGCCGCCAGTTCCAAAGCCAGCGGAATTCCATCCAGTTGATGACAGAGTTGGGCCAGGGCCGGGGCGTTTTGGTTTGTTACCGTGAAATTGGGCAGGGCCGCTAACGCCCGGTCAATAAAGAGCTTGACCGCCTCGAACTGGGTCAGCGCGGGCAGGTCGGGCAGATTATTGGGGTCGGGCATACTCAATGATGGCACCCGCCAGGTAGTTTCTCCGCCTATCGCCAGTCCTTCCCGACTGGTCGCCAGAATACAGACCTGGGGGCAGCTTTTGAGCAAGCGGTCAGCAATGCGGGCGCTGGCATCCAGCAAATGTTCGCAGTTGTCCAGCACCAGCAAGACCTTTTTTTCCCGCAGATAATCTGCCAGAGTGGTCAAGAGCGGGCGGGATTGCTCCTCCTTGATACCCAAAACCTGAGCCATCTCCTGCTGCAAAGCCGTCGCATCTCCCAGCGGGGCTAATTCCAGTAACCAGACCCCATCCGGGTAATCGGTCATCACCTGACCGGCAAGTTCTACCGAAAGCCGGGTTTTGCCCGTCCCACCCGCGCCGGTCAGGGTCAAGAGGCGGGTACTTTTCAAAAGCGATTTGGCCTGGGTCAATTCGGCTTCGCGTCCGACAAAGCTGGTGGGCTGGGTCGGAAGATTATGGGGTGGCGTAACCGGCGGCGGGGTAACTACTTTGAAGGGGACCGGGGTAGTCGGATTTTCGGTGGTATCAAGCGGGCCACTGGGATTATCGTTATTGGAGGGCGGAGTAGTTCCTCGGCCCTGAGAGGCCGTCCGCATGCTGGGCATCCCACTGGACGAACTCGAAAGCACCACCGTTTCGGAGTGTTCGGTGTCCTCGACTATTTTGAGGGCTTTGGCATAGGCCTGGGCCATTGCCCCTGCCGAAGAATAGCGGTCTTGCGGTCTTTTCGATAACGCCCGTAACACCACCGCCTCGACCTCCGTTGGGATGTTTGGCTCGTATTTTCGCAAGGGCGGGGGCGGAGTCGCGGCGTGCTGCATCAGCAAAGTGGCACTCGTCCCGCTAAACGGCGGTCGGCCGGTCAACATTTCGTACAGCACACAGCCCAGCGAATAGACATCACTGGCTTTTTCCGACCTGCCCTGAGCTTGTTCCGGCGACATATAGGCCGGTGTGCCGGAAGAAAACCCGGCGGAGGTCAATTCGACCCCTGAATCGAGGTCTTTGGTCAAACCGAAATCGCCCAACTTGGGCTGGCCCTGCTTATCTATCAAAATATTGGCGGGCTTTATATCGCGGTGAATCAGACCCTGGGCGTGGGCCATATCCAGGGCCGAAGCCAGCGTATTGATAATATCACGGATTTGCTCAAGACTTAATTTGCCGGTGTTGCGGATGAATTCCTTGAGGTTAGACCCCTGCGGCCCGCCCTCGATATATTCCATTACGATAAAGGGGACTTCTTCGTGCAAACCCAGTTCGTAGACCCGCACCAGTCCGGGATGACGTTCCAGTCGCAAGGAGTTGCGGGCTTCCCCCTGCACAAACCGTTGCCGCAGCGACACATCGGCGACATAAGCCCCTAGCATCAGCTTGATAGCGCGAGGTTCATCCAGCAAAATATGGCTCGCCAGCCAGACTTCGCCCATCCCGCCTTTGCCCAGAATCTTTTCCAGACGGTAGGTACTACCGAAAACCGCGCCTTCTTCTAATAAGACCATTTTTTTATTACCACTTTTTACTTGACCAATTGAACCCGTTTTAACGATTTACTTTACCAAAGTATAGATGTAGAAACCTGCCTGAGTTGCCATTCTTGCTCAATATCTTACACCACCATTGGCAATTTATAAAGCGTCATTAATCACATCTCCAAAAAACTCGCTTGAAACATCAGGGAGTTTGATAGCAGATTTTATGGGTTCAAAGGCTACACACTAAAACTAAGAGTAAGCTAAAATAATGTTCACCTCGCAGGGTAGGGGTCATCCTCAAACGAAAAATCACTGGGTTGGGGGGTGGCAAATAAGATAGTCACAAATGCTTTAGCGAACTGCCGATGCCATACCCCTTGCGGGATTACCATAATCGAACCCGCCGCCACCGTCATTGTTTCTGAACCGTTTTCACTCAACAGGGTAACTTCTACTTCACCATCCAAAATGTGCAGCAACTCATCCTGGGGATGCTTTTCCCAGGGGGTCAGGCCCGAAAAGCGCATCACATTCAGGATACCCTGATTAAACGGCGCAATCACCCCGACGGCGGCACTGGCTTCCTCGTTGGTGGTATTCTCAGTGATTGCCAGTTCCGGCAAGTCGCGCAACACTTCGCGGAGGTCGTAAGCTTGCATAAATTATACCGCTCCCTTTTCACATCATTTCCGCTATTAACATATTCTGGACGTGGTTCGCAATCACTCCATCGCGGGCGGGGCCGACTTTAGGGCCTGGATTTCCGCTATTGGCACATCCTTGATATGGGTCGCAATCCACCAGGTGTAACCAGAAGGGTCTTCTACTCCGCCCCGTCGGTCGCCATCAACCGCATCCTTGACCTCGTCTATTACTTTTGCCCCTGCCGCAACCGCCTGAGCCGTCAGTGCGTCTACGTCTTCGACATACAGAAAAATATGCACCGGCGAACCGCCTAACGCCAATGGGCTATGCAAGTCGGGAAAATCCTCATTTTCGTCCACCAACATTATCGCCGAGTTGCCAATCGAAATTTCGGCGTGCCGAATAATACCTTTCGCATCCACGATTCGCATCAACTCCACCGCCCCAAACGCCTGCTTATAAAATTCTATCGCCCTATCCGCCCCCCTGATAATCATATACGGGCTTACGGTATGATGACCTTCAGGAATCGGGTTCACCTTATCAGACATAACTAGCTCCTTTAGATGCTTTTTATAGATACATTTTCTTGCGTTTTCTTCTTACACATAAGAACATTTATGCTATAAATCGAGTATAGCATCCTCATTGAGTTTCCGCAAGATACCAATTTTTCAGCTTGCTATTACTTTGGCAGAAGCCGCCGACAGGTGTTATAATCGCCCGTGCCGGAAAGATATTTGCTCGAATTTCATAGACCATACTGGGGCTGACCTGAACCGGGAAAAGTTCTTCAGCCCCCAAAAAGACCTAAAGACCGCAAAAACCGAAGGGAGTTTGGAGAGTGCCTATGAGCGAGGTGGAGAAAAACCAGCCGGGTCAGACCCGCATCGAAAAAGATAGCATCGGCGAGTTAGCCGTTCCGGTCGAGGCCTATTATGGAGTTCAGACCATGCGGGCCATCCAGAATTTCCCGATTAGCGGGCTGGCGATGCCTCCGGCCTTTGTCCGCACTCACGCCTTGATAAAGCGGGCGGCGGCGGAAGTCAATTTCGAGCTGGGCCAACTGGACGAAAAGCTCTATCAGGCCATCACCCAGGCCGCCAAAGAGGTCGAAGGCGGCAGCTTTGCCGACCAATTCCCGATAGATATTTTTCAGACCGGCTCTGGCACTTCCACCAATATGAACGTCAACGAAGTGCTTGCCAGTCGCGCCAACGAGTTGCTCAACGGCAAGCCCGGCGACAAAAGCCCGGTGCATCCTAACGACCATATCAATATGGGCCAATCCTCCAACGATACCATTCCGACCACTCTTTACCTGAGCGCCTTAGTCGCCATTGAGCGCGATTTACGCCCGGCCCTGGCGGTACTGGAAGCCTCCCTCCGCCGAAAATCAGAAGAGTTTTGGTCGGTCATCAAGACCGGGCGCACCCATTTGCAGGATGCCACTCCGGTGCGGTTGGGTCAGGAATTTTTGGGATACGCCGGGCAAATCGAGCGGGCGCAACTCCGCCTGAACGATGCCGCCAAAGAATTGAGTGAGCTGGCCTTGGGTGGAACGGCGGTTGGAACGGGCGTAAACATGCAGGCCGGGTTTTCCCAAAAGGTTATCGAGAAACTGAGCGGCTGGCTCGATTTGACCTTGCGCGAAAGCGACAACCACTTTCAGTCCCAAAACGCGATAGATGGAGCAGTCCACGCCAGTGGCATCTTAAAGACTATCGCGGTCAGTCTGATGAAAATCGCTAACGACATTCGCTGGATGGCTTCCGGGCCACGCGCCGGAATTGGCGAAATTATCGTCCCGGCGGTCCAGCCCGGCTCTTCGATTATGCCCGGCAAGGTCAATCCGGTTATCGCCGAGTCGGTCACGATGGTTGCGGCCCAGGTTATCGGCTATGATGCCACCATTACCCTGGCAGGACACTCTGGTAATTTCGAGCTGAATGTGATGCTGCCGGTGGTAGCCTACGACTTGCTGGAATCGGTTCGGTTGCTGGCTAATACCTGCCATAATTTCGCGGTGCAATGTATTGATGGCATTGTGGCAACCGAGCAAGGGCCGCAAATGCTGGAACAGGGTCTGTTGCTGGCGACCCCGCTCGCCCCGGTCATCGGCTATGACAAAACTGCCGCTCTGGTCAAGCGGGCGCTCAAAGAAGGTCGCACTATTCGGGAACTGGCCTACGAAACCCTCGACCTGCCCCGCGCCGAATTGGAAAAACTGCTCGACCCGGCGGCCATGACCGAGCCGGGCGCTTCGACGGGAGCAAGCGGGGGCTAGGGGACCTACCAGGGCGAACTGGAAACCCTTTACTTGCTGGCAAACTACCAGCGCGGGGGGCTGGGTCGCCGTCTGGTTGCCGCCGGAGTAACCTGGCTAACCGCCCACGACTGCCATTCGATGACCCTGAATGTGTTAGAGGATAATCACCCGGCCCGTCGTTTTTACGAGAGGCTGGGCGGTCAATATCTCACGACAGTTCCTTTCACCCTCAGCGGGGTCACGGTTGGAGAGATGATTTACGGCTGGCAGGACCTCAGCAGTTTGGCTTATGATGAATAAAGAAACAAGCTAGAAACGAGGACGACGATGTTCCAGACTGATTTGCTAAAAGACAAGGTGGTTTTGGTTACGGGCGGCGGGACCGGGCTAGGGCGCGGGATGGCGACTCGCTTTTCGGAGTTGGGCGCGAAAATCGCCATTGCCAGCCGTCGCAAGGAAGTAGTCGAGCAGACCGCCAAAGAGATGAGCGAGCAGACCGGCGGCGAAACCTTTGCCACCCAGTGCGATGTGCGCGACCCGGCCCAGGTGGAGACTATGGTCGAAGAGGTAATCGCCCGCTTCGGACGGATAGATGTACTGGTCAATAATGCCGCCGGAAACTTCATCAGCCCCACCGAGCGGTTGTCACATCGGGCGGTAGATACCGTATTGGGGATTGTGCTGCACGGCACATTTTATTGTACCCTGGCGGTTGGCAAACGCTGGATTGAGGCCAAACAGCCGGGGGTCATGCTCAATATCGTGGCGACTTACGCTTCGTCCGGGGCGGGTTCGGGATATGTCGTGCCATCGGCGGTAGCCAAGACCGGGGTACTAGCCCTCACCCGCTCGCTGGCGGTGGAGTGGGCTAAATATGGCATCCGACAAGTGGCGATTGCTCCCGGCCCATTTCCCAGCGAAGGGGCATGGTCGCGGCTCGCCCCAACTCCCGATTTAGTCGAAGCCGGGATTCAGAAAATACCCCTCAAACGCTACGGCGAGCTACCCGAACTGACCAATTTAGCCAGCTATCTAATCTCAGACATGGCGGGGTACATCACCGGCGAAGTGGTCACGATAGACGGCGGCGAATGGCTGGCGGGCGCAGGCGAATTCAACAACCTCGAAGCGGTCACGCCCGACCAATGGGACGAACTGGCGAAACTTACCCGCAAGGGGAAATGATTATTGGGGGACATGGGCCAGAGGTCGGGGGTCGGAGGAAATTCAGGACTGCGGACTGAGATTTGCAAGACGGAAGACGGAAGAAAATACGTTTACTGGTTAGCATTATAATTCAAAACTCAAAACTTTCCTACTGACCACTGACCACTGACCACTGACCACTTCTCAAAGGAGACAGCAATGGAGCAAATGTTACCGGCAGGTAGTTTGAAAGACCAGGTGGCGATAATCACCGGCGGCGGGACGGGAATGGGCAAATCTATGGCCCATACTTTTGCCGGGCTGGGCGCGAAAATAGTCGTCGCCAGCCGCAAACTCGAAAATTTGGAAGCCACCGTGACCGAAATCGAAGCGGCGGGCGGCGAAGCCCTGGCGGTGCAGACCGATGTCCGCGACCCGGCCCAGGTCGCCAACATGATAGAAAAAACCAAAGAACGGTTTGGCGGGATAGATATTTTGATAAACAACGCTGCCGGGAACTTTATCTCGAAGGCCGAAGACCTGTCGCCTAACGCCTGGAATGCGGTCATCGGGATTGTGCTAAACGGGACATGGTTCTGCACCCAGGCCGCCGCCAAAGAGATGATTGCCCAGGGACGCGGCGGGAAAATCGTCAATATCATCGCTACCTACGTCTGGACCGGTGGGCCGGGAACGGCTCCCAGCGCCGCCGCCAAAGCCGGAGTAATGAGCCTGACCCAGAGCCTTTCGGTGGAGTGGGCCAAACACAATATCCGCATTAACGCCATTGCGCCCGGCCCAATCGCCACCGAAAATACCACCCGCCAGCTTTTTGGCGGCGGTTCGTTTATCGAAAAGATGGCGAAAGAAGTTCCGTTGGGTCGCTTTGGCGAGGTCGAGGAAATTTCCAATGCCGCCGCTTATCTGGTGTCGGACTTTGCGGCCTATACCACCGGCACTTGCCTCACCGTAGACGGCGGCAACATGCTCAACAAAGGCTTTTTGAAGTACTTTGAAACCATGCCGACACGAGAGAAGTAACCCGGCGTGTTATAATTACGACATGATTTTATGCTTGATGACCCTGATTTTCTAAAAAAGCTTAGGAGGAAACGATTTGAACCCGTTGCTTGAGGGGAAAAATGCCCTGATAATGGGCGTAGCCGATAAACACAGCATCGCCTGGGGTATCACCAAAGCCTTTTCCGAGGCCGGGGCGAATATCGTGCTGACCTACCAAAACGAGCGGCTGAAAGGCAATGTCGAGAAGCTGGCTGCCAGCCTGGAACGCGCCCCGACCCTGATTGGCCCGTGCGATGTCCAGAAAGACGAAGAATTGGACGGCGTATTTGCCCAGGTCGGCGAACATTTCGGAGGTAAACTGGACGTTATGGTACACGCCCTGGCTTTCGCGGCCCGCGAGGATTTGCGCGGTAATTTCGTGGACACCTCGCGGGCCGGTTTCCAACTGGCGACGGACATCAGTAGCTATTCGCTGATTGCGGTGGCACACCGGGCCAAACCTATGATGGAAGCGGCGGGCGGCGGCAGCATCCTGACCCTGACTTATCTGGGTAGTGAGCGGGTTGTCCAGAATTACAATGTCATGGGCGTAGCAAAAGCCGCTCTGGAAGCCAATGTCCGCTATCTGGCCTATGACCTCGGCCCGCTCAATATTCGGGTCAACGCTATTTCCGCCGGGCCGATTAAAACCTTGGCGGCCCAGGGCGGAGTTTCGGGCTTTAGCCGGGTGCTGGATGTCGTCAAGGGTCAAGCTCCCCTGCGCCGCAATGTAGATACCAGCGAGGTCGGCGATGTAGCGGTGTTCCTGGGTAGCCAGATGTCCCGCGCCGTCACCGGCGAGGTCATTTACGTAGATAACGGTTATCACATTCTGGGCCTGACGGTAGCGGATTAAAGGAGGAATTTACGATGGAGTACCAATATATCAAGGTCGAGCGCGAGGATAGCACTTTAATTGTGACCTTAAACCGGCCTGATAAGCTGAACGCCCTTAGCTCGGAACTGACCGGCGAAGTGGTACAGGCCCTTGAGCCAATCAAGACCGACGAGGGTATTCGGGCAATTATCATCACTGGCGGGCCGAAAGTGTTCGCGGCGGGGGCGGATTTGAGCAAAATGCAGACCGCTACCGCCGTAGATATGTACAGCCGCAATCTGGCTGCCGATATGTGGACTACCGTCGCCGCCATGCCGCAACCGACTATCGCGGCAGTCGCGGGCTATGCCCTGGGCGGTGGTTGTGAACTGGCGATGGCCTGCGATTTGCGGATTGCCGCCGATAACGCCAAATTCGGACAGCCCGAAATCAGTGTCGGAATTTATCCCGGCGCGGGTGGTACGCAACGACTTTCGCGGCTCATCGGCTTGGGTCGGGCCAAAGAACTGGTTTTTATGGGCGACCAGATTAACGCCGAAGATGCCTATCGCTTTGGGCTGGCGAATAAAGTTGTCCCGGTAGACAGCCTGATGGATGAGGCCAAAGCCTGGGCTAAAAAGCTGGCGACCAAACCACCTTTCACCCTCAAAATCGTCAAGCAAGTTATGGATGAAGGCTACGATTTGAGTCTGGAAGCAGCCTTACGGCTGGAACGGCTGGGCTTTATTGGCCTTTTTGGGACCGAAGACCAACGCGAGGGCGTGACCGCCTTCCTGGAAAAGCGCAAACCCACTTTCAAGGGGAAATAATAGCCCGTCGGTTCTATTGCGCCCAACGCCAAAAGATAATACAATAGCTATAACGTGACATAATTCTACAGGCTGGGGGTTTGACTGAGACCGCTGAGGTCGCAATAGCTATAACGCGAGGTTGGCTGATATGATAGATGTAGTACTTTTTTTGTTTTTACTTTTTTTGCTCTACCTGAGCTTTACCAGTGGCTTGCTAAAAGTAGCCACCGTCCTAATCGGGATGTATGGCGGCTTGCAGGTTGCTGGCCTCTTTTACGAACTTTTTGGCAACCTCACCGCCGACAAAACCAAACCCGGCTCGACCACTACTAATCAAATCATCTGGTTTTTCATTCTCTGGGTAGTGTGGTCTATTATTTTCTCACTGGTGGCATGGTACTTCATCGGCAGCTTTAATCTGCCCAAACGCTTGCGTAATCTCGACCAGTTGCTAGGGCTGGGACTAGGAGTATTCGCGGCTATCTTTGCGATGATGATTGTCGGCTTCGTCTTCAAAAATACGATTACAATGATTTGGTATGGTTCGGGAACCCCCGACAACTGGTTGAAAGCCATCAAAGATGGCTTTGATAACTCGGTCTTGATGGGGATTTTCAACTCCTTAAAAGTTGTTTTCCTGAATGTCTTGTCACCCTGGCTACCCAGCAAGAACCTGCCAGTCTTCCAAAACAACATCCAGAATATCTAGCTATGCGCCCGCTCCGACCAGAAGATTGAGCCAAGCCCCAATACCAGTACCACTACCAGACAACCGACCACGCCGGGCCAACCGTTTCCCTGCCATAATAGGCCCGGCACAAACCCGCCGCAACTACCACCAACATAAAAGAAAACCTGATAAAGCGCCACCGCGCTGCCCCGCCCAGTCCCTTCTTTGACACTTTCGCCGACCAGGGCGGTAGCGGTGGCTTGGCAGGCGAACATTCCCAAACAGACCGTAATCAGGCCAATTGCGACCATTGGTAGCACCGGAATAAGGGTCAAGAGCGCCCCACCAATCATCAGGCTGAACCCTACCTTCAGGATGGTACGCCGTCCGTAGCGACCCGCCAGTTTCGCGCTCATGGTGGCGCTGCCCATTCCTACCAGATAGACCACATAAACCGAGCTAATCATGAGGGTCGAAAGGCTAAAGGGCGGGGACTCCAGATAATAGGGCAAATAGGTAAAGAGGCCCAAAAAAGCCACCATCAAGCTAAAACCCACGATATAGACGCTGACCAATTGCGGGTTACGCAAATGTACCATTACCGCCGAAAAATTGAAGCGCGGCAGGGTAATCGTCCCACTTTCTGACCCGATTTTACGACGCGGCAGAAAGTTGCGGGAGGCTGGCATATTGCGCCACAGCAAGCCTCCTAACCCCAGGTCTACCAGCCCCATGACCACAAACGCTACCCGCCAATTATTAGTCACGTCGGTCAGCACCCCGCCGATGAGCCGCCCGAAAAAGCCTCCGGCAACCGTCGCACAGACGTAATAGCTCAAAACCATGCCAAGTCGCCGTGGTGGGATTTCTTCCTGCAAATAGGTGATAGCGGTGGCGGTATAGCCCGGTATTAGCAGACCCTGGCCTACCCGAAAGACCACCAGTAGCCCGAAATTTGGAGCGAAAGCACAGAGCAAAGTCGGCAAGGCCAGCAAAAAGACGCTCACAATCATGACCGGCTTGCGACCTATTTTGTCGGATAGCAAGCCGTAGAAGACCGAAGCAGCCGCAATCGCCAGCACCAGACTACTGACGGTCAACCCGGCTTGGGCGGGCGTGAGACCAAATTCCGCCCCGATAATCGGCAAAACTGGCTGGGTCAGGTACATATTGGAGAAAATTGCGATAGTGGCGACTACCATTAAGGGGACGACCAAGCGAGTATCGTCTTCCGCTACCTTGACGGCCTGCCCCGCCTGCCCAAACGCCAGTTTACTTTGCATCCTGCTGCCCCGTTCTACAACTTGGTTTGATAACTTTTAGTTAAGTGTAAACCCCGTAAAGGGCTTTGTCTAATACCAGTTTGTTAGATTAGTGATAAGCCAGGGTTATCATAAGGCCGATTGACCGCTATTTTGGTTCAAAATCAGGGTTTAGTAATCCCCTCTTAAAATTTTCTTAATCAGATTGGCCTATAAATTAACAATTGCTATAAAACTATCTGGCTTTTTTGCCGTAGATAGATTAAGATTAGATGAGTTAGCGGCAGAGTGCTTTCCGCCCCTGATTATTCTAAGTCAATAGCCCACGCTATAGTTAAGTTGAAGTTGAGTCGTAGCCTAGTTCCAGTGAGGTACAAGATGAATCCTGCTGACCTACAAACCTTTAATCGGGCTGTCGCCCAGGCGCAAGCCGGTGAAAAAGCCGCCGCCTACAGTGTCCTCTACCAACTTTATCCGGCTTATCCCAATAACCCAAATTTGCTTTTGTGGCTGGCCTTTACCGCCGACAATCTAGCGGTGGCCCGGCAACGGCTCAACCAGGCGGCCCAGGCCGACCCTGCCAATTCTTCCCTCGCCGGGGCTTTTGGCTGGTTAGCCGAGCAAGAACAGGCTCAAGCCTACGTTTCGCCGGTAGCTCAGTTCGCCGGGCAATCATCCAGTTTTGAACCAGGGGCAACTGCGCCCGTTTCGGCAAATTTTCAGGCAGCCCCGCGTCAAACCAGTTCGTCAGTCTCGACTGCCACCGCCGACATTGATTTTTTGCTGTCCAGCCCACCGCCCGCCGCCCCTGCCCCGGTCAACTCCGCCCCGCCTATCTCTTTTGCTACCCCTAGCCCGGAAACGCCCGCCCCGGCTGCGCCCGAACCTGAGCCGGCTTTTGCCGGTGCGCCAGAGGCTACGACCCAGACTTTTGAACCTGCCAGGCGCAAAATCTTTAGCAGCACGGTAGTAATAGGGCTATTAGGCTTAATCGTCGTCGGTTTTATTGGGCTGGTCACTTTTCTGGTAATAACCAGCAGTGGCGGACTGGGGGATATGCCTGCCCCCAATAATTCGCGCTCGCTGGATTTAGGCGCGGCGGGGCAATCTATGGAAGTCATGAAAGCTTTTGGAATGTCGGGTTATGCTCTGTATGTCACTACCGAAAAACCGTCCAGTCTGCAAGCTTTTTATGATAGCAAAATGACCGGCAAGGGCTGGCAAAAATCTACCGGCTCGGCTAAACTTTCATCCTCGGCGACCCCTAAACTTTCCGGTGGTAATACTCTAACTTTTCAAAAAGACAAGCGGGCCAGCATGATTGTGATTGCCGGGCCACTTTCGGCGGAGGATGCCAAAACCTTTGCCAGCACTGGTGGCCCTTTTAGTGAAAAACCTAAAGCCGGAGAATCCGTCGTAATTCTGATGGAGATAGATTTTAGCAAGTTCCTGGGAGGATTTGGCGGTTAAGGGTTAATTTTCTGGTTTTTCTGGCGGGATTGGTTCGCCAGTTCCGCTTTGTAGTCTATCATTTTTTGGAGCAGGGCCGGGTCGTGGGCCGCGAGTATCTGGACTGCCAGCAACCCGGCATTCCGTCCGCCCCCAATTGCCACCGTCGCCACTGGCACGCCCGGCGGCATTTGGACAATCGAAAGCAACGAGTCAAAGCCCCGCAAGGCCTCGCTCAATACCGGCACACCTATCACTGGCAGAGGCGTAAAAGCCGCAATCATCCCCGGCAGATGGGCCGCTCCACCCGCCCCGGCAATTATCACCTTGAGGCCGCGCTCGTGAGCGGTGCGCCCGTAGTCCGCCATGTCTTGGGGGGTGCGATGGGCCGACACTACCCGCAATTCGTAGGCAACCCCAAATTCGGCGCAAATTTCGGCGGCAGGGCGCATCGTGACCAAATCCGAATCGCTGCCCATAATTATCCCGACTAACGGGACTGACTCGACAGCGCTTACGTCCAACGCTGTAATTTAGGAATATCTTTGGTGAAGAACTGGGCCACAAAGCCGGGAAAATGCATTTCCTTCAGCTTGCCGCGCACCTTCGTCACCATCTGATTCATCGTCAAATCCGGCTCGGTAAACCGACCCGCCTGATAACAATGACTGCAAAACTCACTGCTTTTGCTGCCATCCAGATTAGTCCCGCCGCCTTTCTCATCCCTGGCAAGCGGCATCCCGCAACTTTGACAGATTGGTTTAGCCACAAAATACCTCCTTTGAAATAGTGGTCAGTGATCAGTGGTCAGTGGTCAGTAAAATGCAAGACGGAAGAAGGAAAGCGCAGTAAGCTAACGACTTGGTATTTTAACTCAAAACTCAAAACTCAAAACTCAAAACTAACCTACTGACCACTGACCCCTGACCCCTGACCACTTTTAACTTGATTATAGCACTTAAGGCCTATTTCGCATCAAGAAATTTGGGGTTGGAAATGCACTTTGCAGCCTTACTTGCCAACCATTATAATAACCGGGTAAGTTTTCCACAAAGCAACCCAGAAATAAAAATTTGAAAAGAGGCTGAATTATGGCAGAACGATTGGCGGGCAAAGTGGCCCTGATAACCGGCGCAGCCAGTGGGATTGGACGGGCCAGTGCGGTGCTATTCGCCCGCGAAGGCGCGAAAATTGTGGTCGCCGACCGCGCTCAGGCCAACGAGGGCAGCGCCGAAACTGTGCGGATGATTACGGCAGACGGCGGTGAGGCCATTGCGGTAGAAATGGATGTGGTGGTAGCCGAACAGGTCAAGGCCGGAGTCCAGGCTGCGCTTGACCACTTCGGGCAACTGAATGTGCTATTCAATAACGCCGGGACCGGCGAACCCCGCACCTCGATTATGGATTTGAGCGAGGAGGAATGGGAGCGAGTGATGGCAGTCAATGTCAAGGGGGTGTGGCTGGGCATCAAATATGGCGCACCGGCGATGCTAAAATCGGGCAAGGGCGGTTCGATTATTAATACTGGGAGTGTCGCCGGGATAGTCGGTTTTATCGGGCAGTCGGTATACGCTACCTCCAAAGCCGCCTGTCTACATCTCACCCGAACTGCCGCCCTGGAACTGGCCCGCTCCAATATCCGGGTCAACGCGATTGCCCCGGCCTTCACCCAAACCCCGATGGTGGATGAAATGGTTTCAAATACCCGCGACCCGGAACGCTCGCTCCAAAAGCTGGCGGCAGCTATCCCGCTGGGTCGGTTGGGAACTACCGACGACATCGCTAACGCCGCCCTCTATCTCGCCAGCGACGAATCATCTTTCATGACCGGTCACGTGATGCGGTTAGATGGCGGCCTGACGGTGCAGTAAGCAGTGGTCAGTGGTCAGAAAGATGCAAGACGGAAGGCGGAAGGCGGAATAAATTCAGGACTGAGGACTGAGTTACCCTAATCGTAAATCGTAAATCGCGGCCTCGCCCCTTTGGGGGTAAATCGTAAATTCACTGACCACTGACCACTGACCACTACTAAGGAGACCCAAAATGATACTCGACCCGTTCCAAATGCCTTACCGCGATGCCTATCAGTTGTTGATAAGCTCGGTAGTGCCGCGCCCGATTGCCTGGGTTTCGACGGTTGGGCCGGACGGCACCCTGAATGTCGCACCCTTTAGCTACTTTATGGCGATTACCAACGACCCGCCGATGCTGGCGGTAGCTAATGGCTGGCGACGCAACCAGGGTAAAAAAGATACCCTTTCCAATATCGAGGCCAGCCGCGAGTTTGTAATTAATATCGTGACCGAAGAAGTCGCCGAAAAGATGAACCAGACCAGCGCCGAAGTCGGCCCGGAAGTAGATGAGTTTGTCCGGGCCGGGTTAACCCCGGCCCCTTCTGAAAAAGTAGCCGCCCCGCGTGTTTTAGAATCGCCGATAAATATCGAATGTCGGCTGAACCAGATACTCTATCTGGGGCGGGAGGAGGCGCAATCCGGCCTGATTATTGGCGAGGCCGTCTTGTGGCACGTTCGCGACGATTTGCTCACTCCCCAACACACCGTAGATGTCACCAAACTGCACGCGATTGGTCGGCTTGCCTATAACTACTATACCCGCACCCAAGACCTGTTTGAGATGATTCGTCCCCAGGTTTAATCCCCCAATCTGAAATCCGAGGCAAAAGTGTGATGTACATCACACTTTTATTGTGATAAGGCACATAAGCCGAAACCGAAGCCGGGGATATAATGATGGTGTAAGCAACAAGTATTCATTAAAAGTGATGAGCTTACATATTATTACCTCAGCAATTATCCTCTTATATTCTTCTTCTTTAGAATTCCTCATAAATCCAAGAGGCCACTGATGAGCAGCAGTGGCCTTTTCATTTCATATTTAGAACTTTCGCTGGCAAATCAGGGTAAACCCGAAAAAGTTATATTTGAAAAATTTACGGCGTAAATTTTTCAAATATAACCAAACCTGGTTTTGGGGTTTAGCCTGCTTACTCTCAATTCACAAATCATCCCAAGCCAGCGTTCATTTTTTCCTTCAATCGCTATAAGATTAGAAAAAGCGGGGCTATGGCAAATCGGTGGTCATTTCTGGTATGATACAGCCGGGATGGGCGAAAGTCGTGAATAGATTTAGACTGGTTGAAGGTACAGACCGCTTTGTCAGAAACCACCATAATTCGCGCCGAAAAACTAACCCGCCGCTTTGGGGAATATCTGGCGGTAGATAGCCTGAGCTTCGACATTGCTGAGGGCGAGATTTTTGGCTTTCTAGGGCCAAACGGGGCGGGTAAAACCACCACGATTCGCATGCTCTGCGCTCTGGTAATGCCTAGCGCCGGACGAGCTTGGGTTGCCGGTCACGAGGTCGGCAGCGAAAAGGCTAACGACAAAGTTAGGCAGGCGGTTGGCCTTTTGACCGAATCACCGGGTCTGTACGAGCCACTCAATGCGGTAGATAATATGGTGTTTTATGCCCGGCTCTACGGCCTAAGCGAAGCGGAAGCCCTCAAGCGTTCCGAGGAAACCCTGCGCTGGCTGGATTTGTGGCAATGGCGCAAAGAGCCGGTCGGTACTTTCAGCAAAGGTATGAAGCAAAAGCTGGCGATAGGTCGGGCCTTGTTGCATCGTCCAAAAATCCTCTTTCTGGACGAGCCGACGGCCTCGCTGGATGCCGAAGCCTCGCACGCCGTCCGCGAGGCGATTCTTTCGCTTAAGGAGGCCGGGCGCACTATTTTTCTGTCAACTCACAATATGGAAGAAGCCAACCGACTATGTGACCGCATCGCTATTTTCAAGCAACGTTTACTACAAATAGATACACCCCTCAACTTGCGGCGACATTTCGGGATAGAGGGACGGCGGATTGTCATCCGGCTGTCCCAAAAGGTGGACGGATTAACCGCCCGGCTGGACGAGCTTGATTATGTAAAATCGTCGGCCTGGTTGCCCGATTTTGAAGGTCACGGCGCAGCCCTGGAAATTCGGCTAGATGCGCCCGAAATCCATAACCCGGCTTTGGTACGCTGGTTGGTCGAGGCCGGGGCGGAAGTGCAATATATCGAGGAAAATACCCCTAGCCTGGAAGAAGTCTATCTGGCTATTACTCAGTAATTTGGTCGGTTTAAGCAATAAATTTAGCGGTACTAAATCCAAAATCAGGAGGAAAGTAAATGTTGGAGGATATTACCAATCAAGTCGGGCCGGTTGCTAAAATTTTGGAAGATAAATTCGTGACTCTGCCGAATGGGGTAAGGGTGCGCTATCAGGAAGCCGGGCCAGCCGATGCTCCGGCGGTTTTGCTGACGCACGGGTTTTTGGGTTCAGTGCGCGACTGGCGCTTTAATCTCACCCAACTGGCGGAAATGACCGAGAACGAAGGTCAGCCCCGCCGAATAATTGCCTTTGATTGGGTCGGGTTTGGCCTTTCGTCCAAGCCCAAAGTAACCTATTCCCTGTTCTATTTTTCCGATTTCCTAAAAATGTTCGCGGATGCCCTGAAACTCTCGCGGTTCAGCTTGATAGGTCACTCGATGGGTGGTAAACACAACCTGGCCTTTACCGTACTTTACCCCGAATATGTCGAAAAGCTGGTGCTGGTGGATACCGATGGCTTTATTAGCGACCCCTGGTGGACGCATCAGACCAAAAAGACCTGGTTCAAGCCGTTGGGCAATCTAAGTACTGTAATGCTAAGTCAAGAATGGGTCTTGAAGGCCACTGCCAAAAATATTCTCTTTGACCCCAAGTATTATCCAAAGCCGGAAGAAGTTGCGGTAGTCGCTCAGGAATTGCGCGACCCGGAATACAAAGCCGCGCTGCGGGCTTTAAACCGCGATTATCCCGGCTTGAGCCTGCAATTGACCGGATTAAGAGCGCGGCTGAATGAGATTAATGTGCCGGTTCAAATTTTTTGGGGACTACAGGATAAGCTAATTTCGGTGAATTGCGCCCATATCGCCCAGGCCGAGCTACCGAGCGCCCAGCTTTACCTCTTTGACCGTTGCAGCCACATGCCAATGGTCGAAACGGCCGAGGAATTCAACCGCCGCACCCTCGATTTTTTGATGAAAGCCTAATTTGTAGGCGGGGTGAAAGCAAAAACACCCCACCTGCTTCAAATCAGTTCCGGCGCAGGCCAGGCCGCGACCCCTGGTAGACCGCGTAAGAGAACCCGCACTCGCAACAGTAATTCGCTGCTCCGCACCGGCTTGATTACAAAATCATCGGCCCCCATCTCTATCACCGCTTTTTCAAAAGTCGAATTGCTTTCCAGCGAAGTGACGATAATTACCGGCAGATGGGGGAAGCCGGGCCGCCGAATGTCGCGCAGAAAATCCAGCCCATCCATTTCATCATCCAATAAGTCACAAATAATCAAATCCGGTAATTGCACGGTAGCTGCCCCGCGCTGGGTCGAAAAAAGCTGGGCCAGAGCTTGTTTGGGACTGGTCAGGCTGGTAGTGCTGTAACCATAGGAGTTCAACATTGCGCTGATTTTTCGGGCGCTTTCGGCCTCGTGGTCAATTATCAGCACCTGACAGGCATTCGGTAGAGCATACAAGTCGGAATGGGCCGCCGAGAGGGGAGCGGTCTGGGAGGTTTTAGGGTGTATATTAGTTACAAAGGAAGTCTTCATAAGCTCTTTCTATCAGGACGTAGGTCAAACAACATAATCTAATGAATTGCGTGATACGTCCCAATTGTAGCAATCGAGCATTACGAATCGCATTACGAAAGAAATTTTAATAACGGCGGCGATATGCCACTGCCCGCGAAGGACGAGGAGCATAAGCCCGACGACGCGGGCCAGCCTGACCGTGATGCTCAAAGAAATTCTCTCGCCGTCCCCGGCGTGAACCCCGAAACAGGTTTTTGATTTCGGTATTTGAAATATCGAGGATAGTATGGAGGGTATCGCTGAAAATCATGCCGAGAATAAAGACCATCGCATAAGGCGCAAAAAGCGGAAACCAGGCGTTGACATCGTCTTTGATGGCACTTCGCACCCCGGCATTCAGTAGCAAGAAAATAACCGACGGTAGCCACAATAAATAAACAATCCGAATGAAGGTGCTGATAACCGGAAAGTGCGACATCCAGCAGCGATGCCCCATAATCTTCTGATATGGCAGCCAGATAAAGCGAAGTGGCCCCCAACTGGTATAGCCAATCGAATGTAAATCGAGGTCGGGATTCATGAAAAAGGTCGCAAAGCTCGCCCCCACCAGCAAACACCCGGCTTGAAGCGGAGTCCAGCCGATATAAAGCGCTGCCCCGGTTAGGCCAACCGTTGCCACCGTGTTAATCCTGCGGTGAGTTACCCCCATCGGCATAGTGCTAATTTCCTGTCGTTCTATTGATTTTAAGCTCAAACATGCTACAGAACAATTGTACCATAGCCCGATTTGGTTGACAAGACATAACTACCATTGGGTTTACCATCGTAAATTTAGCTTTAGAACTGTCACCCGCAAATTGGAGCAAGCCCGGAAAATCTATATTATGAACCTGAATTTCATATCAAAAGATATTGACGCTTTGGGGTTTCCTTGTTAGAATTATTCTGACCGGTCAGAATAATTCTAAGGATAAAGGGACAAAATGCCAAAGCTGGAAGCAACCGAGCGCCGCGATCAGGTTATACGAGCGACTTACCGGGCCTTTATTGACAAAGGGGCGAGTGAAGTTACCCTGCAAGAAATCGCCGACTATGCCGGTTGTAGCAAAGGGGTCGTAGCCTACTACTTTCATAACAAAGAAGAGGTCTATGTCAAGCTTTTGGAATGGCTGATTGGCGAAATCGGCAAGCACCTGGAGCGCAACGTCGGGGCAGCAGTCGGAGCGGAAGCCAAGATGCTGGCGATGATAGACACGGTGTTTGCCAGCGCCCGCGAAAACCGCAAATTCTTCTTGGTGTATCTCGATTTCGTCGCTCAGGGTTTACGCAATCCCAGTTTCAAGGAAACTAACGTCTCGTTTGTTAGGGCCTGCCGCGAAATCGGGGCGAAAATCGTCCAGCAGGGAATTGACGAAGGTATTTTTCGTCCGGTCAATCTGGAAGAAGCCGGGGCAGTTACCCGCGCCATCTTTGACGGCCTTAACATGCAATGGCTTTTTGATGAAAGCGCCCCCCCCGAAGAAACTTTCGAGCGGTACAAGGCCTATGCCCTTAATTCCATCCGGGCCTATTTAGCTGACAACTTTTCTTCAACTTCAAATTTCACGCCAAATTCCCCTCCAAAGTTCAAAGGAGCAGACCAATGACGGACTTAAAAACAGTTCAATATCTGGTAAGCAAAGCGATTCCCTATAACGCCTTTTTGGGAATTGAAGTGACCTCAGCCGAAGAATATCAGGCTGAAGTCCGACTTGTTACAAAGCCGGACTATCTGAACCATGTTGGAACTATGCACGCGGGCGCTCAATTTAGTTTGGGGGAGGCCGCTTCGGGCGCAATTTTAGCAACCGTTTTTAGTGACCTGGTCGCCGCCGGAATATTAACTCTGGCAACCCAGGCCAAGATTAAATACCACAAACCGGCCAAAGGTGATTTACGGGCCATCGGGCGCTTGAACGCGGAAGACGAGACTCGGAGTCGAGAAGAGCTAGAGCAGAAGGGGCGAACTCGCATCACGGTGCAAGTGCAGGTTATGGATAGTTTTGATACGGTGGTTTCTGAACTTGAGGTGGAATGGATTTTTCTTAAACCGAAATAAGAAACTTGCAATTTAGCCTGAGTTTGGCTCAGGGCTGCTGGGCTGACTCGTGGGCCATAGTTTTTAAAGGAAAAATAATATGAACATATTAAACGTACACGAGCGCACCTTGACCGCTCCGGCCACGAAGGTTGGAGAATTACTTGATCGGTTGGCCTCGCCGGGCGACCAAATCTGGCCGACGGATAGATGGCCCGCGATGCGCTTTGACCGACCTTTGGCAATCGGGGCCAAAGGCGGACACGGGCCAATCCGTTATTTTGTTGAAGATTACCGGCCCGGCCAAAGCATCCTGTTTCGTTTCACCGGGCCTAAAGGTTTTAAGGGGACCCATGCTCTTGAAGTAGTCGAAGTCGGGCCGGATTTGACCCAGTTGCGCCATGTTCTGGAAATGCGAACGGTGGGCCGGGCGCGGCTCACCTGGCCCTTATTCTTCCGGCCTCTACACGATGCGCTGATTGAAGATGGGCTTGACCGGGCCGAGGCCCATTTAGCCGGACAGCCCCTAGAATTGCGGGAGTGGCCCAGCCGGGTAAAATGGCTAAGGCGCATGGCCGAGCGCCGTCAGTCGAAAGCAAAAGCCAGTCGCCGTTTAGGGCCTGCCAATGACATTCGCGGGAAGCATAAATCTAGCCAAAGTTAATTGGTATTAGGCCCGTTATAAAGGCTTAGTGATTAGTGAAAGGAAGGGCGATGACCGGAGCAGTGTTTAGCGATATGGAAGGCACGCTTTTGAGAGGTAATACCCCGCGCCTGTATATCAAGACTGGCCTGAAAATCGGGATATTTAGTAGATGGGAAGTCTTGCAGGCCGCCGCAATTAATTTTGTGGCGAAAGTCCTACCCAGCAAATATAATACCTACCTGCGGTTTCTGGCTCTGGGGCGTTTGCACAAAGGCCGCAGTACCGCCCATTTGCAACAGGTAATTGAAGCGACTCTTCCGGCCCTGTTGCAAAATCTTAAACCAGCTTTGGTCGAGCGGTTGCGTCACCATCAGGCCGCCGGACAGCCAGTGGTCATCGTCAGTGGTGCAATTCAGCAACTGGTCGAGCGGTTGGCCCTGGAATTGGGCGCACGCGGCGAAGGCACTCGGGTCGAAATCCGGGATGGTATTTGCACTGGTCGTCAGGTCGGGCCAGTCTGCCAGGGCGAGGAAAAAGCCCGACGGGTGCGCGAAGTAGCCCAGGAACTACAGGTAGACCTAAAGGAGTCCATCGGATATGGTGATACCTTGCCCGATGCCGCCTTTTTGAGCCTTGTGGGAACTGCCGCCGTGATTGACCCGCCGCCCGAAATGCGAGCTGAAGCCGAGCGGCGCGGCTGGGAAGTTATTTATACCGAAGATATTAATAGTGCCACTAAATCAGGAGAAAAGGTTATATCATGAGCCTGTCACAGCCCCTTGCTACTGGCAATGTCACCGAAGTTGCCGACAACATCTACAGCTTGCGTCTGCCGATGCCCTTTGAACTTAACCATATCAATGTCTATCTCATCAAAGAGACCAATCGGTTGGCACTGGTGGATTGCGGCCTAAATCTGCCGGATAGTTGGGAAGCCTTGCAACAGGCTTTTGGCATCCTGAATCTTAATCCCAATCAGCTCACCGATATATTTGTGACCCACGCCCACCCCGACCATATTGGGCAGTTGTCCCGGTTGCGCGAGGTTGCCCCCGAAGCTCGTCTTTTCTTCCACCGCATCGAATATGACCGTTTGTATACCCGCGTATCCGAGCCGGAAGCCAATGCCCGCATGATGCAAAGTTGGCTTGACCGGAACGGAATGGATAACCTTTCGGCCCACCGGCTGGCAAAAGAAGGGGTTGACCTTTTTCCTGAATTGCGCCCCGGTGATACCCTACTGGATGGCGGCGAACAGATTGGTCTCAAAGCCACCGACCCCACCGCCGAATGGGAAATCCTTTGGACTCCCGGTCACACCGCCGGACACTTTGTGCTGTACAGCCGTCAGCGCGGGTTGTTGCTTTCGGGCGACCATTTGTTGACCTCGATTAGCAGCAATATCGGCAAATATCCCGGCTCGACCAGCGACCCGCTAGGTGACTTTATCAGCAGTCTCGAAAATATTGCCCAATTGCCGATTCAGACCGTCCTTCCGGCGCACGGACTACCTTTCGCTAACTACCACGAGCGCATCTCGACCCTGATTCATCATCACCAGCTACGCCTGGGTAAAATCTATGCGACCCTCGAACATGGCCCGCTCACCGCCACTGAAGTGGTCGAGCAAATCTGGGGCGAGCGGGCGCAAGGTTTCCATCGCTTTTTGGCCCTGGTCGAAGCTCTCTCGCACCTGGAGCGCCTGCACCTTGAGGGCCGCGTTACCACCGAAGAAGATAGCGGGATTCTGCGTTTCCGGGCTGCTTAATTTTTTGGCACATAAAATGCAAATACCTCCATGTAAGCAATTCAGACCGTCTGATTTCAGTACCAGCCTGGTTTGTAAACAATTAATAAGGAGGTCTTGTATGATAAACGATTTGCAATTAGGTGCTAAAGTAGAGGATGTAAAAGGCGAAACTCTAGGCCAGGTTAAGCTATTGGTAGCCAACCCGGATAGTAATCAAGTCACCCATCTGGTCGTAGCCGAGGGTGGCCTCACCGGGCGTGAAATAGTGGTAGAAAATAAATGGTTTGGCAGCATTTCGGAAGATGGCAAGAGCGTCCGTCTGAACCTGTCGAAAGAGCAACTTGAGGCAATGCCTGATTTTATTGAGCGCGAGTATGCCGCCGCTTCCTCCGGGACGATAGACCAGGGCTATCCGGCCCAATATAGTGCCACCTATCCTGCCGGGGGAATTGGTACAATGGGCACGCCCCTCGCTGCACCGTTAGCTTATGAAGCGGGTTTTGCAGCCGAACCAGCCGTCCAGCCTTATACTGAGAAATTAAATGTGCCAGATAATTCTTTGCTGGTCAAAGAAGGCACAACGGTAGAAGCCCTTGACGGCAAAGTCGGTAAGGTAAAACGGGTGAACTACGACTCCCAGAGCGGCAAAATGAGCAGCATCGTGGTCGAAAAGGGTTTGTTTTTCACCGAAGATTTCTTCATCCCGACGGATATGATCGCTTCCGCCAATCAGGAGCGGGTCAGTCTAAACGTCAACAAGAGCGAAATCCACGCACAGTTGTAATCTATCCTATCGCTTTTGGATAGCGTATAAATAAAAGTACCAACCCCAAATATATCTAGGGTTGGTGCTTTTATTTGTAAGCCAAGTCGGGATAGTTTTGATCTGAACAATATCAAAGGCCGAAAAAGCCTATTGCCTATCCTCCCGACCTGGCTTACAATAAGAACCTGTCAAATAATCTAGCAAAATCGCTTTCTTATCACTTACTCTGAGGCATAATGTCCCAAGAAAACCCACCCTATAGAATCATATACCCCGAAGGTTATCTGGAAGGGCCAGAAATAGCTCAAAAAGAGGGCCAGCTAGACGGAGTCTTCGTCCGCTTTGAGGAAGATGGACGGCGTTACCGATTATTCTTTATGGACTATCACCAGGTAGCCGAAGATTTCGTGCGGCACGTGGCACTATTCAAACTGGAATGGTTGGTCGAGCCGGGCCTGATTGTTGTCACCAAAATCACTCCTGAAATTATCGTTGAAGCAATCGAAGCCCTGTACGAACAAAATTATTTCGACCATTTTATCCCGCTCGCCAATGACAAACGGCGCAAGGGCAAATTGCGAGATACTGCCCAATTTGATTTAATCTTCCCCCACGGATATGTATCCCCCGATAGTCAGGAGAACTTTGACTACAAAGGGCTGGTGCGGGGCGTGCGGCTGGAACTGGAAGACGGGCGCAATTATCAACTCCAGTTCGAGGATTTCTTTTCTTTCACCCGCCGCTTTGCCGACGGCGCACGCTTTGGCGAAGCCTATTTCGGCGACCCCAGCTTTATCCTGCTCACCCGCGTCACCCCCGAACTTGGGCGCAAAGCAGTAACCTGGCTACTGGAACACGATTACTTTGAACGCTTCAAACCCATCGAATAGTCAATCGCATAAGGTTACAGACCTATGAATGAGAAAAAAGTTATCGTGCTGGGTTGCGGGGTGTCGGGCCTTTCTTGCGCCATCCGACTGCGCGAGGCTGGGTATAACTCAGTAACTATCTGGGCCAAAGAGCTACCACCCTACACTACCTCGAATGTCGCCGCCGCCGTCTGGTATCCCTACAAAGTCGCCCCCGAAGCCGAAGTCATCGGCTGGGGACGGCGCGGCTATCAGGTCTTTCAGGAACTGGCCCAGGTCGAGGGAAGTGGGGTCTATATGCAGACCGGACTGGAAGTCTTCCGCCACGAAGTCCCCGCCCCGGCCTGGGCTGCTTATGTCCGCAATTTTCGGGTGGCCCAACCTGCCGAACTTCCCGCCGGGTATGGCTTCGGCTATGTTTTTGAGATTCCGATGATTGAAACCGGGGTCTATCTCGATTTTTTGCTACACCAGTTTAAGAACCTGGGCGGAACGGTAGTGCAGCGGGAAGTGACCAATTTCGAGGAGGTTTTGCAGGAGGCCGAAATCGTGGTGAACTGTACCGGGCTGGGTTCTCGCGCTCTGGCCCAGGACGAGGCGGTATTTCCAATTCGCGGGCAGATTATGCGCGTGACCGCCCCGGCCTTGCTTCAAACCAGCCCGGCAGGGTTTGTAATGGCCGAGGACGACCATAACGATGATGGGACAACTACCTACATTGTACCGCGCTCTAAAGATTGCGTACTTGGCGGCACGATTCAGGAAAATAACTGGTCGCTGGAAGTGGATATAGAAACCGCCCACCAAATTCAAGCGCGTTGTGCCGCCCTAGTACCTCAAGTCCTGCATGCCGAGATATTGGAACATCTGGTGGGGTTGAGACCGGGCCGCAAGGTCGTCCGCCTCGAAGCCCTGCTCCAACCCGATGGCAACCGGCTGATTCATAATTACGGACACGGCGGGGCGGGGGTAACTATTTCGTGGGGCTGCGCCGATGAAGTCGTCAGGCTGGCGCAAGCGGTCAGCTAACCGGCACTTTTAGCTGGACAGCCTTCCAGACCATTTCGACTGTCACAGCCTCTATCCCGCCTTCAGCCGCCGACAACCTTTGGTACTCGCTCAAAGGCAGGCCAGGCCGGACGGCGGTCTGACCGGGGGCGACGACCTGGCCTTTAGCACTATACGGCCCGTAGGCCACCGGGCTACTCGGCCCAAAGATTGCCACCACCGCCGTTCCACAGGCCGCCGCCAGATGCATCACCCCGGTATCGTTGCCCACAAAAAGGCTGGCTCGCGTCAGGAGCGCCCCGGTCTCCGCCAGATTAAATTTCCCGCAACCGTTGATGAGCTTTCCGTCCGTCGGCCCATTCGGGCGGGCGGATTGTACTACGGTTTCGACCACAGCTTTATCGCTGGTTGCCCCGATTATCACCACCTGAAAACCCTCACCTACCAGTCGGGCCGCAATTTCGCCAAAGCGGGCAGCGGGCCAGCGTTTGGAAAGCACCTGAGTATCTGGGTTCTGCCCGCCGCCGGGGTGAATTACAGCGAGCGGGGCTGGCAGATTTATTTTTAAGCCCACGATTTTTTTCCAGAAAGCCGCCGTAATCTCTGGGGAAAATTCCAGATGAGGGGAAGTGGGCTTCACTCCCAGGGCGCGGGCGACATCCAGATAAACTTCGGCCTCGTGCTGCAAAATACCGTCTTGCCTAGCCCGGACATTCAGGGCAAAACCGCGCCCCAGGTTATCCACTCCGGCCCGGATTGGGATACCCGCCAGCCAGGGCAAAAAGGCCAATTTGGGCGAGCGGTCCAAAACCAGGGCGGCGGCATATTTCTGACGGCGCAAATTGCGGGCCAAACTGAGATATTTTCGCAGCGACAAATGCGAACCGTCTGTTCCCGTCGCTACCAGCCAGCGCAAACGGCGATTACCTTCCAGGGCCGGACGCGACCACTGGCTGACTACAAAATCAATCGCCAAATCGGGGCGAGCTTCCGACAGGGCCGCAAGCGTGGCGGTAGCCAGCAGCACATCCCCCAAACAGCACGGCTTGATAATTACTACCTTCGCTTTGAGGGGAATATCTACCAGTTGAGGTCGAAGCCGCCGACTGAACCGGCGCGGCAGGTCAAACCCGAAACTCAAAAAACGGCAGACTAGAGTTACCCCCCGTTCCCGCCGTTCATAAATATTATCGGTTGAAACCCACCCCACCGAGGCTTGAACCAGCTTCGCTTTATCCCTCATTCCAACTCCCAGCCCCATAATTCAAAATTATTACCCCGCCGCCGGGCCAAGTGCAAAGGTCATTTCACCCCGTGCCGCTACCTTGCCATCTACCATCGCCGTCCCGTTGGCCTTGCCGACCACCCCCCGAAACTGGATTACCTCGACTTCCAGACGTAGACTATCCCCTGGTACAACCTGTTTCTTGAAACGCACGTTGTCCATGCCGCCAAAAAAGGCCAGCCGACCCCGGTATTCTTCCATGCCCAATAGCGCGACAGCCCCAACTTGGGCCAGAGCTTCCATAATCAGCACCCCTGGCATTACCGGATAGCCAGGAAAATGGCCCTGAAAGAACCATTCGTTAATCGTGACGTTCTTAATACCAACCGCCCGTTTGCCGTATTCCACCTCAATTATTTTATCTACCAGCAAAAACGGGAAGCGATGCGGCAAAATCGCCTGGATTTCGGTGCTATTCAATTCCATCAGTTAAAGTCTCCATCTTACTTTCCGCAGTTTCCATAATTTCGTACTCAAACAGCGCCTTTACCGGCAGCTTAAACCCAGGAATAACATCCTCACCCTCCAATTCATCGTCTAAGCCCAGCAAAAACGGCTTGAGGTCGCCGGGATGATAAACCTCAATCAAGTGTTGAAGTGGCCTGATAATCCAGACTAGGCGAACCCCCGCCGATAAATATTCATTAACCTTATGGGCTACCTCATAAAAGCCATCGGTTTTGGAAATTACTTCAACCGCCAAATCGGGCGGAAATGGCACGGCATCCGGCACATTGATTGGGAGTTTGGACAAGGCTACAAAAGCTACATCGGGGCGCCGCTTGCCAATTCCCCCCAACTGGAAATCGGTCTGAGCGCCAAAAAGACGACCCAGCTTTTTGGGATACACATAAGGAAATAGATAGGCAGTTAAGATAGACTCGATTTCACCAGGAATACCGCCAGCCATCTTCTCAATCTCCTCCTGCTCTACCGTTTCCGGCTGTAAATCAAGGGTTTCCAGTTGAGTGGTCATGCTTTACCCGCTTTCATCTTGATTAAATTAGAAACCTGGCTTGCGATTAGCCTCAAGTATATAACCAAACCCGGTTTTGGGGTTTAGTAAAGGCTTCTTCAAACCAGCAAATCGTATCAATCCTAAGTCCTAAGAGGCTTCTTTATAGGATATAATTGCTCAAATCCTCGTCCTCTACCAAATCTCCGATTCGGTCAAGCACATATTTCTGGTCTATGTTGACGGTTTGACCGGCCCGGTCAGCCGCCTCAAACGAAATTTCTTCCAGCACCCGCTCCATAATAGTATGCAAGCGGCGTGCGCCAATGTCCTGGTTCTTTTCGTTGACCTGGGCCGCGATATGAGCGATTTCATCCAGCCCGCTTTCCTCAAAGACCAGTCCGACCTTTTCGGTATCCAGCAAGGCGGTATACTGCTTGGTCAGGGAATTGGCGGGCCTGACCAAAATCTCTTTGAGGTCGTCCTGGTCGAGGCTATCGAGTTCGACCCGCAAAGGAAAGCGGCCTTGTAGTTCCGGTATCAGGTCGGAGGGCTTGGCATTGTGAAACGCCCCCGCCGCAATAAATAAAACGTGGTCGGTTTTGACCGGGCCATAGCGGGTCATAACGGTTGAACCCTCGACAATCGGCAACAAGTCGCGCTGAACCCCTTCCCCCGAAACGTCCGGGCCAGTTTCGTTGCCGTTGCCAACTACCTTGTCTATTTCGTCCAAAAACACCACGCCTAATTGTTCAACCCGCTCGACTGAGGCATCCACCACCCCATCAAAATCAATCAGCTTGTTAGCTTCCTCATTAATCAAAATCGTGCGAGCCTCTTTGACCGAAACCCGCCGTGAGCGTCGCCGCGACATCGAACCGATATTATCCATAAAGTCCTGGAAATTTTCGCCCGGCTCATCGGTACTAAGCCCCGCCATAAATTCAATGACCCCGCTAAACGGCTCATCGGCTTCCAGGTCAATCTCGACGGTTTGCTCTTCCAATTTATGCTGCCGCAACATCGCCGCGACCCGCCGACGACGGCGCTGAAGCAACCGGGCTTCTTCGGGTGACATCGGCGGGCGTTCGGTTTCTTCGCCCAACCTACCAATTTTGGCGGCTTCCAGGGTCGCCTCAAGCGAGGCTTCCAGCGAAGTTTCTAAAGATGTTCCCAGGGCGGCTTCGGCCTCCGCCGCCTGACCTTCACTCCGGGCCATCTCCGGCAAAACGGTCTTGGATTCCAATTCCAGACTGTGCGCCGCTCGCCCTGATTTTTTCTTATTCGGTTGCTTGTCCTGGTAATAAAGCTGTTGCACCAGATAACCGATTAGCTTTTCGGTGGCAGCACCTTCGGCCTGCGGGCGTACCTCGCGCAATTTCTCGTCATGCACCATCGAGATGCTGACTTCCGCCAGGTCGCGGACAATCGAGTCCACATCCCGCCCAACATAGCCGACTTCGGTAAATTTGGTAGCCTCGACCTTCAAAAAAGGCGCATCAATCAGCTTCGCCATCCGCCGGGCAATTTCGGTTTTGCCGACCCCGGTTGGCCCAATCATCATAATATTCTTGGGGGCAACATCGTTGCGTAATTCCTCGCTCAGTTGCTGGCGACGATAGCGATTACGGAGCGCAATTGCTACGGCGCGTTTGGCATCGCTTTGCCCCACGATATACTTATCCAGCTCGGCGACTATCTGGGGGGGAGTGAGATTCGCCAGGGCGGGAGTCACCTGGTCTTGCTGCACTTCGCGACGACGACGGTTCGAGCGGTTTGGTTTGTCCATTTCTTTCAAAGCTTCAAAATCCTCTAATTACGGTCTAAACAGGCCCATCGGGTTAAAATCTGAAATCGAAAATCGAAAATCGAAAATCAATATGCTTCCCGATTTTTACTCCCCTTTGGGAATTGTTGCTTTAGTTTGTAAGCCGCTCAATTATACACTAAATTAGTTCAGTGGGATATTGGAGAGAGTAGTTCGCAAAATATTGTGCTTATGAAAAGGCTGGTTTATTATATAAGCAATGGAAACTCTATCTACACCAAAACCGAAAATTCCGCCCGAAAAAGCCCCACCAGGGCGCTTTTATCACGGAACTTTGGTGCGCCTCGACGGGCAGCCTTTGTTTGCGCGTGGCACTCTCCCGACCATCCATCGCAGCCTGACCTATACCGTCTGGTACATCTACTGGATGAGCCGTCTTGACCGGACGACCCGCAATCCTAGTTTCTTTATTTATCAATTACTGGAAGCCTATCGCTATCTGGTGCCGTACCCCGACGGGGCGTATTCCGTCAGCGAAATCGGGGCAGTCCCCTACGATGACCGCAACGAGGGCCTTTTGAAAGAAGCCCCGGAGCTTTTCAAGAAAAGGTGGGATTGGGCCGGTAAGCTGACCTATCTCCCGGCCCGTTGTCTGGCGCGGGTCAGCGCCAGCGTTATCAAAGATGAGGTCAGCCTGGAAGAATGGCTCGAACTTTGTCAGAGTATGGATGCCCAGCATCCTTTCAAAGGCATGTTGCCTTCCCACATTAATCCCAGGGTAGACCTGCCCGACTTCCTTAAAAACCGGGGTTAGGGTCAACCTCAAAAGTAACCTTAACCTTATGTCAAGCCATATTATTGTGACTAAACCCAAAAATTATTCTGAAAAAGCCCCATTCGATAATCCGCTCCTGGATTGGGCGAGTTATGTCGCTGTACTATTGATAGCCCTACTTCATGCTATCTTTTTTGCCCCTCCGGGATTGGTGGACGATGCCTATATCAGCTTTCGCTATTCGGCAAACCTGGCGAATGGGTTGGGATTGGTCTTTAATCCCGGTGAACAGGTCGAAGGTTACTCCAACCCTCTCTGGACAATTTTGCTGGCGGGGGCAGCTAAACTGAATCTCGCGCTCCCCTATAGTGCCTGGTGGCTGGGGATAATTTGCATGCTGGCGACGATTGCTCTTACCATGAAGTTAGCCGAAGTTTTGACCGGGCATAAAATTATCGGCTACACGGCGGGGCTGGGATTAGCTTTATCAATGTCGTTTGTGGTATCGAGCCAACGCGGGCTGGAAACCGCTCTTTTTGGGCTGATGTTGATATTAGCGATATTCGGGCTGTTCACCAAAGAGCGCTTTTCGACGGGCCTCCTGGCTATCGGGCTGGGCGGGATGGCAATTACCCGACCCGAAGGATTATTTCTCGCTCCGGTGCTATTGGGCTTCTTTTTGTTTCGGCAGCGCCATACTTTGCTGAAAAATAACCGCCCCGGCAGCTCGCTATGGGTGGCTGTTGGGGTTGCCTTATTTATCGGTCTGGTAGAAGTGGCCCGGATTGCTTTCTATCACGAGTTGTTACCTATGTCGGTAATTGCCAAGCGCGACCAGGGCGGTAGCTCGTTCAGCCAGATGCTGACGGGCTGGAAAGATGGTTTTGGTTATGTCGAAAATCAATTCGGGCGGCGCGAAATCGTCCTGACCGCTTTTTCGGCCCTGGCAGCAATGGCGGCTCTGTACTTCGTCTGGCGGCAAAAGGGATTTTACTATCTCACCTGCGGGGCAGTACTGAGTTTTGGATTGGTGGTAGCGGTTTCCAACAAAGGCGACTGGATGCCCCAGGCCCGCCTGTTGACCCCCTATTTTCCAGAACTAATCCTGCTTTTCTCGATGACGTTTTATGACCTGGCAATTGCGCTCGCCATCCGCCTGACTCCAAATCGGCTAAACCGGGCCGCCTGGATTTTACCCCTCGTCTGGCTGACTTTATTTACCGTTTTTCAACCCTATCTCAAAATTACTCTTAATGATAAAACCGTGTTTACTCCGGCGGTTTTTGATAGTGGCGAAGACCTTTTCGGACAAAAGCTTTCCCAGATTTACGCACCGGGCGATATTTATGCCATCGCCGTTCTGGGGCGAATAAGCTATTATTCCCGCCCCACCCCCATAACCGATATGGTGGGATTGACCGAACCGACTATCGCCAAATGGCCGACTGAGGCCACTTTTTATGGCAAATGGGTGCCACAATATATCGCCGGGCTAAATCCAACCCTCATTCAGCACAACGACTGGAACTCGCTCCCGGCTTTGCTGGCGCTCTGCCAGGAAAAATATGTTGCTATCGTCAGTCCGACCCTGTATAGTCAGCGAATTTTTGTATTTGTGCGGGCCGATGCCGCCGAAAGAATCGGCAAACCGCTGGTAGCAACTTTTGGCGGCGAACTCAGTGACCCCCAAACCGCCTTCCAAAAACTCAAGCAACAATTTCCAAAGGGACAGTAAAAAAGCTGTTAGATTTCAGATTTCAGATTTCCCGCCGATGAGCAAACGCCACCCAATCATTTTCCTCGCGGCGCTCCACCAGCGATAGTCCAGCGGCTTCGAGCGCAGTAGCTACATCGTCGGCCCGTTCCCCGATAATCCCGCTGGTAATGAGCAGGCCACCGGGTCGGAGGGCCGCCGCCATCGGTTCGGCTAAAGAAATCAGCACGCGGGCAATGATATTGGCAATAATCGCGTCAAACGGCAAGACTTGGGGCAGAAACGCGGGGGGACGCTGTTCCTCCTCACCAAAGGCATAAAACCCTCCCTCCTGGGCCGCCTTCACCTCGATTGCCAGTGAACCAGTTGCCAAAAGCACCTGGTCGGTGACGGCGTTCCGCTCGACATTTTCGCGGGCGGCTCGCACCGCTACCCCATCAGTATCCAGCCCCAAAATATATGGCACGCCTAGCCGGGCGGCAGCAATCGCCAGAATGCCGCTCCCCGTCCCCAAATCCAGAGCTTTGAGGTGCTGGGTCGGGTTCAAATGGTCTTCCATCAGTTGCAGACAGAGGCGGGTAGTCGGATGAAGACCCGTCCCAAAGGCCATGCCGGGGTCAATCTCGACTATAATATCCTCCGGCAAAGCGGCGTATTCCTGCCAGGGTGGTTTAATTACCGTCCGCCGCCCGACCCGATGCACTTGATAGAATTCTTTCCAGGCGTTAGCCCAATCCTCCTCAAACCGCTCGGTGACTTGCAACTCCTCGATATGGCGCAATTTACCCAAATAAAATAGCCCCTCGCGCAGCTTCTCGATACCTGCCAGAGCCTTTGCTCCGGCTACGATATAAGTTCGGATTATTACCGGGGCGCTTACATCGCGCAAAGCCCCTCCATCCGGGCCGGGTTGGACTGTCTCCTCAATGACTACCCCCTGGTTATAGCCATAGCGGGCAAAAAGTTCGGTAATGGCCTCAACCGCTTCCGGCTCGGCCCGTACACTCAATTCCAGCCAGCTTTGAGGCGAATCGGCCTCGGATTGGTTGGTTTCGCTTTCATAATCTTCTTCTTCGCCTTCATCTTGGTTGGAGGCATTCACTTCGTAATCTACCAACCAGAAACCAGGATTATCGCCGGGGAGAAAGTTCAACCCGGCAAGGTCGGCCTGAGCTTGAGCTGATAGCGCCAAGAACGGCAAATAAATTTCTTCGAGGTGAGGAGTTTCACGCAGTAAATCCGACAAGCCTAGTTGCAAGGTGGCACTTTGGAGCGGGTCGCCCAAATCGCTCGCCGCCTCGACCAGTAGCGCCAGCAACCGGGCCTGAGTATGAGTTTCGTCCAGCCCAAAATGACAGTAGCCGTTGATAACCGCTGAGTCACCAGCGGTGCTGTAGCCGCCGAAATCGAGTTGCTGCCAGGCATTATCCACCAGAATTTCCAGCCCGACCATTTCCGCGTCGGTCAGAGCGCGTTTTTGCAAGCTGGCGGGTAAAACAGGTTCCTCGGAACTAACTGTTTCAAGATAAATCGCCCGCTCCGCCTGGCGCACCCACCCTAAAAACTCCGACCTTGCTACCGCAAAGTTTTTGGGACTATGAAAGCGGCTAAAAGCATAAAACATGGTTTCTCTCTTTTTCTACATCATTGCCGCTAGGCCGTACTGGATTATCAGGCCGAAAGCTTCGCGCAACTGCGTTTCGTATTCCTGTTCCGTCTTGAAGCTCCACCAGAAATCCGGCTTGTAATCGGGTATCACCGCCGCCAAGCGGGTTTCGTAGCCGCCAAACTGTCCAAACATCGGGCGGTCTCCGTTATTACGAACCAGATTTATCGTGAAACGACGGGGCGGCGGGGTCAGCATTACTGAGGTCGAAATCTGGACATCAATAAAATCGGACTGGTTCGGGTAGGTTGGGGATGGGCGCTGAAAGACAAACGACAACGCCTCTGGCCCTGGGCGACCAATTTCCGGGTTATAGCTAAAACCCTGCCCCGCTAGTATCTCCTGACTCGCCGCTACCGCCATCGCTTCATAAAATGCGCCCCACTCGGTCTGCCGTAGGACTTCAAGGTCTTTATTCAGAAAGACAATCAAGCCCTTACGGGTAGTGGGCGACCAATATTGCGCCTCCCACTCGCCCTCCTCGTTGACGTGGGCCGGGGGATATTCATCTGTATCTACCAGGGCAGTGCGGGCCTCGCTCTGCCACTGTCGAGCGACTTTTAGCCCGGCCTTGTACGCGGCGCGGGCCTCAAACCAATCCTCGCTATTTTCATTATCATCCATTGCAACCTCGTTCACAATCAGGGGACGGGGGTCAGGGTTCGAGGGTCGGAAATTTACGATTTACCCCCAAAGGGGGCGAGGCCGCGATTGGGGAACTCAGTCCTCAGTCCTCAGTCCTGAATTTCTTCCGTCTTCCGACCCTACTCCCCAAACAGCTCGGCATAGAAGCCGCGAATATAGAGCGGCAATCGCTCCGGGTGGCCCATAATACCGCTGGCTAACCCGGCGTATTGTTCCCAATCAATAATAGTGCCGTCCTCCAGAAACATGCCCTTAAAACCGGTATTGGGGTCGCCGTGTTCATAGACATAGGCTAATTCCGCTGCTCGGCGATATTGGGGGTCGCGTTCCTCCGATAAACGTTTCACCATCGCGCTAAAGGTCGTGCGCACCTGGACATCCTTGCGGCGCTCCTCCCACCAGGCGTGGGCCAGTTCGTGAATCGCGGCTTCCTCCTGAGCGGTTTCCAGCTCGACCAGCTTTTTTTCAGACCACCACAAACCGCCCCCGCGAGTACTTTGTGGATTTTTAACCTTTACTTCTACGCCGTACCACTGAAGCCACTGCCAGGCCCGCGCCCGTAACGGCAACATCGGCAAATCGGGATGTACTTTTATCATAAATATCATAAATTTAATTCCCGTCTCCAAAACTTTAGCTATCCCAAATCGGTTGAGCTATACCCGCCCAGATTATAACATACCGGGTGAGACGATAAGCCGTTTTGCGGGTTTGGTGGTATAATAAAGTTACCCTTTCAAGCTTATTTTTGCCTGGTTACAGCTGGTTTAGCCGGATTTGGCTGAAACTCTTTTAACTTATAAGTGTCATATATAAATAGCTAAATCTGAATAGCTAAAATCAGGGAAGCCAGGAATTATCAGCTATAACTGACTTAAATAAAACCGTTTTTGTGGTGAGAAAGTAACAATTCAGCCAGTCTTGAATTTGTCACACCCCGTAAAGGGACATGAGCGAAGCGAAGGATAAAGATTCTTCGCTTCGCTCAGAATGACAGAGGGTGAATAGTTACGTGAGAAATGGATTAAAGGAGCAAAAGGTGAGGCAATTAGCAATCAGGCTGCCTCGGCATTCAGGTTATATGTGGGGGTTGGTCGTAACGATTTTGATAATGGGTAGTACCCTGACGGCCTGTGGCGATAGCACGCCTATCCCGGCAACTACCGTTCCAACGGTTGCCCCTAATTTTACCAAAACCCCGGTAGTCGGAAATCCGGCGAACCCAGTAACAATTACCTGGGCTTTTTGGGGCGATGAAGCCGAAATCGCCATTAATGACCGGTTGGCAAAGCAATTCGAGGCCCAGTATCCCGGCGTGCGAGTCAAAATCATCTACGATGCCTGGAACAAATATTTTGACCGGGTGCGAACCGAGTGGGTCGGTGATAAAGCCCCTGACGTGATGTTTTTGGATAATGTCCCGACCTGGGCCGGACGCGAGGGTATTCTGGAGAAAATTCAGCCCTTGATTGACCGCGATAAACTGGATACCAACGATTTTTATCCCGGTCTGCTCGACTTGTTCCGGTACGAAAAGACCCTGTATGGTTTGCCCCGCGACAATGACACCAAAGTGCTTTATGTCAATCTCGATATGTTGCGCGAGGCCGGGCTGAAAACTCCCGAAGCGGGCTGGACCTGGCAGGATTTACGGAGTATGGCCCAAAAACTGACCAAACGCGACCCGCAGGGCAATATCAGTCAATATGGGTTCGCTTTCGAGCCGGGTTGGTGGCGGCTGTGGGTCTGGCAAAATGGAGCAGAGCTTTATGACAGCTTTAACGCGCCTTTGCCGCCTACCAAGTTGCTGCTGAATAATAAAGCCGCCTCAGATGCGCTTCAGTTTTATGCCGACCTGATTAACGTGGACAAAGTTACCCCGCCACCCGACAAAATGAGCAGTGGCGATGATATTGCGACCCTTTTCAGCCAGGGCAAACTGGCGATGGCTTTTGGCAACCATACCAATATCCCGGTCTACGGCAAAGTAAACGGGCTGCGCTGGGATGTCGTGCCACTGCCCGCCGGGAAAAAGCGGGCCAATGTCCTGGGCGGGGCGGGCTACGCCATTCACAAAAACTCTACTCACAAGGAAGAAGCCTGGGCTTTCGTCAAATGGCTGACCGGCCCGATTGGACAGGCCCTCTTTTCCGATACTGGCATCATGGTGCCGGCCCGCAAGTCGGTGCGCGAAAACAATCTGTTCTTGCGGCAACTGGCCTATAACAGTTCGGTGTTTTTGCAGGAAACCGAACTGGGCGTGCCGTACCCGGAATTTTTGCTCTCGCACGATGTGGACGGGCTGATGGACGAAATGCTAAAACCAGTCTGGCAGGGAAAAGCTACTGCCGCCGAGGTAGTCGCCAAAATGCCCGCCAGCATCGAGCCAATCTTTGATAAAGCCCGTACCCTGAGCTTGAAAACGGGGGGATAGGGGTCAGGGGGCAGGGGAAATGCAGGACGGAAGACGGAAGACGGAAGAAATGCAGGACTGAGGACTGGGTTTTCAATCGTAAATCGCGGCCTCGCCCCCTTTGGGGGT
>JBBRSG010000029.1:0-51984 GCA_038245615.1 Chloroflexia bacterium | reverse complement strand
GTCTTCGCCGAGGCGATGGACCGGTCGGGCTTCGCCCGCGGCACGCTTGCGCCGCGCGTCGGCATGACGGCGCCCGTGCCGGAGCGCCGCGAGCGGCCGACGCTCTCCATGATGGACATGGGTATGGACATGGCCGGGATGGATATGGGCGGTCACGACATGATGATGAGTGGCTTTATGTCTATGGTGGCAATGACCCAGGATTTGCCACGCAGTCGAGACGGCTTGCCGATGGAATGGGTCGAAACGCCGTTTGGCCCACTCTTTCCGGGACTAAGGGCAGGATTGGCCCTGAATTTCACTCTGGACGGGGAAGAGGTAGCTCAGGCAAAGATTATACCGGGAACGCTTAAACGCGGGCTAGAGCAAAGCTGGCCCGGTTCGGTAGCCAGTTTTCCTGAAAGGCTGGCCCGCCTTGACCCTTTAGCCCCGGTTTCCTATCGTTTGCTGGCCCATCAAGCACTTGAGCAGGCCGTCGGGATAAAAGTAGACGAGGCTGAGGCCACCGGGCGCATTGGACTATTGGAACGGGAACGCGCCCTGAGTCATTTAGGTTGGCTGGCAAAGCTGGCCGAATTACTAGGGGACAACTGGTTGGCAAGGCAAACCGTCCGACTTCAACTCGATTTAGCAAAAACCGAAAGCGTACCAGAAATATCACGGCTTCGGCCTTCCCTGCTCAAATTGAAAGACCGTTGGCAAAAAACCCCTTTGCTCAAAACCCGTTTGACCAAAAAAGGTCAGCTTGCGATGAAAGATTTAGAAGGTGTGACCGGGCCGGTGGTTAAAGCTGGTGAATTTGCCGCTGATGCTCGTTCGGATAGCCCGGCTTATCTCCGTCTGGGTTTTAAGCCGGAGGTACGAGAGCGCGGAGATGCTTTGGCCCGGCTTTTAGTGCGGATGGCCGAACTGGAACAAAGCCTTGATTTGATACTGGCGGCTAATTCTATCGCAAAGCTCCATGCGGTGGCTTTAAGCTATCTCTTCCACGAGAAAATTAGCAGCACGGCCAGCCTGGAAACGCCGCGTGGCCTGGCTACCTTGAGCCTGACTATAGCACACGGCGAAGTAAGCGAGATAAAGCTGGATACGCCCTCGGCGGCACTGGTAAAACTGGTCGGTAAAGTAAGCGAAGGGCAAGATTTAGCCGATGCCCTGGTAGGCGTGGCTTCACTCGACTTATCGCCCTGGGAGCTTGAGCCATGATTACACTTGGGTTAGGGCTGCTACTGCTGGCCGGAGCTTACGCGGTGGCGGTTATCGAGGAATGGGCCACAACCGGCCGCCTGCGGCCAGCCGCGCCGCTTCTGGCGGGATTGGCCCTGTTAGGCCGTGAGTCGCTCGTGCCGCGCAAGGCTGACCGGGTACTGTTTGAGGTAGCCCCGGTTTTGTTTCTGGTGGCGGCTGTCGCCAGCTTTGCCGTCCTACCCCTGGCCCCCGGCACCGCAATAGCTGACCTGGCGACAGGTGCTTTATTTATCAATGCGGCCCTGGCCTATGTAATGGTCGCACTGGTAATGGCAGGCTGGGGGCCGGACGCGATTTATGCAATGGTGGGCGGTTGGCGCTTCTTGGCTCAACTGGTCGCTTACGGCATGTTGGTAGTGATGCCTCTGACGGCGGTAGCAATGCGAGCGCAATCGCTCACCAACAGCCGGATTGTTGAGGCCCAGGAAGCGCTCTGGAATATTTTCACCCAGCCACTCGGTTTTGTCTTATTTTGGCTGGCAACTATGGCTCTGGCTTTTCTACCACCCTTTGATTTACCCACTGCACCGGGCGAACTGGCTGGAGGGGTGGAAGGCGAATATAGTGGGGTGCGGCTGGCGATTTTTCGGCTGGCCCGTTTAACGCTGGTATTCTCGCTGGCGAGTGCTATCACCGTTTTTTATCTGGGTGGCTGGCTGGGGCCGGTTTTGCCGGGCTGGGTCTGGTCTATTCTAAAAACGCTGGCTGTAGCAAGTTTGATGCTGGTCGGAGGCCGTTATTTACCCCGGCTACGGGAAGAGGATTTGCTGGCCTGGGCCTGGAAATTAGGCGTTCCTCTGGCTTTGGTTAATATCTTTTGGGTGGGCGTAACTTTACTGCTGGTGAAATAGGCCAGATTTATTTGTTGAAGTTGAGGAAAGAAGTATGATACTTCAAACCCTAGCGGTGGCCTTCTTTGGTCTGGTGGCTGTCTGGTTCAGCATTGTAGTTTTTCGCACAAAGTCAATGGTGCGGTCAGCCCTGGCTCTACTGGGCGCGATGGTCGCGTTGGGGTTGCTCTTTTTAGCCCTTGAAGCCGAATTTTTGGGCGTGTTGCAGCTAATGATGATGGCAACCGAGATGAGCGTGATGGCTATTTTTATGGTGATGTTTATGATGGATCCCGGCGGGCTGGGTCAGATGGAAATGACCCATCAAAAAAAGCTTTCGCTGGTCGCGGGCATCGTTGGTGGTCTGGTCGCGGCTTTGCTGGCTTTGCTGGTGGATTGGGGCGCATTAGTCCAGGCTCAAAATCTTGATATGCCGGAGCGACAGAATTACAATTTGGGCATGGAAATTATGGGCCGTTCGATGCTAATTTTTGAAACCGCCGGGGTAACTATTCTGGTCTCGATGATTGCCGGGACGCTGCTGGCAATTGTAAGTCGGACGCAGACTACCGAAGGACAGGAGTGAGCCATGATTACACTTATCATAGCTTTGTTAGTTGGGGCGGCCCTGTTCGGCATCGGGCTATACGGGGTATTGAGCCAGACCAATTTGGTGATGATTATGATGGGAGTGGAGTTAATGCTGGGGGCGGCTCTGGTCAATCTAGTGGCTTTCTGGCGTTTTCTGCATCCCGGAGCTTATTCAGGTCAGATGTTCTTCCTGATTATTATGGTAGTAATGGCCCTTGAAATGGTGGTAGGGTTCGGAATGGCCCTGGCCCGCTTTCGGGCCAAAGGCTCGGTGGAAATGGAAGAAGCGGTGGAGTTAAAAGGCTAATGGCTGGTTTGTCCGCCCTGGCAATTCTGGCAATCTTAGGCCCACTGGTCGCCATAGGGCTTATATTGTTGCTGCGTTCTCCACGCTGGTCGCCTTATCTGGCGCTGGTCGGGGCGGTAGCCGGGTTATGCGGAGCGTTACTCGGTCTGTGGGCAAAAGCTGGCGATGCCATTCCCGGTACGCTAGTATTGCCCGGTCTGCCAAACCTGCCCTTACGTCTGATTATTAGCCCAACCACTTCGCTGCTAAGTACCGTTGTCGCAATGGTAAGTTTTCTGGTAATGCTGTATGCGGTGGGCTATATGCAGGAAGAAGCTGCCCTACCGCGCTTCTTCGCCGAAATGTCGCTCTTTGTAGCGGCCATGCAACTGCTGGTGTTGGCGGGGGACTGGCTGCTAATAATTGTTGGCTGGGAATTAATCGCTTTAGCCTCCTACCTTTTAATAGGTTTTTGGTACGAACGACCCGGCGTGCGACAGGCCGCGACCCGCGCCTTTTTGACTACTCGTGCAGCAGATTTCGGGTTGTACATAGGAGTATTTGCCCTGGTAAGTCAGACCCAAACCAGCGAGATTGCTCCAACCCTGGAAGTAAGTGGGACCGCCGCCACCGTTGCCGGGTTGGGTTTTCTGCTGGCAGCTATCGGCAAATCGGCGCAAATACCTTTACAGGGCTGGCTTCAAGATGCGATGGCCGGGCCTACTCCCGTTTCGGCACTGTTACATTCGGCTACTCTGGTAGCCGCCGGGCCGATTCTGCTGCTGCGGGTCTATCCGGTGTTAAATGGGTCGGTGCTGATAATAATTGGAATAGTAGGCGGCGTTACCGCGTTACTGACCGGACTAACCGCGTTGGCTCAGGTTGATTTGAAACGAATGTTGGCGGCTTCCACCTCTAGCCAGCTAGGATTTATGCTGCTGGCACTGGGGGCAGGTTCGCCCGGCGCAGCCCTGCTGCATCTGGTCTTTCACGCCGCGATGAAAAGCAGCCTGTTTTTAGGGGCAGGTATTTTCCAGCATAAATATCACTCTACTAACTTTAGCGAAATTGCCGCGAAAGGCGGAGGCCGGGCCTATCCGCCGGTTTATCTCTGCTTTGTAATTGCCGGTCTAGCTCTGGCCGGAGTGCCGCCTCTGGCGGGGTTCTGGTCGAAGGACGCGATTATTGCCGCCACTTTCGCTTCAGCCCAGGCGTGGTTGTTTACCCCTCTAGTTCTATTGGGGACGTTACTAACGGGGAGCTATGTTGGGCGAGCTTTAAGGCTGCTCTGGCCCAAGCCTGAGTCAATTAGTCGGGAAGTGAACGCCAATAAAAGCGCAGTTAGTGGCTGGATGCTGACCGGGTTGGTGAGCCTTACCGGGCTGGCAACTACTAGCGGTCTTTTGGTGAAACCAATCGGTCAATTGGTAGGTCAGGAAATTCCCGAAAACGGGTTGGCACTGGTTTTGGGCCTGGCAGTAGCTTTGGTCGGGCTGCTAGTTGGGTGGTTCGAGCTAATCGGTAGCTTCTGGCAGAGGCTGGCCCAAGGCAACTTTCGTCTGGATGATTGGCTCAAAGTTCTGCTCGTTCAACCTGTCCTGTTGCTGGCCCGTGTGGTAAGCCGGGCAGATGGTTGGTTGCATAGCGGGGTGTTGGGAGTAGGTCGCACCGGATTAAATATGGCAAGGCGCGTAGCCGGTTTTGATAGCAGACTGCATGGGGCAGTCGTGCTGACAGGGCGGGCCGGACTTGACCTGGCCCGCCTCTCGCGCCAGACCGATGAGCGCGGGATTGATCGGCTAATCGCCTGGATGGTACGCAATATTCGGTTGCTCGGCGGACGTGTCCGTGAGTTACCGTCAGGTCTGGTGCATCAGGAATTGCTACTAACTGCCGCCGCCGTAATTTTGCTGCTAGGATTAATTTTAATTAGCCGATAAAGTAGTAATCAGCCCTTTTATTGGGGGCAGGGTGGTTACACTTAATTAAAAGTATGAGGAAATAAAAGTGGTTCCACTAATTTCAATCACAATCTTTCTGCCCTTACTTGCCGCCGCCTTGCTGGTATTGCCGCTTCCTATTTCGACCCGCACCGCCCATCTGATTGGTCTGACCGTCAGTGGCTTGACTTTTTTGGGTACAATCGCTATCTGGCTACAGGGAAGCGGCCCGGCGGGGAGTTTTGGACAGATTGAAGAGGTGGCCTGGATTCCCTCGTTGGGGGTAGCTTACCGGGTGGGGGTAGATGGCTTTAGTCTGCCGCTAGTGCTACTAACCACCAGTCTGTTTGTAGTCTCTATGATTTATTCATTACGCATCACCGAACGCGCTCGGTCATATATTGCCTTGTTTTTGTTTTTAGAAACCAGTTGTCTGGGAGTTTTTGTGGCACTTGATCTGGTGCTGTTCTACGTCTTTTTTGAGCTAACTCTGGTAGGCATGTACTTTATTATTGCGGGCTGGGGCTACGAGAAACGCCAACAGGCCGCCCTCACCTTCTTTATATATACCTTGTTGGGTAGCCTGCCTTTGCTACTGGCAATTCTGGCGCTTTACCTGGGTAGCAACCCGCGCACTTTTGATGTGCGGGCTTTGATTGCCGCCCCACCCCTTACCGGACTGGCGGCCACCCTTACCTTGATAGCTTTGCTGGTGGCTTTTGCGGTGAAAACGCCGCTCTTTCCGTTTCACACCTGGCTTCCGGCAGCGCACGTCGAAGCTCCCACCGCCGGGAGTGTAATTCTGGCCGGTGTTATGCTAAAACTCGGCACTTATGGTCTGCTGCGAATTGGTTTGCAGATGTTGCCGGAGGCTTTTCGGGAATTGGCCCCGTTTATAGCGGGATTGGCGGTTTTTTCGGCCCTTTATGGCGCTTTGGCAGCCCTGGGCCAAACCGATCTCAAGCGAATGATTGCCTATACCAGTGTGAATCATATGGGTTACGTGGTGTTAGGTATTGCCGCTGCCGCCGCTACTACCAATCGAGCAACGTTGGCGCTGGCCCTCGATGGGGCGACCTTGCAGATGGTCAGTCACGGCATTGTCACGGGTAGCCTCTTTCTTTTGGTCGGGATGTTACAAGACCGGGCGCATACCCGGCAAATAAACGATTTTGGGGGACTGCTTAAAACTACGCCGATGTTAGGCTGGTTCTTTATCCTGGCGGCGTTTGCCTCGCTGGGGCTTCCGGCCCTAGCCCACTTCCCGGCGGAGTTCCAAATCTTTCTGGGAGCTTTTGGGGTCTGGCCGATAGCGGCGGCGCTTACGGTATTGGGAATTGTTATAACGGCGGGATTGTATTTGAGAGCAATTCAGGCGGTTTGCCTGGGTGAAGCCAATCAGCGCTGGGCTAGTCTACCCGACCTCAATTCCCGCGAACTCTTTGCGGTAGTTCCGCTCCTGCTCTTAGTGGTCCTGGTTGGAATACTGCCCGGCTGGTTGCTGGACGTTATTCATCGAACGACGGAGCGGCTAGGCGGGTGAACGGCGGTATAAAGTAAATGGAAATGAACATGGGGCGCGACCTGGCCCTGCTCTTGCCGGAAATATCCCTGCTGATTGGGGCAGTGCTGGCACTGTGTGCCGAAATGCTACACCGTCCGCGCTGGGCGATGCTTCTAAGCCTGATTGGGCTGGTAGTAGCTTTCGGTTGGAGTTTAACCCTACTGGGTCAGCAAACTAGCGTCTTTATGGGGACTTATCGCATTGATACGCTGGGGGTGTGGGCTAAACTTATTTTGTTGCCTCTGGTAGCACTGGTAATAATTTTAGTTATGCCCGAAGTGCAGGGCAGTGACCGGGAAGGTACAGTTTACAGCCTACTTGCCTTCACTACATTAGGCCCGGTGGTGCTGGCAAGTGCGGGCGATGTAATGTTCTTGGTTTTAGGGGTGTTGCTCAGTAGCCTGGGGACATTTGCCCTGGTAGCTTATCCGCGCACTGACCGGGCTACTGAAGCGGGGATGAAATATTTCGTGTATGGCTCGGTGACTGAAGCAGTGATGATTTTCGGCCTGACTTTTTGGTTCGGAGCGACCGGCTCAACCCTGCTGAGTGATCTGCCCAAATTGCAAAATGCCCCACTTCTGGCGGCTGCCGGGTTTATCGCAGTGTTGATTGGCCTGGGCTATAAGGCGGCGATTGTTCCCTTTCACTTCTGGTCGCCCGATGCTTACGATGGTGCGCCGGTAGCGATTGCCGCTTTTCTTTCGATTGCACCAAAAATCGGGGCGATTTTCGCCCTGGCTCAAGTTGGACGAGATTTATCGGTTGAAGCAATAAACTGGCCGCTAATTCTGGCGGTACTGGCGGCAGTTTCGATGACCTACGGCAATCTGGCGGCTTTAGCCCAAACTAATCTGATACGGCTACTGGCTTATTCTTCGATTGCTCAGGCCGGGTATTTTTTGCTGGGGAATGTGGCAATGGGAAAAAGCGGTCTGGCAATGCAAGCTCTGGTGGTGTTTGCCGCCGCTTATGCCGCGATGAATCTGGGAGCTTTCGCGGTGGTGGCTCGCGTCGGGCGTGAGTTAGAAGCCTTTAACGGCCTGGGTCGTACCGCACCCTGGACGGGTGGTGCGATGGTAATCTTTTTACTATCGCTGGTTGGTGTGCCACCCCTGGCTGGGTTCGCCGGGAAAATTCTGCTGTTTGGAGCGGCCCTGGATGCAGGTTATACCTGGCTGGCGGTAACCGCAATTCTCAACAGCGTTTTATCTCTGGCAGTTTACCTACGTATAATTGTCCCGATGTACCAATCCCCCCAACCCCAATCACAACCAATCCCAGCCCGTTCTCAGGGTTTGAAGCTAGTAGCGTACATGATGGTCTGGACGGTTGCTTTTTTTGTCACGGTTGGGTTGGGTTTGTTTGTTCAAATGATAGTGGGACAGGTGAAATAGCAAACGAAACCTATACGGTTGCTTATACCATCAAAGAAAACGTTGGGGATCCAAGAGCCAGACAATTCGATAAGGAACATGCTTTTGATAGTTTGGTGCGACTTTCCAAGTAACGACAATGGATGTTGTCAAAACTTGGAAAGGGTGGTAAACTGTAACTATGGGAAAGATACCATACATGAGAAAGCTGGCAGTAAGATGGTACAGGTGAAAGAGCAAGCGCACTTCCAAGAAGTAAAAGTAGAAGTAATTCCGGCTGTTGGGAGTGAAAATAAATCGCTAGCGGCGATTACCCCACTCGATCAGAACCCGGCGGCAGTATATCTTGCGACATTAAGGCCAGTGGGACGGCGTGGCATGCTGCGTGCCCTCAACCTGATTGCCGAGATTGCCAGTGGTGGTAGACAAACTGCGCTTACCCTGCAATGGCAGCAACTGCGCTACCAGCATACAGCCGCCATTGCCTCCGCCTTAGTCGAGCGGGGCTATCGCCCCGCCACGGTTAATCAGGCTTTATCTGGCTTGCGAAGTGTTCTCTATCACGCCTGGAAACTGGGACTTATGGAAAGTGAAGATTACCAAAGGGCCAGGGATGTCAAGAACAAGCGAGCCGAAACCCTTCCACGTGGTCGCGCCCTGGCTAAGGATGAACTTAAAATCCTTATTAAAAATTGCCAGAGTGAAAACTCACCTGCCGGAACGCGGGATGCTGCCCTCATCGGGGTAATGTATGGAACTGGAATGCGGCGTTCTGAAGTAGTCAAGCTGGAATTGAAGAATTATAACTCCAAGACAGGCGCACTCACCATCCGAGGAGCTAAAGGCGGCAAAGACCGACTGGTTTATGTCAAAGGTGGAGCAGCTAAATCCTTAGTAAGTTGGCTGGCACTCAGGGGGGAAGTAGCAGGCTCACTTTTTTGTCCAATTCACAAAAGTGGCAAAATTCGAATAGAGCAAATGACCGACCAGGCAGTAATGAAGATTTTGAAGAAACGGGGACTGCAAGCTGATTTAGAACCGTTCAGTCCGCACGACCTGCGCCGCACCTTCATCTCGGATTTGTTAGATGCGGGAGCTGACATTGCTACCGTTCAGAAATTAGCTGGACACGCCAGTGTAACTACCACGGCTCGCTATGATCGGCGAGGGGAGGAAGCCAAGAGTAAGGCAACTGACTTACTAGATATACCTTTTTAGGGTTCCGTCAAAACTGAGGACAGGGTAGGGGAAGTTTCCCTAAAATGAGTGATAGCTTTGGTCAGTCACAAAAAGATGTGGTATAGTAAGTTCTGGGCTAAGTAGTGCGAATATTACTATTTTCAATAACAGGAGCTTTTTGGATGAACTGTCCTCACTGCCAGCACCCTAAAACGGTTCTGTCAGAAATGGGGACACCCAGCAGGTTAGGCGAGGATAGCTAAAATAATCTTACTCGGATTATGTGCTATAAATGCTCTTTTAACATCTTCAAATCGTAGCTTGAAGAGCGTCCTCTGACGCAAAAGGGGAACCTTCTCGTTCTTGTAAGTTTGAAACCGAAACAGATCATTGACTTCTTCGAAGGCACTCGTAAACCGGCTCGCCGCTTCAAAACTCTTGAAATTCTTCATCACATAGTATCGCTGCTTGATCTTTCGATGCGACTGTTCAACCAGATTGTTCAAATATTTGTTGGTCCGGTGCTCTACTTTTAATTCCAATGTTTTTCGGATGGCCTTCGGGTAGCTGGCATGCCCGTCCGTCGTCACTTTTTCCGGCTTGTTCCCCTCGCCAACCGTTTCCCTGGCCTGTTTGAAAAGGAGTTCGACCGCTTCAAGGTCCCTCGTTTTTGAAAGCCGCACGTCTATAAGGTTGCCCCTTTTGTCGATTTTACAAAAGGGACAAGCCATTTTAGCAAACCTATCGCACTTTGGCTATCAGGAGGGCGTTAGACTAACTGGCTCTGCTTTTGTTCAGGTTTACTGTTACTGGTCTGGATTCTGCCAGAACCTTCAAGGGTGCGTTCCTTAAAGCCGGCTGCCAAAAACTCGCTTAACTCCACCTTCATTACATTTTCCAGAACGCTCCGTACGGTTAGCCGAATTTGCTGATAAAGCAATTCGTGAAAATCAGCTTGAGAGAGCAGTGGCTCGGTTTTGTCAGTTGTGTTAGACTTAGCTCGGTATTTAGACACGGTATTTCTCCTTTAGCATGTTTGTTCTTAGTATTTGCTAGAGAATACCGTGTCCTTATTTCTAACTTTTGGCTTTTTATAGCCCTAAGATTTGAACTAAGGGTTGCTAAGATTTGGGTGGGTTTAGTTTAATGAAGATTAATTTTGCAAGACTTAAAAACTTCCGAGTTTCCGGGGCCAGGTGGCAACCGGCTACGGCTACGGCCAGACCGGAGGCCAGATCAATTCTAACTCACGAAGATAAACTTTTCTTTTTACATATTCCAAGAACGGCGGGTGGCCGCGTAATAGAGCTTTTGGAAAACTTTTTTGAGCAGTCCACAATTTGCCCGGCCTACGCTACACCTGACCTCGCCCGCCTAGACCCGGCTATTTTGGAGACTTATCGGTTCTTCCGAGGTCAGCTTCTATATGATTATGATAGTGGGTGGTGGTTGACGGCTCAGAAACCAAAAATCCTTACTTTTCTACGTGAACCAGTGGCGCAGACTTTTTCTATTTTTGCGAATAGGCAGGCCAGAAATGACCAGGCTTATCTTGAAAACGAAATCAGGCTGGTTCGCCAGCTTAGTCTGGCCGAGTACATCTACAATTCTGCGTCGCTACTAAATTTGGATTACCGCAATAACCAGACCAGCTACCTTTACTAGCCTGCCAGCTGATTTTCGACCGGCTCAAACCAACCCAGACCTCGCGCCGGGGGCAGGCGAAGGCGAACTGGCTTTAGCTCGCCGACGGTTGGCAGATTTTAACTTTGTAGGACTGACCGAACGGTTGGAAGATTCTTTGAATTTGCTAACCTATACCTTTGGCTGGCCGCCGGTTGCGCCAGGGCTAACCTTAAAAACCGCGCCTCCCAGGTCGCCCCAGCCCGCTGAGATGGCCCGGTATATTCGGGAGCAGAGCCACCTGGACGTAGACCTTTATGATTTTGGCCGTCAGGTGTTCGTGCAACGCTACGCCGCTATGCAGGAACACTTACTACGTCGGCACGCTACGCCCTATCAGGCCCGTTTGCAACGACCTGTGCCGCCCCCGGTAATTTACGACTGGCTGGAAAAAGATTATCGCCAGAATTTTTCCCAGCAAAACCGGCCAGTGGTCGCCTTGCGCTACCGGCTTACCAGATTGAAGACTATCTTGACCAGAAGGCCGTAAATGCGCTAACCGCCAACACCGATTGCACCGTGTCGCTCCACCGGGCCGAAGGATTTGGGTTGACTTTAGCCGAGGCAATGTACCTGGGTAAGCCGGTTATTGCCACCGCTTATTCGGGTAATACCGATTTTACCCATCCACCTAATAGCCTCTTGGTTGATTATGAATTAGTACAATTGTCACATGACTATGGCCCGTATTTACGGGAAAGCTACTGGGCCGACCCCGACCTGGAACAGGCGAGCCATTATATGCAACAGTTGGTAGCGGATAACTCTTTGCGGCAACGCCTCGCCTATAACGGGCAGCGTTACATCCGCCAGAACTACTCACCGGAAGTGGTTGGTGAAATAATGCGGCAGCGTTGCGTAGGCAGGCCGTCATTCGTCGAATCCCATAGAAAGGGTTGTCAGTATAACGCTCGTCGAGCCGCCGCATCAGCCTCAAATTTAATGGTATATATTCATGAAGTGTGTAAAAGAGGGGGCCAGGGCTTGAAATAAAAATAAGGGCACGTTATCCTAATAGCAAATTTGTTCGATAAGTGATTGCTAAAGAAGTTTAGGCGTGCCTAAATATCGTAACCAGTCTACCACAGAGGTTGGCACTGAGCCAGTATTATCTCAAAGTGAATTTCACGAAGCTCTTTACCAATTGATTAAAGGAGCGGTCCGATCAAAGCCAAAACCTACGATGCCATTATTACGAAATTCTAAAATATCCAGCTATACATTAAAAAGTACTAGTACTCATGTCCGCTTTGAGATTCGCGCATCTTGTATTATAATCAAAGCACTCCTGATGGATCAGGTTCTAGTACTACCCAATTTGGGGCCTCCCCAAAGTTAAGCAGGGTCTACCGCCGCCAGGTTAGGGAAATGGGTTAATAATTCAGCATTGTAGTGGAACAGGCTGAGTCAGCCGGGGTTAAGGTGAAAAATTTGGAGTCGGCTTCGGACAGAGATGCCAGTCTCTTGGAATTGCTGGCTTTGTTGCCAGTTTTGTTACGCGCTCAAAATCGGATGCTGGTGGTCCATTCGGTTGTAACCGGGGCTTTCAAGCTTACCCCCGATTTAAGCTTTAGCGGCCTCTTGATTAGCGATGAAATAAGCGGCAGTCGGCGCTTTGTTACCAGTCGCAAAGCCAATCCCGCCGAAACTCAAGAGGAGGAAGAGCTGCTGGCAAAGCTTCCAGCCGAATTATTGGCGCACCTCGAAAGTCCACGCCGCTTCACCCCCAAAACCTTGCCCCGCTCGGTCAAAAAACTACTGGGCGTATCAGCCTTGTGTATATTTCCTGGTCGCCTTCCGACCCTGCAAATTCACTTGCAACTAATCATCGGTAGTTCAGCCACTTTATCGGCTTCCGCCCAAAAATATTTACAGACCTTAACCGAACTGGCCTCGATAGCCTTGACCGAGGCCATGCGCTTCGAGTCGCTCAAGGATGCCTTCGATGATATGAGTCTGGTCAATGAAATGGCGGTGTCGCTGGCAGCCAGCCTCAACAGTGAAGAACTGTTTCACACTTTTATCACCGGGCTGAACAATTTGATGGTCATTGACCGGGCGACGATGGCCCAGTTAGGGCAAGAGGAGCAAAGTTACAACCTGACTTACGTCTGGAATGCTCCGCCCGACCTCTCGCGCCGCAGTAATCTACGCGACCTACCGCTCGCCGATAGCTCGTTGGCCCTGGCCCTGGTGAAACGAGAGATTACGATAGATAACTGGTTGGAAACCAGCCCGGAACAGCAATCCGTGACCGTCTTTCACCCCGAATTTTCGTCGCAGATGGTCATACCTTTAATCACCAAAAAGCGGGTGATTGGGGCGCTGATGCTCGGCTCACGGATTCCATTGGCCTATCAGCCGGACAATTTACGCTTCTCGCTGTTGGAAAAACTGGCGGATTTGTTCGCCCAGGCCCTCTATAACAGCCTGCGCTATGAGGAAACTACCCAATCCGCCGAGGTAGATAATCCTACCGGAGTCTATAATCGCAACTACTTTGATCGGGAGTTACCGACCCAGGTGCATCGCGCCGCTCACGAGGATTACCGGCTGGGCCTTCTGATGATTGATATGGATAATCTCAAAGCGATTAACGACCACTATCTGCACATCACCGGCGATGCGGCGCTCCATCATATCGCCCGGCTCATCCGCAATACGGTGCGTGAGGCCGATGTAGTGGCCCGCTATGGCGGCGATGAGTTTACAGTAATCTTGCCTCGCTGCACTACTTCTGGGTTGGAAGTGGTAGCCGAAAAGACCTGGCGGGCGATTCGTAATACCCCGCTGGTGTTAGAGGATGGACGCGAACTAAAATTGAGTGTCAGTATCGGTGGGGCGGTCTACCCTGAAGATGCCGTAACCGCTAGAGATTTGCTGCAACAGGCCGATGCCGCCCTGTTTGTCGCCAAACGCCACCGCGACCAGGTGCGAATCGGTCATCTAGCCCGCCTGCCCGAATCTTTGCAAGGATAGGGGACGGGGGATTTACCCCCAAAGGGGACGAGGCCGCGATTTACGATTAAGAAACTCAGTCCTCAGTCCTCAGTCCTCCCCAAAACGGTTTTGCCGCCCATATAAGGTTGGAGGGCGGAGGGGATACGCACCGAGCCATCGGCCTGCTGATGATTTTCCAGAAAAGGCACCAAAATCCTGGGGGTAGCGACGGCGGTATTATTCAGGGTGTAGCAAAACTGGACTTTGCCATCGGCATCGCGGTAGCGCAAATTAGTCCGCCGGGCCTGCCAGTCACCCAACGAGGAGCAAGAATGAGTTTCACGGTATTTTTGCTCACTCGGTACCCAGCTTTCAATATCATGCATCTTAATTTTGCCCGCCCCCATATCACCGGTACAGACTTCTACGATGCGATAGGGTAATTCCAACGCCTGCAAAATTTCCTGGGCATTCCCCAAAATTGTTTCGTGCCATTGAGCGGACTCGGCCCGGTCATTGCGACACAGAATAAACTGCTCGACTTTGGTAAATTGATGGACCCGAATCAAGCCTCGCACATCTCGACCACCACTGCCCGCTTCCCGCCGAAAGCAAGGCGAAAGGGCGGCGTAGGTCAAGGGCAAATCGCTTTCGTTCAGAATCTCGCCGCTATGCAGCGAATTGACTGGCACTTCCGCCGTTCCTGCCAAATACAGGTCGTCGGCGGGCAGATAATATACCTGGTCGCGCCCGGCTGGAAAATGACCTGTCCCCTCAAAAGCGAAATCGCGGGCCATCGAAGGGACACTTAGAACCGTAAAACCTTTAGCCATCAGCTTATCCATTGCAAAACGGTGCAGGGCATATTCCAGAATTGCCATCTCGTTTTTGAGCATATAGCTGCGGCTACCGGAGATTTTGGCGGCTCGCTCGAATTCGGCCCAGTTATGTTTTTCCAGGATTTGCACATGGTCAAGCGGGGTAAAATCAAATTGCGGCACTTCGCCCCACCGCTTGACCTCGACATTCTCGCTATCGTCCACCCCAATCGGCACATCGTCATCCGGGATATTGGGAACTTCCAGCAGGAGCAAGCGTAAGCCGTCTTCGGCCTCGCGCAACTGCGGCTCTAGCCCTTTCAGTTCGTCCCCAATCTGGCGACCACGCTCGATAATCTGAGGGCGCTCTTCGGGGGTGGCCTTGCCCATCTTTTTCGAGTTGGCGTTTTTCTCCTCGTTCAAAAGCTGAATCTGGCGCTTGAGTTGCAACACTACCTGGTCGGCTTCCAGCAGTTTGTCCAAATCCAGGCCAATCCGCTTGACCTGAATGGCCCAGCGCACCTTTTCGGGGTTCTCACGAATAAAACGCAGGTCTAGCATAAAAGCTCCTTATCGCTACCAGATTCGGGTAATAGCATAGGCATCCAGCAGCGAGTCAACACTTATAATCGGCAATTGTTCGGTGATAGCTTGAGCAATTAACATCCGGTCAAACGGGTCGCGGTGATAATATGGCAGAGTCGTTATCAAAGAAGTATGGCTGAAATCAATATCCAACTTTTCGATAATATTAATCATCATTTGTTGGGGAATTAAAATATCAAAAGGCTGGCTTAACCTCAATTTGCCACTGCTAACTTTAATAGCAATTTCCCACATGCTGGCGACGCTCAAAAACCGTTGATTAGAAACATCGCTGATGAGGGTCTTGGCTGTTAAACTAAGATTTGAACTTCCACTGATAAACCAAAGGAAGGTATGAGTATCAAGAAGTAGACGCATACTTTACTATTACATATACTCCTTGAAGTCTTCAAGTGGCTCATCAAAATCATCTGACATTGTAATTAGACCTTTGGCACTTCCAAACTGAGGTCTTCTTTCAACTTTGGGTAATGGGAGGGGCTTGACCGGGACTAGCTGAATAAGCTGTTGGTCGTTACCCACGATAAAAACTTCCTCGCCGTTCAAGGCGGCTTGAAGCAATTCCGCCAACTGGTTTTTGGCCTCTTCCAACGTAATTTGGTGCGACATCCGGCTACCCCCTTGATCAAAACCCAGGCTCATTCCAGTCTAAATTATACCATATCACAAGACTGCTATAAGAAAGGCTGCGCTTTTGAGCAATTAAAAGCGCAGCCTTTCTTATCCTTTCACCCGTGCTTTCCCTACCGAAGTCTAGCTGCCGTAGCGCCAGACGTGGTAATGCTGTCCGACGTTGCCCATCTCGACTTTGTAGGCCTCCGGGTTGTCGGGGGTGTAGGTCAGAATGCGACGCTCGAAGGCTTGTACCAACACATCCTTTTCAGTCCCGCCGACCTTTGACCGCACCCAAAAGGGGTCGCTGATGGGATAGCCCATCGCAAATAGCCACTCGACCACTGGCCCGGTCAAGAGACCATTATTCTCCCAGACCCGGCCTTGCCGGTTCATGAAAGTCCAGAACGGTTCAGCGATATTGTGACCGCTCTCATTGATGTATTTGACCAGGCGCACCCCGCGCCCGGTGTAGCCGGGATTGCTGCCCTTGACCCCGCTTCCCGACAGGGTGTCCAAGACCAGTTGATTAGTGCGGTCTCCCTCGCGGTTGCGCCCGTTATAGCTGCTGACTCCCGCCAGAGCCGCATAAGTCGGAGTATTTGGGTTGTTGGAAGTATCGCCCGCCACCGCAATCTGAGCCGGGTTACGCTTCACCCGTTGCGAGTCGCCAGTAGACTGCTCCCCGGACATCAACTCAATCGGCAAAAGCCCGTTAGTGACATAGAACAGGTCTTCTACATCGCCGTTACTCGCCGGACGGTTGATTTCCATGCGGCTCTTGTCGAAATAATAGACATAGCGCACTCCGCCGGGGCTTTCGGCATACGGCTCGCGCTGCTGGTCAAACATATTCGGCCCCCACATCCACGAGCGGTCAGTCTGACCTGCCAATACCGGCAAATCGGTGCGCCGCCAGACTTTCAGGATACTAGCATCGCCCAGAGCCAGCGAGGTCCCCTTATAAGCCCCGATTTTCTCGCGGGATATGTCTACATACAGATTACCCCAATCGCGGCCCGGCTCGATGGCGCTACTCTCGTACCACTCGTTCCAGGTGCTAATCGTCACTAAATCGGGTTGAACATTCAAAGCCGCATCCCAGCTAGTGCGATAGTAGGCCCCACCCGCCCGGTCGCGGAACTCAGGAGTACGACCCTTCACCCGGCTATCGTCGTAACCAGGGGTGACACTAGAGGTCGAAAGGCGACGCGGCCCACCTCGGCTGGAATTCCAGCTATCGCTGGCCTGCTTGAGTTTGGCAAAATCGCTGACCGGGTTATTATTGTACTTCGCCCCGCTAAAATAGTGAATGGTGTCGAACACATCCAGCAAGCTCAAATCTATCGTGTCCGCCGACCAGATATTTTCGTGATTGGGGTCAACCTGGTTGCGGATTCCGCCCCAGGTGCCGCGTACATCGCCCGGAAGGTCCTGCACCCGCCACAGATACAGCAACGGGCGGCCCTGGTAGCGGAAATAGCGCGGGTGGTTAAAGAAATTATTGCGGAGTTCGCGCAGGGCGTTGACTACAAAGCCGCTATTGCGGTCTTTACCGTCCAACAGCGAAACCTCAAAGTGAGCCGCAATCGAGAACCCAACCGGAGCATTATCCAGCAACAGGCGCAGGCGAGTTTTCCAATCGCCATCATAAGAATTATAGGTTACGATGAAAGCGTCTATTCCGGCACTTTTGGCCTGCTCCATTTGGCGCTTGAGAGCCGCCACATCGCCACCGTGATACAAAGTGCTGGGCTGGGAAGCCATTTCGCCGCCCCTGGCCTGCCAGACATTGTAATTGGGCAGAATATCGTACCAGGGATAATAAAAGGCCGCCACCGAACCAGGAGTGCGTCCGCCATAGGCCGCGGCCTGGGTCGGGTAATTACAGGCCAGCAATAACCCAGCCAGGGTCACTACCGCGAAAGCTATTCGCAATTTACCGACAAGCTGCAAGCGAGATAAAGGTTGTACGAGGTTCATTAAATCCTCCATTTCCGGCATTAGCCGATTAAGCCAGGGAAAAGCGCCCTGACCAACCGGGTGTCTTTAAAGTGAGGTTGAAGAACGAAAATTCAAAACTGTGAAAGTAAAAAACCAAACTGCCAAGTAGCATTAAACATGATAAACAGCATAAAATTATAGTAGCTTCGAGATAAACCCATCAGATTATTGTAGCTTCGAGATAACCTTCAAATCCGGGTTGCCCTGGTCAAAGCGATTAATCATAAAGGGAGCGGAACGCTTGAAATAGTCCTGCATCACCGTCCGGGCCGGTTCGGGAATATTGACCGCCTCCATTGCCGCCAGCATATGTTTCAGCCATAGCTCGCTCTCGGCCTGCCCAATCGAAAAGGGGGCATGGCGCATCCGCAGCCGAGGATGTCCGCGCTGCTGGTTATAAATATCCGGGCCACCGAAATATTGCATCAAAAACAGGTATTGAGCTTCTTTACCTTTTTCGAGGTTGGGTGGAAAAATAGGCCGCAACACGGGGTCTTGCTCGATGCGGGCATAAAATTCATCTACCAGTTGCCGAAAGGTTTCGGCCCCTAGCTGGTCAAAAACAGTTGATTGGTTCATCTAACTCAGGGATTATTTTTAGAATAACGCTGCCGCACAAATTCTACAAAGCCACCGGCAGTTCGCAGCGAAGTATCAATCTCATAGCTATGATATTCATCGGATAACTGGTCAAAGTTATAGCCCCCCAGATATTCCGGCAAGACGAAGCCAAAAATCTGGGAACGGATGTGTTCCAGGTCAGGCATGTGCATTTCCTGGTTTTCTGCCGTCCCGATTAGAGGAATCCCGACGATATTTGCCAGTTCGCGGGCCAGAGCCGAGCCACCCGAAACTACCAAAGCCAGCCCTTGCTTTATCATCACCTGCTTGAGGGTATTCCAGGACTGAATATCATTCAACACACTTTGGTCGTAGGCCAGTTGCAACACAAAATAATTGCGATTGCTGCTAATCGCCTCCCGCCGAATTCGGCTGATAAGCCCTACCAGGTCGGCCTTGTCGTCAGTCCGCGACCCGGCCCGAACATACAATATTTTGGGTTGCTCTTCGCTCACTGTGGTTTACCTGATTTATCCATCATACTTCTCAGGCGACCCTAACCTCAAGGCCGACAGCTATCCGCTTTAAGACAGCTTAATTATATGCCACCGGGCGGGTCAATGCAATAGCTTATAAGTTTATCTGAAATCTGAAATCTGAAATCTGAAATCTGAAATCCAGGATTGGCATTTTTTGAAGTTAAGAGTTATACTAACAATACAGCTTTACAAATCCAGCTTTATCAGCAGTTTCCAGACAACAAACTTAAAAATAGCTTCAAGTTTTCCAAACATAGTTCCAAGCATAGAAAGAACAACTATGACCAGACTGGGCTTTGTGATTGACCAGCGCAAATGTATCGGTTGTCATGCCTGTACCCTGGCCTGCAAAAGCGAACACGATGTGCCGCTTGGGGTGTTCCGCACCTGGGTCAAAGTGGTTGAAAAAGGCAGCTTCCCCAATACTCGTAAGCATTTCCTGGTTGAGCGGTGTAATCATTGTGAGGATGCTCCCTGCGTCAACATCTGTCCTACCAAAGCCCTTTACAAGCGCGACGACGGAATTGTAGACTTCAATAAAAACTCCTGTATAGGCTGTAAATCGTGTATGGAAGCCTGCCCCTACGAGGCAATTTACATTGACCCCGATAGCCACACCGCCGCCAAGTGTAATTTCTGCGCCCACCGCACCAGCGTCGGACTGCAACCGGCCTGCGTGATTGTCTGTCCGGTGCAGGCTATTATCAGTGGCGATTTGGAAGACCCGACCAGCGAGATTGCCCATCTGGTAGGCCGCGAAAATGTTCAGGTTCGCAAACCTGAAAAGAACACCAAACCCCAGCTTTATTATTTAGGAGCTGACCAAACCGCCCTCAACCCGGAGGCCACCGCCTCTTCCGTCGGCTCAATGTGGAGCGAACCAAACACCACTTTGCACGGACGGCACACTTCCCCGGAAGCGGTCGTGCCGATTTATCGCCCCTTGAATTTTAAGGAAATGTTGGGAGTGGGGGATAAGTCGTCTAGTGATGGTGTCCAGCCCGCGACGGTCAGTAGTCCCAAGTCGCCGACTTCGCCACCTGCGGCCCGTCAGATTGTGCTGCCTATCGTCAAGATTGACCGCATGACCAAAGTTGCACCCAACCCTCAGCCCCCCGCCTTCCGTCATTCAGTCGCGGCAGGGGTAATGGCGGCGGGCGCGGATGCCCAGGTGGATTACAACGTAAGCCACGAGCGGCCCTGGGGCTTTCTGGTATCGCTCTATCTCTGGACTAAATCTATCGGGGCGGGCGCGTTTATGATATTGGCGCTGGCGCTTGGTCTGGGGTTGGCGGCGGATAGTCTGTTGTTCAACACCCTCGCCCCAATAGTCGCCCTGCTCTTTATCAGCCTGACGACCCTACTCTTGGTGCTAGACTTGAAGCGCCCGGAGCGGTTTTTGTATATCCTGACCCGGCCTAACTGGACTAGCTGGCTAGTATGGGGGGCATACATCCTGATTGGTTTTAGCGGGATTCTAGTTTTGTGGTTATTCGGGCGGATAATCAGCCTCAAGCTGCTGGAAGATATCTTGTTGTGGCCGGGCGTGGCCTTCGCGGTAATGTCGGCGATTTATAGCGCCTTTCTGTTCGGACAGGCCAAAGGCCGCGATTTATGGCAGTCACCCACTTTTCTGCCGCATCTTTTCGTTCAGGCTCTTTTGAGCGGGTCGGCAGTTCTGCTTATTTTAGGGGCATTCACCGGGACGAATACCGAGGCGGTCAGATTGCTCGACTGGACGCTGCTGACAACGGTTCTCATCAGCGCCGCGATTATTTTGGGCGAAATTTTCTTGCCGCACATCAATAACCACGTAGCTCGTAGCCTGGAAGTAATGCGCTCTGGTAGATTGAGCGGCCTTTTCTGGGGAGGGTTTATCCTGGCGGGGACGGTTTTGCCGGTGGCATTAGTGGCAACCAGCCTGGCGATTGGCCCAACTAGCTGGCTGGGAGCAATCGCCGGGCTGCTGGCCCTGGGGGGGTTGCTGGCCTACGAACATTGCTTTATTGAGGCGGGACAAGAAGTTCCTTTGAGTTAGGAGAGAAAAGAGCGATGCCTAAGCGAAACGGGTTGGTAAACAAGCTAACCAGACTAAACCAGAATATTATGCCTGCCGAAACAGTGGAAGCGCCTTCTGCCCCACCGAAACCAGCTACGCCTGCTCCTGGCAAAGAACCTATCGCCTTGCCGCCGACCCGGATGCCCAATGGCGAGCTTTCGCATTACCCACCAGCGGACAAGTGGGACGACTGGACCCAATATGACGCGCAGTTGTGGCCGCGCAAAGTGCCGCGCCGCTATAGCCTGGTTCCGACGACCTGCTTTAATTGCGAAAGTGCCTGCGGGCTATTGGCCTATGTAGATAAAGAGACTATGCAGGTGGCGAAGTTCGAGGGCAACCCCTTGCACCCCGGCAGCCGAGGTCGCAATTGCGCCAAAGGCCCGGCCACGATTAACCAGATTAACGACCCTGAGCGGATTCTGTACCCCTTGAAAAGGGTTGGGCCGCGTGGGTCAGGCCAGTGGGAGCGGGTTAGCTGGGATGCCGCCCTTGATGAAATCGCCGGGCGCATGCGAAAAGCAATTGTCGAAGAGCGCCGCACCGAAATCGTTTATCACGTCGGCAGGCCGGGCGAGGACGGCTATATGGAGCGGGTGCTGCAAAGCTGGGGGATTGACGGGCATAACAGCCATACCAATGTCTGCTCGGCGGGCGGGCGCTTTGGCTATGCCGCGTGGATGGGGATTGACCGGCCTTCGCCCGACCACGCCAACGCCCGCTTTATTTTGCTGATAAGCGCCCATTTGGAAAGCGGGCATTACTTTAATCCCCACGCCCAACGCATTATGGAAGGTAAGCAGGCCGGGGCAAAAATCGCGGTGATTGACCCCCGGCTCTCGAATACCGCTTCGATGGCGGATTACTGGTTGGCGGCCCGGCCCGGCAGCGAGGCCGCGATTTTGCTGGCGATTGCCAATTGGTTGATTCAGAATAATCGCTATAACCAGGAGTTTGTGCGGCGCTGGACGAACTGGGAACAATATATGAAGGAGGAACAACCCGACCTTCCGCCGACCTTCGCCGAATTCGAGAAGCTGTTGCACCAGCTTTACGCCGAATATACCCCCGAATATGCCGAAGAGGAAAGCGGGGTTGCCGCCGAGACGATTCGCAAAATCGCTTTGGAAGTAGCGAAAGCGGGGACGGCCCTGGCAACCCATAATTGGCGAGCAGCGGCGGCGGGACACCTGGGCGGCTGGCAAGTGCCACGCTGTCTTTTCTTCCTGAATGTGCTGACTGGCTCAATCGGGACTGAGGGCGGAACGAGCGGCAATGTCTGGAATAAATTTGTCCCAAAGCCGTTTGTCGAGCCAACCAAGCAAAAGGTCTGGAACGAATTGACCTGGCCTATCGAATATCCCCTGACCCACCACGAACTGAGCTTTTTGCTGCCGCACTTCCTGAAAGAGGGGCGCGGCAAACTGGCGATGTACTTCACCCGGGTCTATAACCCGGTCTGGACTAACCCGGATGGCTTTAGCTGGATTGAGGCTCTGCGCGATGAAAAATTAATCGAATGCCACGCCGCCCTCACCCCGACCTGGAGCGAAACGGCCTGGCTTGCCGATTACGTGTTGCCGATGGGTCACGGCAGTGAGCGCCACGACACCCATTCTTATGAAACTCATTCGGCCCAGTGGATTTCGTTCCGGCAGCCAGTCCTGCGGGCCGCCCGCGAAAAGTTGGGAGAGACGATTAGCGATACCCGCCAGGTCAACCCCGGCGAGGTCTGGGAGGAAAACGAGTTCTGGATTGAATTGAGCTGGCGATTAGACCCAGACGGCAGCCTCGGTATTCGCCAATACTTCGAGTCGCCCTATCGCCCCGGTCAGAAAATCACGATAGACGAGTATTACGGCTATATCTTCGAGAACAGCGTGCCGGGTCTACCCGAAGCCGCCGCCGCCCAAAACCTGACCCCGCTTCAGTATATGCGTAAATTCGGGGCCTATGAAATCAGGCGCGACATTCGAGAGCCTTTCACTCGCCCGCTTTCCGCCGAGGAGGTCGAGGATTCGCATGTAGATGAGGTGGGGGTCATCTGGAGCAAAAAGCCCCGGCCCCATAGCACCGATATTACCCCTAAACCGGCCCAGCCAGTCGGGGAACACGGGGCGGCAATTGGGGTGATGGTCGAGGGGCAAGCCTTTATGGGCTTTCCGACCCCCAGTGGCAAGCTGGAATTTTTCAGCAAAACCGTCAAAGAATGGGGCTGGCCCGAATATGCTCTGCCGACCTATATTCGCAGCCACGTGGATTGGCATACCCTTGATACCGAAAATAACGAGTTTACCTTGCTGCCCAATTTCCGGTTGCCGACCCTGATTCACACTCGCAGCGGTAATGCCAAGTGGCTCAACGAGATTTCGCACAGCAACCCTCTTTGGATGAACCCCAAAGACTCGGAGCGCATGGGCCTGACCACCGGCGACCTGGTGCGGGTCAATACCCAGATAGGCCATTTTGTGATAAAGGTGTGGGTCACAAATGGACTGAGACCAGGGGTAGTAGCCTGTAGTCATCACCTGGGGCGCTGGCGCTTGGCCCAGCAAGATGCCTCCGAACACAAGGGGACTGACCGTTGGGTTAGCGCCCTGGTGGATTTGCAACAGGACGGCCATATCTGGAAAATGCGCCAAATCAAAGGGGTCGAGCCGTTCAAAAGCGATGACCCGGATAGCGAGCGGGTCTGGTGGAAAGATGCCGGGGTCTGGCAGAACGCCACGTTTGTGGTGCAGCCCGACCCCTGGTCAGGTCAGCATTGCTGGCATCAACGGGTCTGGCTCGAAAAGGCCCATCCTGATGATAAATACGGGGATATTATGGTGGATACCGAAAAATCGCACCAGTTCTACAAACAATGGCTGGCAATCACCCGGCCCGCCACCGGGCATCCGAGCGGACTGCGCCGCCCCATCTGGATGTTGCGACCCTACAAGCCCGCCCCGGAAGCCTTCAAGCTGCCGAAAAAATAATTTGCATATTTGTAAGAGAGGTTTAGGAAGCAACGGACAAATGGGCTGGTCGATAAGTTGGTTTGGGGATAGTTAAACCATCTTCATTAGCAATTTCTAGCCAGCTTGTCATTGCAACTTGCACTTCTCGCAAAGCTTCTTCGGGGCTGTTGCCAAAGGCTGAACAATATTGCAAATCAGGGACATCCGCCACCCAACATTCATCGTCTTCGCTATAAAAAACTACGATTGCATATTGTTTCATTTATCGTCCTCGTCTTGTAAAGTTAGATTGAAGCGATTTACCAGATTAAGAAATTGGTCTACTTGATAAGCATTGGCCTTTCCCTTGTGAGGTTGTAAATTCAAAATTGCCGTCGGTATTTGGGTATGTCGGTAAAAGTGATGACTGCCGGTAATTCGTCGTTGATATAACAGAAATATTATCTCATTCATAATGCATTCTCCTAAAGATAGATTCTCCAAAGACCTATGACCAGGCCTCGCCTAATTATAGCCCATGATTGTCCTTAGTTGAACCGTCGCTTAGAACGTTGCATTGCACCGCAACATGAGCTATTATTAGCCCGCGTCTACCCTGTCCGTGTCATTCGCTAAACCGAAACACTTTTAGGTATCAAAAGCAGAGTTGAAACAACCCGATGTCCGAAGAAACCACCAACCAAAAAAGTCCTAACCGCCCTCGTATGGCCTTTATGGATGCCGTCGAAGCTGCCGCCAATTTGCGTACTGACCGGTTGACCGTCCTGAATTATATCCAGAGCGGTAAGCTGCGGACTTTTGGCGGCAAATCGGGCAATCCATTTGTCCGCACCGAAGATGTTTTAAAACTGGCGGAAGAGTTGCATCTTAATGACAACGAAGAGGCTACCCCCGACCCTAAAGCGGTACATCGTAATGACCCGGTCCGCAAAATAAAGCTGCGGATACAGCAAGATGCCAAGTGGCCCGAAATTGATCAGGCCGCAATGCGGGCCTGGGCTAACGAACTGGATTTAATCAGCTTTGAGCGAATGCGCCAGGTAGCCCGACAAGCTATCGTCCAGTTGGAGCGCATCATTGAGGTTCTGGATGAAACCGAGGTTGCTCGCAAATCATAAAGCAGCCCATCACCCGTTCTACAGGTAAGATAACATGGGTAAAAAAGTATCGGTCAAAGAACTCCAAAATCAGTTAGAAACCTTGCTCGACCAGCTTGAGCAGGGCGAAAGTCATTTTGTGGTCGAGCGCGATAACCAGGAAGCGGCGGTTTTGTTGAGCATGGAAAAATTCCGCGATATTATGCAAATGCTCGAACTGCTCAATACTCTTGATTTTATTGATGGCGGGGTGGCAGATTTAGGGCAAGCCTTTGGGGATACCGCAACTACCGAATTCCCCGAACTACATTTGCTAAAGCCTTCCAGCCCCGAAGCCGTTACCGAAAAAGATAGCGCCCCTTCCCGCTCTCGCAAGCGCGAGGGTTCGAGTGTCGAAGATATTGCCGCCAAATTAGGAATTCGGATTATTAAGTAAAGCAGGAGACCGTTAGCGATGGAAACCAGCCTTTCCACCCTGATTGCCAAAAATGAAGAAAAATTGGTAGACCGCGCCGCTACTTCCCTCAAAGTAATGTTTGGGGTAGCCTATGCCGATGTTGCTCAGGCCGAGTTGCAAGACCGCCTTTACAAACTCTTTGATGCCTTTATCGAAATTACCCGACGTAGCGCCCCGAATTCTACGCTGATTGAAGATGTGGTCGAAAGTGTCATGGTCACGCCGGTTTATGATGGGTGGAGCAACCGCTCGATTACGGAAGAAGTTCTCCAGGTCATTGACATGGTAATTAACAAGCAGATTGAGACTGACCTCGGTAAGACCGAACAAGCCGACGATAAAAAGAACAGCCAGGAATTATTGGCCCTCTCAATTCGGGCTGCCAAAGATTTGGTCAACGGCAATGCCCGCCGCCAACAGGAAGCTCAAACTCTCAAACGCAGCCGCTGGGATACCCCGGATACCAACGACGATGAATCAAGCGACGAAACCGCTTAAATTCCCCGATATTTAGAAATCTTAATACCCCCGTAATATTTGCTTAGTAATCCCGAAATATCTTTTAGATAGAATAATAACAACGGCACACGAGGCCGATTGAAACGGATTTGGTAAAGGGTTATACCAATCCGTCAGGTCACGGCGCACAACCGTTGTCCCAGAGCAGCAATTCTGAAGACACTTCGTTTATTTTGGAGAAACGAGGTGGGCCAGGGTACTGCTCAACCCTCGCTCTGTCAGTCACAACAGAGGGTCTGCGGCAAGAGGTTGTGCGCCCGCGCCACTTAGAGTGTAGCTTTCGCCCCAACCGGGGTTTATCTCAATGGAACAATTATACCTGTCTACACTAACCAACCTAATCAGGGAGCCTATCTTGTACCGGGATAGGCTCTCGCTATTTTATACCCCAACCTCAAAAACATCCCGCCAAAATTAAGCTATAATTAGCTCGTAATTTAAGTTTGTCAGCTTTTTTTAAACTTGCGCTTGGTACGGCTCTTCTGCTTCAAAAAAACCTTTGTCATACCCTAAAACCGATTTCGGTTATATCTTTGCAAAATCTACGCCGTAAATTTTCCAAAGATATAACTTTTGCGAGCTTTAGCCGATTGACCAGCGAAAGTCCTAATTTTAGGAGGGAACGAAAATGTTGAATCGTTGGGAACAGAATAAAACCCCGGACACCGCCCTTGAGCAATTAGTCTATCAATCCCGGCAGGTCGGGGCCGAGGAAAGTTTGGTGCTTTGGGGCGGCGGTAACAATAGCGTCAAGCTACCCGGCAGCGATTTGCTGGGCCAACCCCTTGACATGATGTACATCAAGGGCAGTGGCAGCGATATGAAAAGCATCGTCCCGCGCCAGTATCCCGCCGTCCGGCTCGATTATATTTTGCCGCTGCTGGAACGCGAACAACTCAGTGACGACGAAATGGTGGCGTATCTGGCGCAATGTATGCTAGATCCAACCAGCCCGCGCCCCTCGATTGAAACTCTGTTGCACGCCTTTTTACCCCATCAGGCCATTTTACATACTCACGCCGATGCGATTCTAGCGATTTGTAACACCCAGGGCCGCGAAAAGACCGTACGTGAATGTTTTGGCGAAAATATGATTTTAGTGCCTTATATTCGACCCGGCTTCGAGTTAAGTCGGCAGGTCGCCTTGCTATCGAGGCGACAACCAAACGCCGAAGGCTTAATTTTGATGAATCATGGCCTTATCACCTGGGGCGATAACTCCGAGCAAGCTTATGACCGCCATGTCGAGTTGGTCAGCCGGGCCGAGGAATTCGCCAAATTTACCGAAACCATTAGTGGACCTGGTCTCACTTTGCCCGAAAGCCAGTCGCGGTCGGAGGCAGTCGCCAAAATAGGCCCGGTGCTGCGCGGTCTGTTAGGCAACACCTCGTTTATTTTGGAATATGATGATAGCCCGGAAGCAATGGCCTTTGCCCGCCGCGAAGATGCCGCCCGCATCACCCAGATTGGCCCGGCAACCCCTGACCATCTGCTCTATACCAAACGCTATCCGCTCTTTCTGGAAATTGACCCTGAGAAAGTTTTGTCGGATATAGGCGAGGTAAAGGGATATATCGCTCAGGAGCTAGAGAAATACACCACAGCCTATACCGCCTATTTTGAAAAACACGCTGCGCCCGGCGAAAAGATGCTCGACCCTTTACCTAGAATCATTTTAGCACCGGGTCTGGGCATGTGGACGGTTGGCAAGGACGCACGGGCGGCCCGGATCGTCCACGATATTTACCGCCAAACCATGAATATTATTAGCGCCGCCGAGCGACTGGGCGGCTTTGCCACTCTGAGCGAACAAGACGCTTTTGAGGCGGAATACTGGCCTATGGAACTTTATAAATTATCGCTGCTGCCCAAAGAAAAAGAGCTTTCTCGCAAAGTCGCTCTAGTGACCGGTGCGGCCAGTGGCATCGGGCGAGCGATTGCCCGGCGCTTTGCCGAAGAAGGCGCACATGTCGTTGTGACTGACCTGGACGGCGAGGGTGCGGAAAAGGTCGCCGCCGAAATTTGCCAGAAACAGGGCTTGCGTCGGGGGCTAGGCCTCAAACTCGATGTCACCAACCCGGATGCAGTCGCCGAGGCGATAGCCGCGACCTGTCGGGCTTACGGTGGGTTAGATATAGTGGTCAGTAATGCCGGAATTGCCCAAGTCGGAGCGATAGATAAATTGAGCTTGAAAGACTGGGAGCGCAGTCTCGCGGTCAATACCACTGGTCATTTTTTGGTCGTGCGGGCGGCTTTAGAGGTGATGAAGGCGCAGGGCAACGGGGGGAGTATAGTGTTTAATGCCACCAAGAATGTAACTGCCCCCGGCAAGGATTTTGGGGCATACAGCGTATCGAAAGCGGGCGAGGCCCAGCTTTGCCGGATTGTGGCAATCGAGGGTGGAGAATTTGGTATCCGAGCCAATATGCTCAACCCGGACGCGATTTTTGATGGTTCGCAGCTATGGAGCGAGGAGCTAAAGCAGCAACGAGCTAAAGCTTACGGTCTGAGTGTCGAGCAATTACCCGATTTCTATCGCCAGCGCAATTTGCTCAAGGCCGAAGTGACCGGCGAAGATGTCGCTGAAGCCGCCCTATTCCTGGCTGGCCCGCGGTCCGCCAAGACTACTGGCACGATGCTTCCAGTAGACGGTGGAGTCCGCGAAGCCTTCCCACGCTAAAGAAAGTCGGTAAACAGGGAATCGTTTTCTATAGAACTTTCCGATAAACGCAAATAAAATAAGCTTCTAGCTTGGTTTTGGTTCGGCAGACGGCTGTTTTTCCAACCAGGTCTGCAAATCAGTCTGGTTGGTAAACTCAAATAAGGCCAGGCTTAATTCATCCAATTGGCTACTGGCAAGCTGCCGTACCAAATCCTCGCTGGTCGGTTCTAGCTGCCCGACCTTATGCTTGATAAGACCAAGTAGCAGGCTTATTTTACCTTCTTCTCGGCCTTGTTCGAGACCTTGTTCGAGACCTTGTTCGAGACCTTGTTCGAGACCTTCTTTGCGACCCCGCTCGATGGCCCAGCGTTCAATTGTGGTGACGTATGGCATGTTCTCACCCTCCTCTTGGCGTATCTCGTCCTGAAACTGTTGTTCCAATTCTACTGGCAGCTTGACTAGCCAATCAATGAACCGGAATAATTCCAATATTTCCTGGCGTTGGTAGCCCCGCTCGTACAGCATCCTCACCAATCTTAGCTTCCAGCTTAGTAGCTCGCTGGCACTCTTGCCGCGCAACTCGATAACCTTGAGTTGGGCCATCACTACCACTGCGAAGGGATTAAGGTTGGCTTCCAGGGCGGCCCAGTCGTTATTATAATCCAAAAGCTTGACTACCGGAAACCGAAATCGTAACTCGTACCCCCAAAACTCCTGCCGATACTCCCTCGGCCTAAAGTTGAGGTCAGGGTCAGTCAAAACTGCCAGGCTGATAACCCGTTCCTTGTAGCGGTCGAAGATGCGATAATTATAGATATACATTCGCTCTTCAAACTTGGCATCAGTATAACCCTGGACTTCGATGTGGATTAACAGGCAAACCGCCCCGCCGCCTTGCAAATAAACCTTGACCAGCTTATCCACCAGTCGCCGTCCGATTTCACTATCCCGGATTACTTTTTCCAGCTCTTTGTCCAAAAACTCGTAAGGTTTGCTCCAATCAATTTCGGCGTAAATATAAGGGAAGAAGAAATCTATAAACTGGGGAAAATAGCTGTCTATGATTTCTTTCCAGACATTATCTTGCTCTTCTATACTTTTTCTTCTCCCCCTTTTTGCTGACACCTATTAGACCCCAATCGCCTGCAACAGCCGTTCTCGGTGCCAAATAGGGTCGCCGAACAGACTCCAGGCGGCACTGGCCCGCCGGAAGTAAAGTTGCATATCGTGTTCCCAGGTGAAGCCAATCCCGCCTAGAGTTTGAATTCCAGTGTACCCGGTCTGGCGAAAGCTGTCGCTGACGTGGGCCTTTGCCAAACTGACCGTTTCCGTAAGGTCTTCAGCCGAAGCGGATTGGTCGAGCGCATAGGCCGCGCCGTAGACCGCCGAGCGCCCACTGGTCAGAGCCAGGGTGCGGTCTACCAATGGATGAGCTACCGCCTGGTAGCTGCCGATAAGCCGTCCGTACTGTTCGCGGCCTTTGGCATATTCCACGCTGGTATCTATTATCCACTGAATTCCGCCCAAACTTTCGGCGCTGAGGGCCAGACACGCGCAATGCAGAGCGTGTTGCAAACCAGTTACAGCGGCTGCCGCATCGTTTGTCCCGGTCAGTTTTTGAGCCGGGGTATTTTCGAGGGTCAACCGGGTCAGCCGCCGGGTCAAATCCATCCCTTCCAGATTCTCGATTTTCAAACCGGTAGCCGCCTTTTCAACCAGGAAAAGTCCCAGTTCACCGTCTGACAGAGCCGAAACGATAATAATATCGGCGACCCCGGCATCCAGGCCAAACATTTTTGTACCACTGAGGGTATAACCGCCCTCACCGACCTGGGTAGCTACCGTCGCGGGGGTGGTAAACTCATAACCGTTGCGCGGTTCGAGATAGGCTACCGTCGCCCGGCAACTGCCATCGGCAATCGCGGGCAACCAACGGGCTTTTTGGTCAGAGTTGCCCGCCGCTACCAAAAGCGGGGCAGCCAGCCCAACCGTCGCTAGAAAAGGCCCAGGCACAATCCCGCGTCCCAGTTCCTCGAAGAGAGCCGTCGCTGTCAGCCACGACTCGCCCAACCCGCCAAACTCTTCGGGAATAGTCAGGCCCATCCAGCCCTGAGCCGCCATCTGTTCCCACAAAGCCGCGTCATAGGCCGTCTCAGTCGTGATTAGCTGACGTATCCGGCTGGAAGGACACTCTTTCTCGACAAAACGCCGAGCGGTCTGGGCCAACATCTTTTGTTCATCATTGAAATTGAGATACATTTTTTCCTCATTTCCTAGTAGTGCGGTAGACCCAGCACCCGTTCTGCCACAATGTTGCGCTGTACTTCGCTTGTTCCGGCCTCAATCGTGTTGCCTCGCGCCCGCATATATTCGTACTGCCAGCGACCTTCAAAGGGGGCATCCAGCGAGTCAGGCGCGAGGGCGGAATATGGCCCTTCCATTTCAAAGGCCAGTTCTACCAACCGTTGATTTAGCTCGCTCCAATGCAGTTTGAGTAGTGAACCTTCCGGGCCGGGTATCTGGCCTTTGGCGACGGTGGACATCTGCCGTATAGTATTGAGCTTGAAGGTCTTGACATCGGTATAGAGCCGGGCCAGACGCTGGCGCATTTCGGAATTCTGCAACACGGGCTGACCATCCCGACTGCTCTGGCGGGCCAGCTCAATCATAGCTTGAAGGCGTTGCTCGAAAGTCACCGCGACATTAAACGAAAAGCTGCCGCGCTCGTGCATCAGGGTAGTGAGGGCCACAATCCAGCCTTTATTCAGTTCGCCCACCAGATTTTGCACCGGCACTTTGACATCTTCAAAGAAAAGCTCGGCAAATTCGGCTTCTCCAGTCAGTTGCACCAGGGGTCGAGTGCTTACGCCGGGCGACTTCATATCTACAATCAGGTAGCTCAACCCTTTGTGTTTGGGAGCTTCAAAGTCGGTGCGTACCAGCAAAATGCAATAATCCGCCACATAACCAAAGCTGGTCCAGACCTTTTGCCCATTGACCACAAAATTATCACCCTCGCGCACCGCCCTGGACTGCAAGGCCGCGACATCCGAGCCGGAATTGGGTTCGCTAAAACCCTGACACCAGATTTCTTCGCCGCTAAGAATCTTGGGCAGATAGCGGGCTTTCTGGGCATCAGTGCCTACCGATAAAATGGTTGGCCCAGCCATCCCTAGCCCGATGGTATTAGCGGTATGAGGAGCGTTGGCCCGCGCCATTTCTTCGTTATAAATCGCTTCCTGCATCAGGGCTGCGCCCCGCCCACCAAATTCTTTGGGCCAACCGATACCCACCCACCCGGCATCAAACAGCTTTTTTTGCCAACGGCGGCGGATATCTATCTTTTGCTGAAAAGTCATGCCACGTGGCTCACGATATTCCTCGCTGATATTGCTGGCAAGCCAGGCCCGCAATTCGGCCCGAAACTCCTCATCGGTGAGAGCCTGTTTCTCCTCTAACTCCACTGTCATAGCTGAGAACCTCCATATTTATAAAAGTTTGACTTGGGATTTTTTCTGCTTGAGGATAATTTGGTAAACCCCAAAAGAGTTTAGTAATAACTTTGAAAAATTCATGCCGTGAATTTTTCAAAGTTATTACTATCCAGGCTAAATGCCATTTTCAAGCGAAAGTCCTAATTTAAAAGCGTAGGTTTTTAAGTAAAAGTGGGCGCAAGCCCAAAAATATTATACACTAAAATTGCCATTTAGCCGCTTTCAGAGTATTATTAGGACAGATGACCCGATTATGGGTAGGTTATAGTTTTGTTTGGAAAGTTAGATTTTTCTGGTTGGCCCTGAATATGGCCTGATTAACTTTCCAACGAAGGAGACTTTTATACAATGAGGAGTCTATTCAAGCGTATATCACCGCTGGTTTTACTGGTGGTCGCGCTTTTGTTGGTAGCATGTGGTGAAGGTAACTCGACCTCGACAGCGGTGGCTGTTCCCGCCGATACCGGCGCTAAAATAACCGGGCTGGCAACCAGCGCGGCAATCCCAGGCGCAGATACTTCCAAAGCCGAGCCGGTCAATAATCAAAACGTGGTGAAAACTGCGGCAGGGGCGGACAAACCTGCTCCGGTTTTGCAAAAAGCCCCGGAAGAATTGGCGGTCAAGCAAGCACATACCGATGCAATTACCTGGGTAGCTTTCAGCCCTAATGGTAAGCTTTTCGCCACCGGCAGCCGCGATAAGACCGTTAAAATCTGGGATGCAGCGACTAATAAAGAGCTGCGTACTATCAGCGACCCACAAACCGATATAATTAAATCTCTGGCTTTCAGCCCGGATAGCAAGACCCTGGCGATCGGCGGGTCGGGGGCGCTGAAGAGTTGGGATGTAGATAGCGGCAAAGAAATCAAGGATTTCAATGCCACTGGCTTGCGCTCGGTAGCTTATAGCCCGGACGGTAAGACTCTGGCGGGCGGTACTGAAGGCAAAGACCTGATTTTATGGGATGCCGCGTCAGGAGCCGAACTAAAGAGGTTTAGCGGTAAGGCCGGCGATTACCTTTATGTGACCTTTAGCCCCGACGGTAAAATTCTGGCGGCGGGTGGCGCAAGTTCGTTTGTACGGCTATGGGAGCTTGCCAGTGGCAAAGAATTGCAAACCCTTTCGAGCTATCCAGAGGCCGCAACCTCGGTGGCTTTTAGCCCCGATAGTAAAATCATCGCCAGTGGCTCAATGAACGGCCTGATTCGGGTCTGGGAGGTAGCTACCGGCAAGCAACTGCAAGAGCTGACCGGTCACGCGGGCAGTGTCTTCGGACTGGCTTTTACCCCCGATGGCAAGAAGCTGGCAAGCGGCGGGGCGGATCGCAGTATTCGGGTCTGGGATAGCGCCAACGGCAAATCTCTCAAGGTGTTGAAGGGCAACCCCAACGAAATCAATTCGGTGGCCTTCAGCCCGGACGGTAAAACTCTGCTCAGTGGTAGTGGCAGTATTTTTCAGGACCAGGATAAAGCCGGGTTCGTTAAATTCTGGTCTATCAATTAAGTTAGTCATCGGAAAAGGCTGAAATCGAAAATCAAAAATCTGAAATCGAAAATTCAGATTATCGCTTGTCAGTGGGCTAAAACCCCTAGCAAGTGAACCCTTAATTTTTGACTTTAGACTTTTGATTTTCGATTTCAGATGTTAGCTAGGCTGGAGGGCCTTGCAGTTGAGTAACGAACCAGAATCAACTACTCCGGCCGAACCGGGGACTGAACATTTGCCCAATGGCAAAGGCAATCCGTCGGCTGAAGGTGGAAGACAGAGTTTTAAAGTAGGCCAGCGTCCGCCGCAATCCGTTCCAGCGGTTTCCCGCGAACCAGCCAAACTGGAAAGTAGTTCTGCGCCGCTTTCGATTAACCTACCAGTGGATAATAGCCCCGAAAGTTCAACCAGCAGCGGGCCGGGCGACAAAACCGAACACCCCAAAATGCTGCGAGGCAAGCGCCCTGGAGACCGCTATGTTCGAGTAATGCGGACTACTCAGGCCGATGTCCAGCGCCTTGCCCCTAAATTTGTCCAGCTAAAAGAAGAAGACCTTGCTGACCACAGTGCTTACAAACGTTTCAAACGCTTTCTGATTGGCAGACCAATAGCTACCGCCCATTCCGGTCACGAGCGGATTGGAGTTATCAAAGCGCTGGCAATTTTCTCCTCCGATGCCCTTTCCTCCGTCGCGTATGCCACCGAAGCCTCGATGTTTGTGCTAGTCACAGTGATGATGTCCGCCAACCCGATTCAATACATTATTCCGATCAGTATTGTCATCTGCGTCTTGATTGCGCTGGTGGTCAATTCCTATCGGCAGACCGTCCATGCCTATCCCGCCGGGGGCGGGTCATATATCGTTAGTAAAGATAATCTCGGTACTGGGCCGGGCCTAATTGCGGCAGCGGCGATTCTAATAGACTACACGCTGACGGTGGCAGTCAGCGTTTCAGCGGGGGTGCTGGCAATCACCTCGGCTTTTCCGGCCCTGAATGGTTCGCAGGTTTTAATCGGAGTCGGGGTAATATTCTTACTTACTCTGGGCAATTTACGCGGTATTCGGGAAAGTGGTTCGATTTTTGCCGTACCGACCTATATTTTTATTGTCAGCTTTTTGGGAATGTTGCTATTTGGAGTCTTTAAGGTTCTGACCGGCGATTTCACCCCCGCCCCGCAAGACCCAATCCGACAAGCCACTACCGAAATTCCAGATTTTAGTACCCATCCCTTGAGCATCTTTATTTTGTTACAGGCTTTTGCGGCAGGCTGTAGTGCTTTGACCGGGGTAGAAGCTATTTCCGATGGCGTACAGGCGTTCAAAAAACCAGAGCCAAGAAACGCCGCCAAGACTTTGATAATTATGGGTAGCCTGCTGATAATCTTCTTTTTGGGAACCAGCTTTCTGGCGTTGCAACTTCATGCTTTGCCCGACGACTCTAATTCGCCGACCTATGAAACGATTATATCGGAGATAGGCCGGAACTTGTTTGGCGGAAGTTCGCCGTTTTACTTTTTGATTCAATTCTCGACGGCCCTTATCTTGATTCTGGCGGCTAATACCGCCTTTGCCGATTTTCCCCGACTGGCCTCGTTTCTGGCCCGCGATAAGTTTCTGCCCAATCTTTTCGCCTATCGGGGAGACCGGCTGGCCTTCACCACCGGCATTATCGTCCTGGCGGTACTGGCAAGTATTTTGCTGGCAATCTTTAATGGACATACCGAGTCGCTGATTCCGCTCTATGCCGTCGGGGTCTTTTTAGCTTTCACCCTGTCGCAGACCGGGATGGTAGTCCACTGGCAGAGGAAGAAACGAGCCGGGATGCAGGGTGTAACCCGCGCCCAGATTTTCAACGTGGTCGGGGCGATTGCTACCGGCATGGTACTGGTAGTAATAGTCGTCACCAAATTTTTGGTCGGGGCGTGGTTAGTTGTTATTCTGATACCGCTTTTATATATGATGTTCAAAGCGATTAATCGCCACTATACCAAAGTCAGCGAAGATTTGCGTGTCCCAGCCGAAGGCAAAGCCAGTGTGTTAGCCCGCAATTTGCCAGTCAACGGCGAGCGTACTCGCAAAATTATCGTGCCGATTGCCTCGATAAATAAAGCTTCTCTGGCGACTTTAGATTTTGCCCGCTCGCTGGGCGAGGATGTTACCGCCTTATTTATCAGTGACGAGCCGGAGGCCATCGAGCAGATGACCCAAAAATGGAAAACTTATGACCTCAGTATGCCATTGGTCATTCTGGAAAACCCTTACCGCTCGATTTTGCCACCCTTGCTCAACTATCTGGATAGTGTTGATAAAGAAGACCCTAACGATATTTTACTGGTAGTGCTGCCCGAATTTGTTTCACGGCATTGGTGGGAACAACTCCTGCACAACCAGACCGCTTTCCGTATCAAAAGTTCGCTGCTTTTCCGAGAAGGGGTAGTGGTAATAGATGTGCCGTATCACATGCCCCGGCGCAATAAATAACAAGGTGACATGGATTTTTTGACGATAGATGCGGGCAATTACGGGTTTTATGCGGCGATTTTGCTGCTTTCAACCATAATCATTGCCGTCTACAAAAACTGGCTACTCCTGACCCCGGCCCTGGTTTTGCAATTTTTGGTAGTGGCGATTATTGCCAATCAACTTAACACTACCGCCACCAGGGTTATGCTTGGGCCATTGCCGCTGGCGGTCTTTCTCAAGGGGGTGGCGGGCGTTGTCGCCGGGCTGATATTATTTCTGACCGGCTACGCCATTTTATTCGAGTCGCGGGGGTTCAGGCGGGCCGAAGCCGCCGAGGAAGCTTCCGGGCGGGGGGGATTGCGGCGGTTTTTCTACCGCGAGGAAAGCGCCCGTTTCAACCGTTTCCGCTATGTGGATTATCTGCTACCCCTGGGCGCGATTATTATTGCGGCGGGGGCAACTTACGCCCTGACCACTTTGCTACCTTTTTCCGGCAATTTTCTGGGTGATTTTGCTTTCTACTGGCTCGGCTCAGTCGGTATCGCCATTATGGTGGTAGGCCGCGACATCCTCAAACTGGGGGCGGGACTATTAGTGGCCCTCAACGGGGTAGACCTCTTGTATGCCCTATTACGGAGCGGCAACAGCCCGTTGGTACTGGGCATTAGCGCCGCGGTCAGCATCCTGCTGGCCCTACTCATCTCCTATCTGGCTATCCTCTATCACAACAAGATGAAAACTCTGCTTATTAGCGAAGGCTTCCGGCGCAAGCGAAAGGAAGTCGTCTAGTGCAACTGCTGATATTGAGCCTACCTTTTTTGATGAGCATCGTGGTGATAGGGGTCGGCTTTGTCTTTTCGCCCGCCCGCTTTAGCTTTAGTCGGGCGCTGGCAGTCGCCTTGCCGGGGCTGGCTCTGGCGATAGAAGTAGTGCTTATCTGGCAACCCACGGCTAATAGCCCGGATGGTTCTTTTGGTTTTACCCCGCTTGACCAGCTATTTCTAACCTTCCTGTTTGCCCTGACCCTGGCGGCTTTGGGCGGAGCATATACCACTGGAAACTTAAATAGCGGGCGCTTTAGCCCGGTAGTGCTGGCGGTAAGCGGAGCGATTATTGCCGCGCTGTATATTCACAATATCTTTTTGCAGACCCTCTTTTTTGTCCTCGCTGGTTTTTTCAGCATCGTCGCGGTGGTAGATGTCGGTACCGACGACGAGGAGCGTTTCGTGCGGGCGATTAAAGCGGCGGTCCGCTACCTGATAGCGACGGTCCTTTTTGGCTTAATCTTCTTTATCGCGCTGGTCTTTCTGGAGCGGTTGCGGGTTGACCCCCAACTAATCGGCCTGATAAAAGTGGTGGTGGCACTGACGGTAGTTGGGATTGCCACCCGCCTGGCGATTTTCCCGTTTAATCTCTGGCTACCGGAAATTGCCGAAATCGCCCCCGGCCTGGCAAACTTTTTGGTAATGGGGTTGATAAACGGGGCAACCGTTGTTTTTCTGGTGGATTTCTTGCAAAACAATCCGGCCCTACTGCTGGATAATTACCCGGTGGCCCAGCCGATGATGATTTTCGGGCTGGCGGGAGGATGCGCCGCCGGGCTATTGGCCCTGGGCCAGAACGAATTCGGCAAAATGCTGGCCTATATCGTTAGCGCCGATTTTGGGCTGATTCTGTTCGGACTGGCCTCGCCCCATCGCACCGGGCTGAATGGGGCGCTCTTTGAAGCGGCTAATCTGGCCCTGATGCAAGTACTTATCTATACTTCCCTGAGTGTCGTCAGCTATTGCACCGAGGGCAAATCGCCCAACGGTCTGAGCGGGCTGGGTCGTCGGATGCCGATTGCCACGCTAGGGTTGGCAGTCGGCTTGATGGGCATGGTCGGGTTGCCGTTTTTCTCCGGCTTTGTCGGCAAATATTTGCTGCTGCAATCTGCCGCCCAGGAAGGGCTGGTCTGGGTGCTGGCTGGCGGCTTAACTTTGTTCTTTATGCTGATTGCCAGCTTTAGTTATTTCCACCGCATCTTTATGGGGAACGATGTTCCCGGCCTCAAGACTTTGCCCGAACCACGCGGGGCGCGTGTCATCATCGTGGGGCTGATAGCGGTGGTCTTGTTGGTTGGGATTTGGCCCGCCGCGCTCTTAAACTGGATTGATAGCGCCCTGCGTGCCGCCTTCTAATCCAGTCTAATCCCGCCCTTATCTCGCCTTCACCTTGCACTCACCTTACTACTGTACTATATTAGCTATAGTAACAATTTTCGGCTCAGATTCGTCCTGGGGATAAGTCGTGAACCCTTGCAAGGAGCAGTAACCGATGCTGGCAACCCAAGTAAATTACATTGTCATAGCCGCTCCTCCCGGAGGTGGGGGGATGAGCCAAATTCTTCAGTTTATGCTCATTTTGGGTATTTTGGTGCTGGCGGCGAAACTGGCGGGGTGGCTCAGTACGCTGGCAGGGCAACCCGCCGTCTTAGGCGAACTCCTGGCGGGGGTTCTGCTTGGGCCAAGCCTGCTCAATATCTACGGTTTGCCTTTTGTCACCGAACATGGCACGGCGGAAAGCACGATTCACAACCTTTCGGAACTGGGGGTAGTGCTGCTGATGTTTACCGCCGGACTGGAAATTAACCTTAAAGAGATGCGTAAAGTCGGCAAGGTCGCGGTCTTTGCCGGGGTGAACGGGGTCATTTTTCCGATTGTATTTGGTGGGTTGACCGCCCTGATTTTTGGCTATAGCCAAAATGGTTTGGATAAAGGCATCTTCATCGGCCTGATACTGGCGGCAACCAGCGTCAGCATCTCGGTGCAGACTATGAGAGAGCTAGGGGTTATCAAGAAAAAAGAAGGGATAGCTCTGCTGGGCGCGGCAGTCTTTGACGATGTTTTGGTAGTGCTGTTGCTCTCCTTTTTTATCGCCCTGAGCGGGAGTGGCGGCGGGCTGCTGGATATTGGGCTAGTGATAGCTAAAATGGCGGCCTTCTTTATCATCGTCTATTTCTTTGGGGTCAAAATCGTTCCCTGGCTGTTGACCAAAGTCCGGCGCTTACCCATCAGCGAGGGTTTAATGGCAACCGTCGTCGTACTGACAGTTCTAATCGCCTGGGCCGCTGAGTATTTAGGCGGGGTCGCCATGATTGTTGGCTCTTTTCTGATTGGGGCAATGATTGGGCAAACTCGCTTTCGGCACGAACTGGAAGAAAAACTGCACGTTCTGTTATACGCCCTGTTAGTACCAATTTTCTTTGTCAGCATCGGCCTGATTATAGATGTAAAAATCGTACCGGGCGAGGTCTGGGTTTTCGCGATTGTTTTGACAATAGTTGCCATCTTGAGCAAGATTATCGGCTGCGGGTTGGGCGCAAGGCTGGCAGGATTTAGCAATTTGTCCAGTTTACGGCTGGGAGTCGGCATGGTTTCGCGGGGCGAGGTTGGCCTGATTGTGGCGACGGCGGGGCTGACCCAGGGCTTTATTACCGCCAATGTTTTCGCAGCGATTGTAGTCGTAGTCCTGGCAACCACTCTCTTTACGCCGTTTGCTCTTAAACTGGTTTTTAAGGGGGATGGCAAAAACGAGATTGCGCCGGGTATATCCGACGATAGCAAGCCCATCGCCAAAGAACTCGCCCCAACCGTAACCAGCGAGAAATAAATAGGATTTTGGCGCAGTCAAATTTGCCTGTCAGGATGGCACTTTTGGGACACCACCAAAAACATGTTTTTTATATCTTTGGAAAAATTTAAGCAGTAAATTTTTCCAAAGATATAAATATTCCAGGCTTGCGCCAGACTTCAAGCGAAAGTTCTAATAAAATTTAGCTCTCAGCAGGGGATGTAAAATGGATGACTTTTATATAGTGGTACTGGTATTGGCGGATTTAGACCTGGAAGAAGATGTAAAGCAAGCCTGGCTGGATGCCGGAGCTTCCTGGCCTATCTCGCTGGATGCCACTGGACCAGCCCTGGGACAAGGCTACATGCGGGACGATATTCCACTTTTTCCCAGCTTGAGCAGCCTGCGCGATTTGGATGAAACCGATTTGAAATTCATCTTTACGATAGTGCGCGAAAAGGATACAATACAAAAGATTATTGCCGTCACCGAAAAAGTGATTGGCGAGCTAAATTCAACCCGGAACGGGGTGATATTTGCCGCACCCCTGACCACTGTAGCTGGTTTAGGTAAAATTACGCTATGAACCCTTTTGAAAAATTCATTCTGTTTTTTAGTGATGGCTTCAAGTATCTTTTCGAGCGGTGGGGAGACCGGGTAGCGCCGTTTTTCTGGGAGCATCTGCGGATAACCGGGATTGCGCTGGCGGTGGCTCTCCTGATTGCCTTTCCGATTGGTCTACTAATTAGCAAGGTGCGCTGGTTGAGCACTCCGGTGCTGGGCTTTTTGGGAATTCTCTATACCATTCCCAGCCTGGCTTTTCTGGCCTTTCTAGTGCCGGTCTACGGGCTGACTCCCTTGACGACTATTGTAGTCCTGATTTTATACGCTCAGACTATGCTGGTAAGAAATATTGCCCTGGGTTTTGCCGGAATAGACCGGGCGGTTATCGAGGCGGCAGTCGGCATGGGGATGAATCGGTGGCAGATTTTATGGAGGGTAGAACTGCCCTTAGCCTTGCCGGTAATGCTGGCAGGGATGCGAATTGCGACCCTGGCGCTTATCAGCATTGCGACTATCGGGGCATGGGCCGGAGCGGAAACGCTCGGCAAGCTCTTTCAGGACGATAATCCGCGCAAAATTGCCGCCGGTATTATTTGCGTGGTCGGGGTGGCCTTAGTCGCCGACCAGCTTTATCGGCTGCTGGAACGGCTGGCGACCACCTATCGGCGGCGACCTGCCGTCGCTAAAAGGGTCGCCATTCCGGTTTCTGCTTGAAATAAGCTACTTTTCACCAATACTTTTGGTTGCATCTTAGCAGTAGCTTCGCTTAGTTTAAGGGAGGCCAGTCGCAAACCGAGCCGGACTGTTACCAGTTCCGCCAGGTGCTGCAAACGGTCTAACTGGGATTGGTTCATTTCGCGGGGCTGGTGGTCTATCAGGCAAAGCGTCCCAATATTATAGTCTTCGGTGGTGACAAGTGGTACTCCGGCATAAAACCGGATAAACGGCTCACCCGTAACCATCGGATTTAGATTAAAGCGCAAATCCTGTTTGGCATCGGGTATCACCATTGGTTCATTATTCAAGATAGTGTGGGCGCTAAAAGCTATCTCACGTTCAGTCCCGCATAAATCCAGCCCCCGAATGGCCTTAAACCACTGCCGATTTTTATCTACAAAGCCGATAGTAGCAATCGGCACCTGGAAGAAGTTGGCGGCAAACTCTACGATGCTATCAAAAGCTTTTTCGGGTAAACTATCCAAAATACTATAATGATACAAATTTCTTAAACGCTCACTCTCGTTTGCGGGCAAGGGGGCAGCGGACATAATAAGTTCTCCGTTTGTTTCGTTTCTATAAAATTCAACTGGATTAATTTATAACATAAATACGTTTCAACCCTTTTAGTATAACCCACCAATATGTCAACTCGTAGCAAATTTTGTTACAGACATATTACATTTTGAGCTAATTCAAGAATGGGGTCAGTCCCCGTCCTCTATCGCATCGCGGACAGCCTGGGCTACTTCCAGACTGATACGGTATTGGGCTTCGGCGGTTAGGCCCGCCACGTGGGGGGTGAGTAATAGATTGAGACTGGACTTAGATAGGGGGTCGGGTTGGGTCGGCGGTTCGGTTTCGCGTACATCGAGAGCCACACCCCCCAGTCGTTTCGCCGAAAGTGCCTCTAACAAGGCGGCTTCATCTATAAGCCCGCCTCTGGCGCTATTCAAGACAAACGCCCCGGCTGGCAGCAAGGCTAATCTTGCCGAATTGAGCAGATAGCGGGTTTCGTCGGTGAGGGGAACATGGAGGCTAACAAACTGGCTGACCGCCAGCATTTCTTCCAGTTGGGGATAGCGGGTCAATTTATCGCCCCATTCCGGCAAGATAGCCGGGTTTAGATAGGGGTCGTAGGTCGCCAGGGTCATTTCAAAGGCCAGCGCCCGCCGCGCCACTCGCCGGGCAATATCGCCAAATCCGATAAGCCCCAGGGTCTTGCCCGCCAGTTCCGAGCCGCCAAACAGTCCACGCTGCCATTCGCCTGCTGCCACTGAAGCTGTCGCCGGGATAAAGCGGCGGGCCAACCCCAACATTGCCCCCATCGTCCATTCGGCGACGGCATTGGCATTCGCCCCTAACGGTACCACCAGCTTGATATTTCGCTCCTTGAGGCCCGGTTGATAAATATTGTCCAGCCCCACTCCCAAGCGCCCGACCACCTTTAGATTTAAGGCAGTCGCCAGCAATTCGGGATTTACCTGGGTCTGGTTGCGGACAATTAGCCCCGCGACTCCCGGCAAAGCTGCCAGCAAAGCCGTTCGGTCACGTACCAATTCCGGGGCATAGCGTAAAGTCAGGCCCGGTGCTGCTCGCAAAAGCTCCAGCCCGGCTTCGTCCATAAATTCGGTGACAAGAATATTTATTGGCATAAAATCCTGATAATCCCTAATTATATGTAACAATTCAGCCTCTGTCATTCTGAGCGAAGCGAAGAATCTAGATTCTTCGCTTCGCTCAGAATGACACCCATAAGCAATAATCCCTAATTATATAATGGGGGAATTTTACGGCGTAAAATTCCCCCATTATATAACCAATATAACCTAACTTACTTGAATTTCGCCAGCAACGGGCCGCCTTTTTCAGCCATGGCGGTGGCGGCTTCTTTGGGAGTGGACTTCTTGGTTAAAACGTTGGCGATTTGAACCTGAAGTACATCCCCAGAAAGCTGGTTATAAGCCGGTGTAACCGGGCGCGGTTTGGCGGTTGCCAAAACATCGCTTAACAAAGCAAAGCTCGGATATTTATCCAGCAAAGCTTTATCGGTATAGGCCGTCTTGTTGCCCGGCGGTAGTCCCGAACCCAGCGCCCGCGCCGCCGAGCCTTCTTTGCCGGTCATATACTGCAACACCGCCCAGGCCGCATCCTGGTTCTTGCTAAAGCTGGAAATCCCCATGTACCAGTTACCAAGACAGCCCGAACCCTTCTGGCCTTGAGCCGCTACCATCGGCTTGACTCCCACTTTGCCGACTACTTTGGACTCCGCGCCCTGGCTGGGCTGGTAGCCGTCAAAGAAATCACGCATAAAGACCGCGTTGCCCTGGTTGAAGACTGCTCGAATATCAGCGGCCTTCCAGCCGGGGATTTTGTCGGGGCTTATCTTGCGGGTGTAGATATTATCGAGCCACCACTGCAAGGCTTTCTCGCCTACTCCGTCCTTATTGACCACTACTTCCGAGGTCTTGGGGTCCCAAAACTCGCCGCCATAGCCCCACAAGATTTCCATCCAGGCTGCCGGGAGACCTTCATTCTGGAAGCCGTGATGAATAAATCCGTAGAGGCCGGTGTCAGGTTTCTGCAACTTGGTCGCCGCGTCAATCAAGTCCTCGTAGGTGTTGGGGGGCTTGATTCCCGCCGCTTCCAGTAAATCGGTGCGGTAATAAAGCAACCCTACATTGATATACCAGGGCAACCCATAGAGCTTATCCTTGAAAGTCGCGCCCGCAATAGTCCCCTCAAAGAACTGGCTCTTGATTTCAGGGGTAACATACTTGTCGAGCGGCGTAATCCAACCCGCCGAACCAAATTCCGGCCCCCAGGGAATATCCATCGCAATCACGTCAACGGACGAGTCTTTGGCGGCAAACAGGGTGGTGTACTTGTTCTTCTGGGCGGTGCTATCCTGCTCCAACTCCTGATACTCGACGGTAACGCCGGTATTCAGCTTGTTGTAGTCGTCCAGCAACTTCTTGACCGTGCCGGACGGGTCGCGCCCGGTGGCGACCACCACTTTACCACTGGCCTTAGCCACCGCCGCGGTAGTTGCCGCACCTGCCGCTGCGGTAGTTGCCGCGCCCGCCGCCGCGGTAGTCGCCCCAGCGGGCGCAGCGGTAGTTGCTGCCGGAGCAATGGTCGCGGTGGGGTCGCCGCAAGCCGCCAGCACTGCCGCGCTGCCTACGCCTGCCCCCATCAGCTTAAGGACATTGCGCCGCGATACGCGCCGCGCCGTCTTACCTTTGGCATCCTCATATTGTTCCATTTGGTTTCCTCCTCGTATAACGTTATGAATCGGCTCTTCGAGAACCTAATACTCTGATGTAGAGTATGGCTATCAGCATAATATAACAGAACGTGATAATTGCCTGGGCCGAGCCTCTACCAAAGTCCAGGCTTTCAAATAAAGTCTTGTAAGTATAGATATTTAGCGACTCGCTGGAAGTGCCAGGCCCGCCGCCGGTCAGGACGTAAATCAAATCGAAAACCCGCACCGTGTCTATCGTGCGGAACAGTAACGCCACCAGAATAGTGGGCCGCAGGGCCGGTAAAGTGATATGGATAAAACTCTGAAAAGGTGAAGCGCCATCTACCCTGGCCGCTTCGTACAAATCGGCAGAAATAACTTGCAGCCCCGCCAGTAGAATCAAGGCCACAAAGGGGGTCGCTTTCCAGACCTCCGCCCCGACTAAGGCCCAAAAAACCACGTTTTTATCGGTTGTCCAACTGACGTTATCCTTGATAATCCCTAGATTTCGCAAGATACCGTTCAGCACTCCGTATTCGTTGTTATAAATCAAGCCCCACATTTTGGCGCTGACAACCGTTGTCAAGGCCCAGGGTATTAGAATGATAGCCCGGACTACCGCCCGCCCGAAAATGGCCCGGTTCATCACCAGCGCAAAGCAAAGTCCCAGGAAAAATTCTATGGTGACGGAAAAGAGGGCAAAGCCACTGGTAAAAAATAGCGAGTTCCAGATGCGGCCTTCTTTTTCGGTAAAGATATTGATATAGTTATCCAGGCCGATAAAAGGCTCGCCCAGTTGCGGAAAGCGCAAATCCTTATCGTGCAAGCTGTACCAGAAGGCTACTCCAATCGGGTAAAAAATGATACCGGCGATGAGCAACACCGACGGCAGTACCATATAATAGGCCAGCCGGGTCCGCGGGTGGACATAGTACCAGGGCCGTTTATAAACCTGCCCGGTTTCAATTGCTTTCACTTCCAGCGATTTACCCTGTTGCATCTTTGCACCTTTACTCCTTTATAAGCCCTAACTCTCGGCCCTAAATAACAAATTGGTTCAGATAATTTCTTCCAAAAACCAACCCACGCTGAACTTTTTCCACCGAGCCTTCCCAAACCGGGTCTTCGTGTTCAATCGTCAGGGCTACTACTTTTTCGGTCAATTCCAGTTCGTAGAGCGCCCCGATGAATTGTCCCCAATCCACCTGACCTAGCCCCGGCAGCCGGTAGCGCCACCAACCCTCGCCCAAAATACCGACTTCCGCCAGCTTGTCCGGCAGGATTTCGACATCTTTGGCCTGCACCCGCATCACTCGTGGTGCGAACTTTCGTAAAGCCACCATGTAGTCTATTCCCAGCCACTTGAGGTGAGAAGGGTCGAAATTCAATCCCAATATTTCGGCGTGAGGGTCGAGCGCCTCGAATAATATCGTCCAGTTTTCGGGCGAATAAGCGATATTCAGACCACCGGGCCACTCGTAGAGCATGGGGCAGTTTTCAATCGCAATCTTGATATGATGCTCTCTGGCAAAAGCCAACAATTCGGGCCACACTTTCTTTGCCAGTTCGATGTTATCCGCCACCGGCAAGGCCGGGTCGCGCCCGATAAAGGTACTGACCACCGGGATACCCAGGGCCGCCGCCCCCGCAATCATGGCCTTGAGGCGGTGCTGACTGGCTTCGCGTTTGGCGTGGTCGCCGTGCAGATGATGACCGCCCCACATAATATCGGTCAGTACCAGCCCGCGCTTTGCCACCGCTTCGCGCACGTAAGCGGCCTCGTCGGGTTCGGTAGCCACTTTCTGCAAATCCAGCTTGAGGGTATTAGGGGCAGCGTGCAGTTCCAGCGCCCCAAAGCCGTTTTGGGCCGCCCAATCCAGTTGCTCCTCAAAGCTCAATTGCGGCAAACACGCATTTACAAAACCTATCTTTAGCACGGTTTCCTCCTGAAAGGGGCAAATCTGAAATCTCAAATCTGAAATCTAAACCCCCCTGACCTTTGACTTTGGATCTTCGATTTTAGATCTTTGATCTTGGATTTCCTGTGTCAGCCAAAGTGTGCGCGAAAGGGCGGCGACGATATTGGCGTATTGGGCGATTTGGTCGGAGGTAAGGACGCGCCCGGTGCGGTCTTTAAGCCATTTACGGCAGACCTGATAGCTACCTATTCTAAAATCCCAGACTTGTTGGCTAATTCCCTCAAAGTATTGGGTTGAATTAATCCAGACCCGGCCTTTGTGGTCGGGGGTCGTGGGAATTCGGGGCTGACCGCCGCTCCCATCGTACAATACTTTTTCAACTCGATTGCTGCCGGAAACTGGAAAATTCGTGACCGCTTGGGTAGTCAGCTTGCCAGTATGTAGCCCGACCAGTTCCGCGCCGTAGCCGCAAAGTTTTTGGAAGTGAGATAAGTCAGCCGGAAACGGCAGACGCGGGAAATCCAGCTTCAAAAATTCGGCGTAGCGTTGGCGATAGCCTGGGGCGTGCAGCACAGCATAGATATAATTAAAAATATCTTCCGGCCCGAAAGTAACTTGCCGGTCTCCTGCCCCATCTGGCACGAAAATTAGACCCAGCCGAGCGACCATAACCGCGATAAATTCTGGACGTAGATTGGCCTGCCGAGTTTCGCTATCACCCTCATAGCGATAGAGCGGAAAAACATAATTTATTTCGGCGGTCTTGTTCGAGAGATAGGCCGACTCGACCAGGCCAGTAGCAACCCCGACCAAACGCCATTCCCCCGGTAGCGATTGCTGACGCGAACAGACCAGCCCGATATTGGGGCGCTGCATGTGCTGCATCACTTTTTCGCGGGTACGCCAGACCACCGGACGCTGATAGACTATCCGACGGTGATCAAAAGGCCGATAGGCTATCTCACTCAGCCCGGCTTCCCAATCGAGGATACTTCGCAATTGCTGACGAGCTTCGCTCACCCGCCAGGCATAGTTTTCAGATAGCCCAAGTTGGGCCTTGACCGCTTCATCGTCCAGGGCCGGGTCAAGGAAAGTCGCCATGCGCTCTTTGAGGGGCGCGTCCTCAAAGTCAATCACAAAATGGTCGTGGGCGGTCAAAACCCCGGTGGTCTTGAGCGGCATAATATCGGCGATATTCCAACCGGATTCATACTCGGCCTTGAAGCGGGTATCTTGCGGCCCAAACAAATAATAGGACGCGGTGGGCGCAAGCTTTTCCCAAACGGTGGTAGCCAGAGTGTTTTCAGCCAGCCAAAGGTATTTTTCGGCCCGTTTGCCCCATAAATTAGCGTGATAAATCTGGCTTTCAGTTTGCTGGATTGCGGCCTTCTTTACAAAAAGACCGATAGCCACCCCCTGCTGAATATCGAAAATATTTTCATCGGGGGCATTAGCCGGGCCGCGCTCTTGTTTGCGGACATTGCCGTGCAAATCCAGTAGATAGAGGCGGTCAAAGGTCTGCATCAGGCTGCGGCGCATCCCCCGAAAGGTCGGATTATCCAGATAGCCGTGATTGGCGACAAAAACCAAAATACCCTCTCCGGCCCGCTCAATCGCTTGCTGCCCGAACCGGAAGAATTTTACATAATCGTCCTGTAGCCAGTGTTTGCGCTCGTGCAAGGGTTCGCCGTCCACCTGCTTATAGGCTTCGATTGGACTGGTATGCTGTCCTGCCATGTTCGCCGACACTCCGGCCCAGGGCGGATTGCCTACTACTACCAGCCTTCGGCCCACCTGAATCTGGGCCAATCCGACTTCCAGGGCATTCTCCAAATGAATATTCAAGCTTTCGCCCGGCTGGAACACATAGCCGCTTTCCGACAATTGGTGACGTAAGGCCCATTCCGCAATCCGCCCGGCTTCGGGCAAGACCTCATAGCCGTTCAGACGCGGTAACAATTGCCCCGTTACATAATGTTGCCATTCTGCATCGCTGTTTTCACTATCACTGTTGACATTACTAAGCCTAAAAGTTTCCTGAACCCGCGATATTACCTGCCGCAGAAAGATACCAGTTCCCATCGCCGGGTCTACAATCTGGATCTCCCCGGCCAGGCCATCCTCAAGCCCAAACTCGGTTTTGAGCAAATAATCCAGGCTGCCCAAAATATATTCGACCACCGACGACGGGGTATAATAAACTCCCCGTTGCCGACGTAAGCGCGGATCGCTGACCGCCAGAAACGCTTCGTAAGCTTCCGGGCTATCTTCAATCTTTAGTTGGGCCGCTAGTAATGTCATTCGCGCTTTCCCAAATAATCTTAGTACTGCAATTCCTAGAAAAAGTAGGCATTTGTAGGGGCAATGCCTCGTGGTTGCCCTGCCGCCTTTGGCGGCTACCTACCGAACTTCTACCACTATTTCGCTCTTTAGCTTATCCGCTTGCTATAAGCTAAAGGGCTAACGATAGCTAATCGTTCATTATTAGCGGCCTGCGGGCCGCAGGGCAACCACAAGCGATTGCCCCTACCAAACCAGTTCCGTACTCTTTTGCGAAACGAAGTGCTTGGGACTTTAGCTTACTTCCAATCTACTAACTCAATCGGCTTGCCAGCTTGTAGCGACTCAGCGGCAGCCTGACACAGATAAACCGCCCGGCGACCATCCAGCCCGGCGATTATGGCCGGTTCACCGCCGATAGCCGCCGCGAAAGCCTCAATTTCACGGTACAAGTCATAAGCATGGCCGGTCTGCTGGCTCACTTCGATTTCCTGGGGTGCTTCGTCCCCAAAATGAAATAGAGTCAGCCGAGCCACCGGGTCGGGGCTGCGGTCAGTGGCGGCGCTCCAACTACCTTCGAGCGTCCCCAGACTGCCGGTAAAGCGAATCTGCAACCGAAACTGAAACGAAGCGACGGTCCGCGTAATATTGACATACGCCCCATCCTCGAAAGTGAGCAGCGCCGAGAAATTTTCGTGCCAGGCGGCGCGTTCCGGGCTACTGGCGCTGGCGCTGGCATAGAGTCGGGTCGGTTTAGCCTCATTCTTAGCCATGTACCAGGTCATCAGGTCAAAATAATGAATTGGCTCTTCCAACAGCCAATCTCCCACCTGGGCCGGGTCGCGACGCCAACCGCCCGAACCGCTGGAATAGGGATAGCGTCGCAGGTCTACCGAACCAAAACGCGGTTGCCCGATTGCACCCTCATCCAGCAATTGCTTGAACCGTCCCCATAGGCTGAAAAGGCGAAATTCGTGACCGGGAAACAGAGTTAGCCCTTTTTCGGCGGCCAGCGCAATCAAATTGTCACATTCCTGCCGGCTGAACGACATTGGTTTTTCGACCAGCACATGTTTTCCAGCAGACAGAGCCTGATGCGCCATTCGGTAATGCTGGGCATTGGGCGAAGCGATAATTACCGCCTCAATTTCAGGCCGGGCCAGAAACGCCTCATAATCGGTATCACAAGGCAAACCCCATTCGGCTTGAACCTTCGCCGCGCTTTCGGCGGAACTGGCACAGGTTGCTACCAAGCGCACCCCGGCGGCCTTCTGAATCGCATTGTAATGCTGCTGTCCCCAGCGGCCTACCCCTACCAAACCAAGATTTACGATTACTGTAGCTGCCACAAACTTTGTCCTGTCTATCCCAGCACTAAAGATTTACGGTTTTGCCAGTCTCGACGGCCTCTAGCGCCGCCAGCGAAAGAGCCAGAGCGTCCCGGCCCTGCCGACCTCCAGCCAGAGGCTGCCCGCCTTCAGCAATAGTGCGAGCCAGGGCAGTAATTTCATCCTGCCAGAAGTTGCTATGAGTATTCTGGCTCTGTTCCAACAATTCGCGCCCATCTTTTCCAAGCGCATGCAAGTTCATGGTTTTGCGGATGTCACCGACCACAATCCCATTTGGCCCAACCAGACGGTCGCTGGAAAGCATTCCCAGGCTCAAGCCACGTGGTAGCCCCCAACTGGTGCTGAGTTGCCCAATCGCGCCGTTAGCATAGCGCACAATTACTCCCGCCGTATCTATCGCCAGTTCGCCGAGATTGGCGACCTCGGCTTTGCCCTGGGCGAAAATCGCACCGTAGCCTGCCACCGATACCGGCTGACTATCGAATATCCAGCTCCAAAGGTCGAAATGATGACACCAGTAGTCTACCAATGGCCCGCCGTTTATCCCTTTATGGTGCATCAAGATTTTGGGGCGTACTTCCATAAAATTCTCGGCGGCCCAGAAAAGTGGCCCGCCCAGTTTACCGGCCTCGACCCAGCTTTTTAGCTGCTGCACTGCGGGGGCATATCGCAACATAAAGCCGACTGCCAGGATTACCCCTTTGCGCTCCGCCGCCGCAATGATAGCCTCCGATTGTTCCAGGCTCAACGAGAGCGGCTTTTCAATCAGGACGTGCGACCCGAACTTGATGGCTTCCAGACCAACCGGGACGTGAAAGGCCGTCGGCACGCAGACCGAAACCACATCGGGCCGAGTGTGGGAAATCGCCGCCTTGTACTCGCTAAAGAGGGCCGCACTGGAAAGTCCAAATTGCTGGCGGGTAGCTTCAAGACGGCCCGGCATATCGTCTACTAAAGCGACCAATTCGCCTTCAATTGCCCCATCGGTGGTTTTAGCGAGAGCTTGCCAGCCCTGGGCATGTCGCAACCCCATATCGCCCGCCCCGATTACCGCTACTCTCAAACGCCGCGCTGCCATCTTTATAAAGAACCTTTCATGTTTTAATTAGGATTTTCTCTGGCAAATCGTCTTAGCCCCGGAAGAGTTATATTTGAAAAATTTACGCCGTAAATTTTTCAAATATAACCATACTCCGTTTTGGGATTTAGCCCATTATCTTCAAATTAGAAAATCATCTCAAACCTAACTCTTATCACTTACTATTTTTTAAAAGCTACCCACCCACCGGTTAGAAAGGCGCTAAAGAACTGGACAGATTTTTCAAAACCAGCCTGTTGCATTAACTGTTCGAGGCGGGCGGCAGGTACCAGCTTCATCAATTTGGGTAGCGTGGTTTCTCGAAAATTCTGGATACCCGCCGCTGGAATGTTCACATTTTGGTAATGTTTTATCAAGGCGGTCAAGAGTAATTCAAAATCGGCGGAAGATTTATCGGCATACAGGTCTACCAGAATAAAGCACCCGCCCGGTTTGAGGCGAACCGCAATACTATCGAGTAAAGCCTGTTTCGCGCCGTCATCCGCCAGAAAATGATGAACCAGAATGCAGGTCGCCGCATCGTATTCTGCCACCTGGGGCAGTTCGTGAACGAAGCCTTGATGCAAGCTCACTCTTTCAGCCAGACTGGGGGCGGTCAGTTTCTGGCGGGCGATTTCCAGCATGTCATTAGACGGGTCAACTCCCAGCAATTGCCAGTTGGGGTTGGCTTCCCCAAAAGTTAGCAACTCTTTGCCTGTTCCGACCCCAACCACCAGAAGTTTAGCACCATCTTGCGGTAACGCGGTTTGTAATAAGGCCAGAACTATCTGAAACATAAGCTCGTAACCCGGTTGAATTATCGGGATTAGCCCGTCATATTGACCGACTGGAATAGCCGGACGCTTATCGAAATCGGTAAGTTCAGGCTCTGCCATTATAAACTCTCCTTAATACTAGCCCTTGACCGCGCCACTGGTCAGACCCGAAATAATCCGGCGCTGGAAGATAATGACCAGCGCGATTAGGGGTAAAGTTACAACGACGGCCCCGGCGCTAATGTCGCCCCAGGGAACTGAAAATTCACTCGCTCCGGCGAAACTCTGAATGGCGACGGGGGCAGTTTTGTTGGTACTCATAAAAGTGCGGGCGAACAAGAATTCATTCCAGGCGTTAATAAAAATTAAAATTCCGGCAGTCGTAATCCCTGGAGCGGCCAGGGGCATAATCACCTGCCAGAAAGCCCGGAAAGGAGTTGCGCCATCTACCTCGGCGGCTTCTTCCAG
>JBBRSG010000028.1:0-52107 GCA_038245615.1 Chloroflexia bacterium | reverse complement strand
TCAGAAAGTTTTGAGGTTTAAGTCTTGAGGTTTGAGTTAAAATACCAAGTCCTGACCCGATTTTCTTATTCCTCAATCCTATATTTCTCCAATTTTCGATTTTCGATTTTCGATTTTCGACCTTGTTAAAAAGATAGGAATGAACCTTGAAACTGGGTTTAATGGGCGGAACATTCGACCCGATTCATAATGGGCATCTGCTAGTAGCTCAGGAAGCCGCCTGGCAATTGGGCCTGGCACGGGTGCTTTTTATTCCCACTGGCGACCCGCCCCACAAACAATCGCACGAAGTTGCGCCCGCCGAATGCCGACTGGAAATGGTGCGACTGGCGACAGCCGATAACCCGCTTTTTGAGGTTTCGACTATCGAAATCGAGCGGGAAGGTTTTTCGTATACCTCCAATACCCTGGCGGAACTGAGCGAGCTTTATGGCCCAAAGACCGAGCTTTTCTTTATCGTCGGGGCAGATTCCGCCGCCGAATTATTAAGCTGGTATCAGCCGGAAAAGGTGCTGACCCTGGCCCGAATGGTAGTGGCTGGTCGTCCCGGCTATAGCCTGCCGCTGGACAAGCTGCAAGCCGGGTTGCCGGAAATCAAAATCCGGGAACGATTGATAACCCTCGATATGCCAATGGTCGAAATCGCTTCCAACGAACTGAGAGCGCGAATTGCCCAGGGCGCTCCGGTCAAATATCTGCTGCCGGATGAGGTCGCGGAATTTATCGCTGAAAAGAAATTATATTTAGGGGACGGCGGAAAGCAGGACTGAGGACTGAGGACTGAGGTTTGAAAGACGCAAGACGGAAGACGGATTTCCCTAATCGCGGCCTCGCCCCCTTTGGGGGTAAATCCCCTCACCACTGACCATTGCTAGAAAGACACGATATGCTGATTGACGCACACGCTCATTTAGACCTGGAACAATTTGCCGCAGACCAGGCCGAAACCATCGCCAGGGCCAAAGAAGCCGGGGTAGGGCGAATTATCAATGTAGGGATTGACCCGCCGCGCTGGGAAAGTTCGGTAGCGTTGGCCCGCCAGTACCCCGACTATATTTTTCTGGCGCTGGGGCTACATCCTAACGATATTCTACGGGCCGACGACCCCGATGCGGCCCTGAGTTATCTGGTCAACCTAATCGAGGCTAATCGGGAACTGGTGGTCGGGCTGGGCGAAACCGGTCTCGACTACTACCATGATGACGTTCCGCCCCAAACCCAGAAAACATATTTTATTCGCCAAATCGAATTGGCCCGCCAGCTAGAATTGCCATTGGTAATTCATTGCCGCGATGCCATGCCCGACCTGTTGGCTCTGATGCAACAGCACGGGCAAAATATGAAGGTAATGATGCACTGCTTTAGCGGTACAGTCGAGGAGGCCGAAGAGTGTATGGCGCTGGGGCCAAAAGTCTTTATCTCTCTTGCCGGGCCAGTAACTTTCGCCAAAGCTTTTGACCGCCACGCCGTCGCCCGCGCCGTCCCCCTGGAACGCTTATTGGTCGAAACCGACTGCCCTTTTTTAACGCCGCATCCCTTTCGGGGTCGCCGTAACGAACCGGCCCACGTCCGCCTAGTAGCCGAGCGCATCGCCGACCTCAAAGCTATTACTTATGACGAAGTGGCCCGGCAGACCGGCGAAAACGTCCGGCAACTTTTTGGAGTGGGTTAAAAGTGGTCAGTAAATATAGTGTTGAGTGCTGAATAAATCCGGTTAGAGGGTGGCATTTAAACTCAAAACTAGCACCCAAAACTTTCTTATTGACCACTGACCATTGCTAAGCCGTTTTTCCGGCCTCGAATTCGGCGATAACCTGGCTAACCAGCACCATCGCCTGCCACGCCGCCGCAAAGCTGGCATAAATCATTAGTTGCAGGACGGTTTCGGTGACTTCGGCGGGGGTTGCACCACTGTGCAACGCCCCGTGAGCGTGCAGTTTAATCTGACTCTCGCGTTCCAGGGCTACTGACGCTGCCAGACAAATCAGACTGCGGGTCTTGAGGTCGAGGGTCGGCCTCGACCAAATATCGCCCAGGGCAAACGCGGTGATGTAACGCTCGACATCTGGGTTAGCGGTCTTCCAGATATTTCGTAGCCGCTCGGTCATTTCTTCGCCCCACAGCCGATGCATGGTTTCAATTCCCTGCTCGTAGTTGCCGACTGAGTGGTTTTCTTGCTCGCTCATAATTTCTCCTTGTAAAAGTGGTCAGTGGTCAGTGGTCAGAAAATACAATGGTCAGTGTTGAGCAAATCCGGCTAGAGATTGGCATTAACTCAAAACTGGCTTACTGACCACTGACCACTAGCTACTGACCACTGTTAAATTATTGCAAATGCTACCAAAAATAAGTAGCTTTGGCAATTTGCGATATATAAATCTTAAGCTAGAATTGGGTCAGGAGCAACGGATAAATGAGCAAGCAGGATTCTGAACTAGACCCCAGTCGGCAGGCCGAAATTCAAGCTATCTTTGAGAAAGCCGGGTTTATTACTGAGTTGGGCATTAAGCTAGTGGCTATCGGGCCGGGATGGTGTGAGTCCCGGCTGACGATTACCCCGCGCCATTATCAGCACCATACCTTTATTCACGCCGGAGTTCAAGCGACTATGGCCGACCATACCGCCGGGGGTGCGGCTACTACCATGCTAAAAGCGGGTGAAACGGTGCTGACAGTAGAGTTTAAAATCAATTTGTTGCGCCCGGCAGTAGGCGAAAGCCTGCGGTGCAAAGCAGCGGTGTTGCGGGCCGGGCGAACCCTGATAATAGCCGAGTCGGAGGTGTTCGCCCAAAATAGCGGGCAGGAAAAGCTGGTCGCCAAAGTAACGGTTACTTTGGCGGTTGTCCAGGCCGATATTAATGAAAAAGCGGGTAATTAAGCTCGCTCGACTACCAGGGCCACCCCCTGACCGCCGCCAATACATAAGGTTGCCAGCCCATAGCGGGCCTGACGACGCTGCAACTCGTATAGCAATGTGACCAGCACCCGTGTCCCGCTTGCCCCAATCGGGTGGCCCAGGGCGATAGCTCCGCCGTTCACGTTCAGTTTGGCGCGGTCAAAGCCCAATTCTCGACCTACCGCGACTGATTGAGCGGCAAATGCTTCGTTAGCTTCCACCAAATCGAGGTCGGCAACTTTTAGCTCGGCTTTCGCCAAAGCCTTTTTGCTGGCAGGAACTGGCCCCATCCCCATAATGCGTGGGTCGACTCCGGCGGCGGCATAGCCTCGAATGACTGCTATCGGCTTGAGGCCCAATTCTTCGGCCTTGCTTCTACTCATCACCACTACCGCTGCCCCGCCATCGTTGAGGCCGGAAGCATTGCCCGCCGTCACCATCCCGCCCTCCGGCTTGAAGGCCGGGCGCAATTTAGCCAGGGTCTCAAGGCTGGTGTCGGTGCGGGGTTGCTCGTCCTTCTCGAAGAAAGTCGAGCCTTTTTTGCCAGGAATTTCGACTGGCACGATTTCGCTGCGGAAAGTCCCGGCTTCCAGAGCTTTAGCGGCCTTCTGCTGGCTTTCGTAAGCAAACTGGTCAAGTTCGTCGCGGGTAAGCTGGTATTGGGTGCAAATATTTTCAGCGGTCATGCCCATATGAATATTGTTGAAAGCATCCCATAGCCCATCCCGAATCATCACATCTATTAGTTGACCATCGCCCATGCGATAACCAAACCGAGCTTTTTCCAGCAGATAGGGAGCGCGGCTCATGCTTTCCATCCCGCCTGCTACCACCACTTCCGAGTCGCCCAACTGCACCGCCTGAGCCGCCATCATTACGGCGTTAAGGCCGCTCCCGCAGACCCGATTAATCGTTATAGCCGGGACGCTGACCGGCAAACCGGCATTAATCGCCGATTGGCGGGCGGGATTCTGACCCAACCCGGCCTGTAAGACGTTGCCCATTATGACTTCATCCACTTGCTCCGGCTTGAGGTCGGCCCGCTCCAGGGCGGCCTTAATCGCAATCTCACCCAATTTTACCGCCGTAACCTCGGCTAATCCTCCCCCGAAAACTCCAATGGCGGTTCGGACCGCACTGACGATTACCGCTTCTTGCAACGCTGCCATATAGCTCCCTCCTTAAACCGCTTGAAATTAAACATTCTGGTTAGGTTCCAGTTAATATAAAGTTTATATCTTTTTGGCTTCAAATGCAATCTTTGGTGACTAACACACCGCCGAAGATGACCAAAGCCTGCAAACTTTCTTTTTTGAAACTTTTTTGCCTCAAATGTTTCAAACATATAAGGCAACTCTTTTGGGATGCTGCAAGCGGGAGAATACCCAAAATCCTGAGAATGAAACTTTTTTGGGAAATTTAGGTATATTCTATGCTATGGTAAGTGGGCGAGTGAGTTTAAGATAAAATAATAACCATGATAGGAGCGAAATGTGTTTGTAAAAATCCAACAGCAAGTGTTTCTACTGCTGATGACAACTTTCAGCAGTGCCGACGAGGATAGTGATAGTATTGGGAGTGAAAGTAGCGGTAGTGGATTAAGCGATGAAAGTAGCGGTAGCAGTGACGAATTTTCTTCAGCTTCCAGTGTTTATAGTTCGCTGGACTCAAGTTCGGGTAATGGCAATCGCCGGGGTCGCCGGGCCTACCGACGCGGCTACGGTAGACCCTACTACGACCCCAACGACTACCAGCAAATCCCTCGCCGAAGACGCTTCTAAGCCTGACCGCATCCCCCGCTCGGCCCGTAACAGGTCGGAGCGGGGTGCGCCGCGCTTGCGTTTCTGGGCAATCCTGGTCTGGCAAACCCTCACCCACCGCGACTTGCAATCATTGAGCCGCGAGATGCGCGACGATTTTGTGACCGAGGGCCTGGAAAATCTGCCGGAAAGTGGGGTATTTACCCTGGCGGTCAACCATACTCTGCGACGCTGGACCCCTCGTTTGCTGGCAAGTTTGCACCATGCCACTCTCGAAAAGCGGCCTGACCTGGCGGCAGACTGGCTCGTTATTGTAGGCTATCGGGAAGCCCGGCTAGAGAGCAAACCCTGGTGGGTTCGCAAAATTGTGCCATACTTGCGCCGGGCTATCAATCTCGTCTGGGAACGCTGGCAACACAATACCTTGCGCTTGCCGATGAGCCAGGATACCGCCAAAGTCAGTATAGAGGCTCTGCGCGAGTGGAAAACCCGCGCCCGTCAGCAACCGACTATCGTTTTCCCGGAAGGACGGGGCTATGCCAGTTTTCGGGAAATCCGACCCGGCGCAGGTCGCTGGCTGGCGAAGTTGGGCGGCCCGGTTTTGCCAGTCTCAATGTGGTGGGCCACCGAGGAAAAACGCTGGCATATCATCTTTGGCCCGGCAATCGAATGGAGCGCCAATTCCGACCTGCACGACCATCAAATCGGCCTCGAAATTGCCACCGGCCTCCCGCCTGCCGAAGCCCCCGACTGGCAAGCCGATTTGGACGATTGGGAGCAGTATGGGTAGGGGTCAGGGGAAATTCAGCCCTCAGTCCTGCATTTTCTGACCTTCGACCCTCGATTTTAGATTTTTGACCCCCGACCCCCGCCGGGGTTGCACGATAGTTTAGGGTGGAGTAAAATAGTAGTATAAATATAGAATAATTTGAGCGTCGGCCTCGCAATGCGAGTCACCGGACGCTCATTTTACAAATTGGGCTTTTTCGGTGGTCAGGGTCAGGGAATTTTAACAGGGATAGACAGAACGGGCAGGATAAAAGGGAACAGGGAGAATTCAGGACTGAGGGCTGAGGTTTGGAAGACGGAATGGAGTTCGCTAATCGTAAATCGTAAATCTCTTCCGTCTTCCGTCTTCCGTCTTGTATTCTACTGACCACTGACCACTGACCACTGACCACTTTTCGTAAGAAGTAGATTTGTTTTGAAGTACAGGGGCGACTTTGTTCGGTAGCCCCCTGAAAGGGGTTTGTAATGTCTATTAATGACCGTTTTGTGGAGGAAGGTCTCACTTTTGACGATGTGCTACTTTTGCCTGCCGAGTCCAGTGTCATTCCGGCGGAGGTAGACCTCGCTACTGATTTCACCCGCACTATTCGCCTGAATATTCCACTGGTTTCCTCGCCGATGGACACCGTGACTGAGGCCCGACTAGCTATCGCACTGGCCCAGGAAGGTGGTTTGGGAATTATTCACCGCAATCTTTCGATTTCGCATCAGGCCGACGAAGTGGACAAGGTTAAACGCTCGGAATCTGGCATGATTTTAGACCCGATTACCCTCAAACCCGATAGCCGCCTGAACGAAGCCTTGCGGCTGATGGAAAAATACCACATTAGCGGTATCCCGGTCACAGCGGATGGTCTGGCAGGGGGCAAGCTGGTCGGTATTCTCACTAACCGCGATATTCGCTTTGAGAACGACGAAAGCCGCTCGGTGTCGGAGCTGATGACCAGCAAAAATGTGGTGACAGTTCCGGTTGGCACGACTTTGGACGAGGCCAAAAAGATTTTACATCAGTACCGCATTGAGAAATTGCCCATCGTAGATGAAGACGGCAATCTCAAGGGGCTTATCACGGTCAAGGACATCCAGAAGCGGATAAAGTATCCCAACGCTGCCAAAGACCAGCTAGGGCGCTTACGGGTCGGAGCGGCGATTGGGGTTGCCCGTGATATGATGGAACGGACGGCGGAACTGGTACGCCATAACGTAGATGTGCTGGTGATGGATAGCTCACATGGTCATGCCCTGACCGTCCAAAAGGCGGTATCACAGCTCAAGGAGAAATATCCCCATGTCGCCCTAGTCGCGGGCAATGTGGCGACTGCCGAAGGCGCGGAAGCCCTTATTCGAGCTGGGGCGGATGCCGTCCGTATTGGGGTCGGGCCGGGTTCGATTTGCACCACCCGTGTCGTGACCGGCATCGGCGTGCCACAACTGACTGCGATAATGCAAGCTGCCGAAATCGGAGCAAAATACGGTATTCCGATTATCGCCGATGGCGGGATTAAATATAGCGGCGATGTGACCAAAGCACTGGCGGCGGGGGCAAGCTCGGTTATGATTGGCTCGCTCTTTGCCGGGGTAGAGGAAAGTCCGGGCGAAGTGGTACTGTTCAAGGGCGAGAATTTCAAGGAATATCGTGGCATGGGTTCGCTTGGGGCGATGAAAGCGGGGGAAGGCGCACGCGAGCGTTATCACCAGGACGAAGTAAAGGACAGCGTGAAGCTCGTACCGGAAGGTATCGAAGGCCGCGTACCCTACAAAGGTTCGCTACGTAACCTGGTCTTCCAGATTTGTGGCGGGCTACGGAGCGGCATGGGATATGTCGGAGCGGGAAATATTACCCAATTGCAAAAAGCTAAATTCATGCGTATCACCGGAGCAAGCCTGCGCGAAAGCCACCCCCACGATGTAGTTATTACTAAAGAAGCCCCCAATTACGAGATACGGCATCGGGACTAGCAGTCGTCGGTGGTCAGTGGTCAGTGGTCAGTAAAATACAGGACTGAGTAATAAGATCAGTATTCAACAGTTTAACTCAAAACTCAAAACTCAAAACTTAAAACTACCCTACTGACCACCGACCACTGCTACTTGACCCATAGGGTAAAATTGAGGCGGTATTGGCTAAGACCGTTTGGGATGAGGAACACAAAGCATGACCCAACTGCTAGTTGACCTGGGCCGAAAATATAGCAGCGCCGAATTTGAGGAGCTGGATTTACCCGATGATAACCGTTATGAGTTGATAGGGGGTAACATCGTTATGGCTCCTTCGGCGGGGGATGAGCATAATACCATTGGTGGAAAGCTATTTTCGACGATGTGGGTTTATTCTAGTACTCAAAAAGCGGGTAAAGTGTGGTATGAGACCGATTTTGTGCTAGACCCTGAGAACACTCGTAGACCCGATATAGCTTTTGTAGTTGCCGAGCGCGTACCGCCGATAAGCAAAGGCGCGGTCAAGGTCGTCCCCGATTTGGCAATTGAAATCTGGTCGGACAGCGACCTTGATACTCAAAAGCATCGTCAGGATGCTCGCGCTAAAATCCAGCTCTATCAAGATAAAGGTGTCCGCCTGATTTGGGCTATCAATCCCCGTAGCCAGACTGTATATATCTATCATTCCGATACTACCGATAACCCAAGTGAACTGCAAATCGGCGATGAGCTTGATGGTGAGAACCTGATTTCCGGCTTTATGCTATCGCTTAAAACTTTATTTGAAATCGAATAGTATCAGTTTGAGTCGCCTGTGCTTGACCCATAGGGTAAAATTAAGACTGGAATTGCTTGAAACTGCTTGGCAAAAGGAACGCGAATTATGACCCAATTGCTAATTGACCTCAACCGCAAATATACCAGCGCGGAATTTGCCCGGCTGGATTTACCGGACGATGGACACTATGAATTAGTAGAAGGAAGAGTCGTCACGGCACCTTCGACCAGCGATAAGCACAACTCGCTTGGACTTGAATTGTATTCAGTGCTTCGAGCCTATGTCCGGCCCAAACAATTAGGTAAATTGTGGGTAGATACCGATTTTGAATTTAATGAAAATAATACCCGTGCGCCGGATATAGCTTTTATGATTACAGATCGAGTGCCAGCAGAAAGTGATAGTTCCGTCCCGATAGTACCCGACCTGGCGGTTGAAATCTGGTCGAACAGCGATTTGGATACCAAAAATCATCGTCAGGATGCCCGCGACAAAATCCAGCTATACCAAAATAGTGGGGTACAGCTAATTTGGGCCATCAATCCGCGTAGTAAAACCGTTTATGTCTATCATCCCGATACTACCGATAACCCGATTGAACTAACCGGCAACGATGAGCTTGACGGGGAAAATATAATTCCCGGCTTTAGATTGTCGCTAAAAACCCTGTTTGAGATGACTTTTTACTAGCCAACCGCTTTGCACTTTGGGAATAATTAGAGTGAGGTCGCACCGCTATGGGCCTGGATTGTTGAGTAAGGGCGCACCGCGGTGCGCCCTACCATCCAACTCAAACTGTAAAGCCGGTTTGGTTTAGAATTTTGGAAGGAACTATGAGTTATAACCCTGCGAATCCCCTGATTATCCAGAGCGATAAATCGGTACTGCTCGAAGTAAATAACCCGCTCTACGAAGCGGCCCGCGACGAATTGAGTCGTTTCGCCGAGTTGGAAAAAAGCCCGGAATATATTCATACCTACCGGGTTACGCCCTTGTCGCTGTGGAACGCCGCCGCCGCCGGAGTCAACGCCGAACACATCGTTGAGGCGCTGGGTCGCTTTAGCAAATTCCCCATTCCCGGCAATATCAGTACTGACATCAAGGATTATATTTCGCGCTATGGGCGCATCAAGTTGCTTATCGAAGACGGCAACATGGTTCTCAAGAGCCAGGATAAACTGCTGCTAGTCGAGGTTGAGCGCCATAAGCATCTACAACCCCATATTCTCAAGCGGCTGGATGCCAATACCTTGCAGGTAGACCCTGCCAAACGCGGTTTTATCAAACAATCGCTGGTGCTGTTTGGCTATCCGGCGGAAGACCTGGCGGGCTATACCGATGGCGCGGCCCTCGAAATCGAACTCCGCGACCCCACCCTGGGCGGACGGGCCTTCGGTCTGCGCGACTATCAAGCCGACTCGGTGGGCGCGTTTTATGCCGAGGGAAGCTATAGCGGTGGAAGCGGGGTGGTCGTGCTGCCGTGCGGGGCGGGCAAAACCGTCGTCGGCATGGGCGTTATCGAAAAATTGCAGTGTCAGACCCTGATTCTCACCCCCAGCACGATAGCCGTCCGGCAGTGGATTACCGAAATTCTGGATAAGACTACTATCACCGCCGACCAGATAGGTGAATATACCGGTGAGCGCAAAGACATCAAGCCTATCACCGTCAGCACCTATCAGGTAATTACCTATCGGCCCTTCCGAGTGAACGAAGAAACCGGCGAAATCGGCGAATTTCCCCATTTACAGCTGTTCACGGCCCACGATTGGGGCTTGATTATCTACGACGAGGTACACCTGCTGCCCGCTCCGGTCTTTCGGGTCACTGCCGAAATCCAGGCCAAACGCCGCCTGGGTCTGACCGCGACCCTGGTACGCGAGGACGGGCGGGAAAGCGATGTATTTTCGCTGATTGGCCCTAAAAAGTACGATATGCCCTGGAAGGATTTGGAAGAACAGGGCTGGATTGCCACCGCCGACTGCTACGAGGTGCGGGTCGAGTTGCCCCCCGCCGAGCGCATGGAATATGTCCTGGAAGACGACAACCGGGTTAAATATCGGTTGGCGGCGACCAACAGCCGCAAATACGAGGTGATGCTCAAGGTGCTAGAACAACACCGCGACGACCATGTATTGGTCATCGGGCAGTATATCGAGCAGTTGGAGCGCGTCGCTGCGATTCTCAATGCTCCCTTGATTACCGGCAAAACCTCGAACATCGAGCGGGCCAAGCTCTACGCCCAATTCCGAAGCGGGGAAATAAAGTTGCTGGTAGTAAGCCGGGTGGCGAACTTTGCGATTGACCTGCCCGATGCCAATGTTGCTATTCAGGTTTCCGGGCTGTTCGGGTCGCGCCAAGAAGAGGCCCAGCGCCTGGGCCGGATTTTGCGGCCCAAGTCGGACGGACAACCAGCCTTCTTCTACTCAATCGTCACCCGCGATACCAAAGACCAGGACTTTGCCGCCAATCGCCAGCTTTTCCTGACCGAACAGGGCTACCGCTATACCATTCTGGATGCCGCCGAACTTATCGGTAAAATTGAGGAAGGCGAGTTCCGCGAGATTCCTCCAACGGCCTTGCCCGCCCCTCAAGTCGAGGAAGAACAAGTCGTTGCCGAAGCTGCCCGACTACACGCCCTCGCTCCGGCTATGCACGCTGATAGTATCGAAGAAGAGGAAGCCGAGTTTGAGGAGTTAGAGCAACAGTGGCAACAACGCCACCCTGCTCCCCTTGAAATCGTCTCCAGCAACGGCCCGACTAAAACCGCCGGTAAGTCGCGCAATCATCTGCGGGTGGTGAAATAATAAGATTATGGCGGCGGAATATCCCCAAAGTCTTTCGGCAACAATTCGTCCGGGTTGGTAGCACGAGGTCGAACCTGCGTTGGCTGGGTATTGTTGGTGCTATCGCTGCCGTCCGAGCTATCGCCCGAATCAGAACCGCCTGATGAATCGGAGTCTGAGCCGCCCGAATCTGAACCGCCGGAGTCCGAGTCCGAACCATCCAAGAACAAGGTAATAAACCAGGCGTGAAGTTGAAAGAAAAGTTTCATCGTAATAATACCTCTAAAGTCGAAATTTAATTTGCTAAACCTTAACGCTTGATTAAAAGAATAACAGCAAAATAAGCCCGCGTCAACCCGACATTTAACTACTAATAATGCCAAATGAAGACACGTGAACCCGACTTGAATATGACTCCGGCTGAAGGCGAAGTTATGGCGGCCCGCCCACATTCTCGGCGATTATTTAGTGCTATCCGGGTTTGGCTGATTACCTGGCTAGTAAGTAGTCACCAAGCGACGCTCTTGCTGGGGTTGGTAGGCGGGCTATATGGCTTACGAGGGGGCGTACTGGCCTGGTTAGGTCGTCCCACCCGCAATTCTCCCGTGATATTTTATGGCTCAATTGGCCTGATTTATCTAATATTTCTGGTAGGTCTAGGGTTTTTCGCGGGGCGCAACCCCCAATTCCGCCGTGAAATCGGCCTGATTTGGGCGGGCCAAAAGCTGGCGGCACTGCTGGCGATAGGATTGGGTGGACTAGGGTTGGCAGTCGCCCTCTATCAGGCCGGACGACCTCGCGTTATCCCACTCCCCAATGACCCTGTACTCCTGATAATTGGCAGTCTGGGAATAGCCCTGGCTGCCCCGTTCATCGAGGAAATCATCTTTCGGGGGCTGTTGCTGGCCTGGCTACTATACCGTTTGCCGCCTCTGATAGCCCGATGGAACTGGCCGATTCAGCCGATTGCGGTAAGCCTAACGGCTTTGGCGTTTTCGCTGGCTCACCTGGGTTCGAGCCTCATATTTCTGGTAGCCCTGTTTATCGGCGGTGTACTCTATGCCACTGTCCGCCTCAAAAGCGGCTCAATCTTGCCCGCTTTTGCCGGACACGCCGCCTGGAATAGTGCCATCGTCATCGGACAACTCATATTTTAGGGTCGAAAATCGAAAATCATATATCAAAGGTCAGAAGGGTTTTCGATTTTAGATTTCAGATTTTCGATAAGGAGTTTACCTTGTCCAATAGCCAAAATCCCGCCGAGCTGGATAAAATTCTGCTCGATTTGCCCGCTCTGGAAACCGAGCGGTTACTTTTACGCAAACTCCACCTGGAAGATGCCGAGGATATGTTTGAATACGCGGTAGACCCGGAACTAGCGGGGCTGGGCATGTGGCTGCCCTTTCACACCATCGAAGACAGCCGGGCCGACCTCGAAGAAACCCTGCGAAACTATGCCAAAGGCGAACTGGTAGATTGGGCGATTGTCCTCAAGGCCGAAGCAAAGATGATTGGGCGGGCCGGACTGGGGCGCTATAGCCCGCGCAACTACCGGGCCGAACTCGGTTACGCCTTGAACCGCCGCTATTGGGGAAAGGGCTACATGACCGAAGCGGCCCAGGTGATCATGGCTTTTGGATTTGGGGCGCTGGGACTACACCGGATTGAGGCCAATGTGCTTTCGGAGAATTCGGCTTCAATTCATATTCTGGAAAAACTCGGTATGCAATACGAAGGTGTCAAACGGGAGGCCACTTTTGTCCGAAATCGTTTCGATGACGTGAAATTATACGCGATTCTGAGCCGCGAATGGGCGGGCAATCCCCCAAAATAACCCACCCGGTCTAGTGAATTAAGCTCTAATTGAACAAGTGGTAGAAAAATCGAACCAAAAAAGCCTTGACAATTAGCTCAAATCTTGCTAAAATTCTACCAATCGTTCAAATTATGGCTGGAATAATCAAGGAGGATACCCAAATGACTATTGAAGCGATGCTACCTGAAACCGAGCAGACCGAAATCGCCCCCGGCAAGTTGGTAGAGTACCGGGTCGAGGACGGGTTGGCAATCCTGGAACTCAACAACCACCCGGCTAACACCTACTCTTACGAAATGATGCGCGACCTGGACGAAGCGATTATCAATGCCCGCTTCGACGATAGCGCCCATGTGATCGTAATTCGCGGCAAGGGCGACAAATTCTTTAGCGCCGGAGCGGATATTGCCATGTTGCAACGGGTCACGCCCCGCTTTAAGTATTACTTCTGTTTGCACGCCAACGAAACCCTGAGCCGGTTGGAACAAACCCCTAAACTGGTGATTGCCGCCCTGAACGGCCATACCGTCGGCGGGGGGCTGGAAATTGCCCTGGCTTGCGATATAAGGATAGCTCGCAAGGATGCCGGGCGGGTAGGCTTGCCCGAAGTCGGACTGGGAGTACTCCCTGGCACCGGCGGCACTCAGCGCATGGCGCGGGCGCTCCCCAAAAACAAGGCGATTGAGCTGATGGTCGAAGGCCGCAATATTTCGTTTGAGGAAGCCCTCGAACTGAACCTGATTAACTATATTTTCGAGGGCAACCCTACCGATTGGTGGGAACAGATTATGGACTATGCTCGCCAGTTCTGCCCACCCAACAAGGCCAGCAAAGCGGTTGGCCTGATTAAACGCAGCGTGCAGAGCGGCTCGGAGATGAGTTTCTCCGAAAGCCTCTCTTTAGAGCGGGAGTTACAGCAGCAGCTTTTCCAGAGCGACGATGCCAAGACAGGTATTAGCTCTTACCTTACCAAAGGAGTTTCCACTTTTACCGGGAAATAGCTAACCCAAGCCAGATGCGAGATTTTAGAATATTCTCGTATCTGGCACTGATTTCTGACATCTTCAGGAGGAATTATGGCTCGTATCGCCACTTTTGATGACTGGACTGACCTATTTGGTGAGTGGAAAAAAGAGATGGACATCCGGCATCCTTATGTGCTTGACTATAAATTTGAAGCCAAATACGCTCAGCTTGAAAATAACCAAATCGAATTTGGAGCTTATAAAGGTCGCCCAAAATGGGAGCGGATTTCGCAAGTTCCCGACCAACGGATTCGGGATGCTCTCTTGAATTACATCATCTTTCAGGGCGATACCGAGTTTGCCTCAGTCGAGCAGCAACGGCGGCTCTATGATTCTGCCCCTAGCGAATACGATGCGGCAAGTCTGGCCCGAATTATGACCGAAGAAATGCGGCACGGTTGGCAGATGAGCCACCTCTTGATTACCTATTTTGGTGATAGTGGCAAGCTGGAAGCCCAAAAGCTTTTAGAGCGGCGGGCTTTTGCCAAAAATCGGTTGCTGGGCAGCTTTAATACCGATATTGAAAACTGGATTGACCTGTTTACTTTTACCCAGTTTATTGACCGGGACGGGAAATTCCAGTTGCGGATGCTTTCGCATAGCGGCTTTGCGCCTTTGGCCCGCTCGATGTTCCCGATGCTCAAGGAGGAGAGTTTTCATCTGGGGACGGGAAATAGCGGCTTGCTGCGGATTGTCAAAGGCGGGGTCATTCCTCTGGCGATTTTGCAGAAATATATTAACAAGTGGGTACCAACGGCCTATGACTTATTCGGGACTGACCATTCTTCCAGCGCCCACTGGGGTTATGTCTGGGGCTTAAAAGGTCACTTTAATGAGGGCGAAGGCATGGACGAGGCCGACCCGGAGCATATGAACGAACATGCCCGTAATCTGTTTATCGCCGAATGTCAGAGCTTGCTCAACCGGATTAACCAACTCGTTCCCGCCGACCAAACCAGGTTGTTTCTGCCCGACCTCAAATTCAACCGGCAGATTGGCGATTTTGGTCGCCAGCCCTATGACCTGCACGGTAACAAAATGAGCGCCGAGCAGTATCCCGCCTATCTACAAGCCAACCTGCCCGGCCCGGCAGACCTTGCCATTCTGGACGAATTGTTCAAAAACCCGGCCTGGCTCGCCCCCCGCGAAGCTAAAGAGGTCAAAGACGTAGCCTAACGGTGATATATCTCTTGATAATTTTGGTTTGGTATTGGTTTAATATTATCCGCTTGCACAGGCGCACGGCCCAGAACGGGAAATCAATTCTTATATAAGCAAAGGCCATTATTGGCGGCCTTTGCTCATATTTTTTACAGGCGGGCCAAGGCTTCAAGTCAGGCAGCAGATTTGGGGTCGGGCAAGGGGTCGGGGTCGGGTGGATAATTAAAGATTTGAGTGATTGCCAGCTTAAAGCCAGGAATTATATCCTCTCCGCTCAATTCCTTCCCTTCGCTCAGGCTTTCAGGGTCAAGACCGCTATCCAGCCGATAAATCGCCACGCGACGGCTATAGGGATGAGCCACCCAGATTAGTCGCACCCCCTGACGCTGATAAAAAGCTATTTTAGCTTCCACCAGATATTCCCGGTCGGTAGGCGACGATACCTCGACCACCAAATCAGGCACAATATCCGGGTAACTTCTGACCCGGCGGGGCAGTTTGGCTTTGACGACAAAAGATACATCGGGCTGCTTGCCCGGTCTTTTACCGGGTGCGCCGGGCGGCAGTTGCAAGAAACGATATTCGGCACTGCCGCCAAAAGCCTGTCCGAGGTCTTGGCTATCCAGAAAATTGCGGAGGGCAGTATAAATATTGCCGGATACTATATCGTGTTCCAATGTCGCCATAAATTCTTCGTTGTCCTCGTTGTCTTCAGCGTCGGCTAATTCCTCTAATAATTCTGCTTCAACTTCAACCGTCATAATATTCCTCCCAGCTAATTTTGGGCCGTTGGCTATATTCTAGCAGCTGCCTTGCCAGACTGCAAAAGTCGGACGCATCAGGCTAATTCCTTTGTGGTGTATAATGACAATACCAAGCTAGTGATACTAGGTTATCGCCTGATTTGTAATTAATTGTAACGGATTAGAGGAGGAAAGCCCTATGACAATGACTCTGGCGCGGACGACCCCCGATACTTTTAGAAATGAAGCCCTGACCGATTTCAGCCAGCCCGACAACCGGGCCGCGATGCAGGCCGCGATTGCCCAGGTCGCAACCCACCTGGGCCAGACCTATGCCCCCATCGTGGGCGGCAAACCCTACGAAACCGGCGGCAAATTGCTGACCTCGCTAAATCCGGCCCACCCCCAACAGGTCGTCGGTCAGTTTCACGGCGCAACCACTGAGTTGGCGGAACAGGCAATGCAAGTCGCCAATACTACTTTCCAAAGCTGGCAATATGTCCCTTACCAGGAGCGAGCCGAGTATATTTTCAAGGCCGCCGACTTGATGCGGCAGCGCAAGCACCTTTTTAGCGCCTGGATGGTCTTTGAAGTCGGCAAGAACTGGGTCGAAGCCGATGCCGATACCGCCGAAGCGATTGATTTCATGGAATTTTACGCCCGCGAAATGTTGCGGCTGGGTGGGCCACAGCCGGTAGTCCCCAATCCGGGCGAAAAGGGCCATCTGAATTATATCCCGCTAGGGGTGGGGGTAGTTATTCCGCCCTGGAATTTCCCGCTGGCGATTACCGTCGGGATGACCACCGCCGCGATTGTAGCCGGTAATTGTGTGGTTCTCAAGCCGTCCAGCGTTTCGCCGGTCATCGCCTTGCGCTTTGTCGAGCTACTGGAAGAGGCCGGGTTGCCCGCCGGGGTATTAAACTTCCTGCCCGGTAGTGGCGGCGCAATCGGGGATTTGCTGGTGGATCATCCCAAAACCCGCTTTATCTCGTTCACCGGCTCAAAAGAGGTCGGACTGCGGATTTTTGGGCGAGCTTCGCAGACCGCGCCGGGTCAAATCTGGCTCAAGCGCACCGTCCTGGAAATGGGCGGCAAAGATTGTGTAGTGGTGGACGAAACCGCCGATTTGGAAGCCGCCGCCGCCGCGATTGTCGCCAGCGCCTTCGGGTTTCAGGGCCAGAAATGTAGCGCCGGAAGTCGGGCGATTTTGGTAGATGAGATTTATGACAAGGTGTTAGCGCAGGTCGTGGAACGTACCAACAAGCTGCGGCTCGGCTATACCGACCAGGAAAACTACGACTTAGGCCCGGTGTCGGACGAAAAAGCCTATAAGAAAATCCGGGAGTATATCGAGGTCGGCAAAGGTGAAGGCCAGTTAGTAGCCGGAGATAAACACGACGTGCCGAGCGAAGGCTATTTTATCCCGCCGACGGTCTTTAGCAAGGTCTCCGAAAATGCCCGAATTGCTCAAGAGGAAATCTTTGGGCCAGTCCTGGCGGTCATTCGCGCCCGCGATTTTGACCACGCTTTAGACATCGCCAACGGGACGGAATATGGCCTGACCGGGGCGCTCTTTAGCCGCGATGCCGCCCGACTGGAACGGGCCGAGCGGGAATTTCACGTCGGCAATCTCTATTTTAACCGCAAATGTACCGGGGCTTTGGTCGGGGTGCATCCTTTTGGCGGCTTCAATATGAGCGGTACTGACTCCAAAGCGGGCGGTCAGGATTATCTGCTGCTGTTTTTGCAGGCCAAAAGCATCGCGTCTAAAGAATAGCTGAGAGAATAGCGGGTTAGCAACCCGGTTTGTCCGCTCACTCGGTCTGCTCCAAAAGGGAATGAACCGTTTTCGCTTGATGGTGCTGGCACTGGTTCAAGGTATAGTTGGCTACCCAGGGCAGCTGTTTTTGTCCAAATGAAACTACCCCGTATTCGTTCTGCCACTGAAAATCAGCCCTTAACTTGTTATTGGCAAAATGAGAGCTGATACCTTTTAGCTGGCCTACAAAAGACGTGATGGCAAGGGTAGGTGGGATGGACACAGCAATATGGATATGGTTTTCAGTACCCCCCCGATGGCGTGGATTATTGCACCCAAATCTACCGCTTTCGAGCATTTTATGATACCGATGCAGGTCATCGCCGGTTCGACCTTCCTGACCGCCCGAACCGTCGGCAAATATATGGTGCAGCAGCATAGTGGGGCAATCGTCATTTTGTCGGCGACCCTGAGTGGCATGGCGGCTCCCAATATGGCGGGCATCAGCGCGGCTTGCGGGGCAGTCGAGGCTCTGACGCGCTCCTTAGCGGGCGAATTTGGCCCGGCGGGAGTGCGGGTCAACTGCGTGCGCGGGTCGGGAATGCCGGAAACCCGCACCATTCAGGAAACCTTCGCCGGGCAGGTTGCTCTCACTGGAACGCCGCCTAGCATGAGTTTACCACCGTTGGGCCGTCCTATAACGGTTGCTGAAACCGCCGCCACCGCCGCGTTTTTGGCCTCAGACTTCGCCAGTGGCATGACCGGGCAGGTCGTGACGGTGTGCGCGGGGGCATTTGTGGGGTGATTAGCAGGACTGAGGACTGAGTTATTTACGATTTACGATTGAAAGTGGTCAGGGGGCAGTAAGCTAATTTTAAGTTTGAATTAAAATGCCAAGTACTAAACCCATCAATTCAGTCCTCAGTCCTCAGTCCTCAGTCCTCCAAAAGGGAAATATAAAGCGGCCCTTGCGGGCCGCTGCATGGTTTGCGTTAAAAGAGAGTTTTGACTTGCTTAATCGAATTCCAACTCAGGGAGGGTTGGCTGATAAAGTAAGTCGGGTATAGTTCATAAAACCCCGTCCGAAGTCCGGCTAAAGAACCTCGAAGCGGCTAACCGAGCGATTTTGAAGCAATACGAAGCCTAAACCTTTTCAGGCGGGCTTAACTCCCCGAAAAAGGCTTCTGCTCACGTATTATCTTGCCACCTTGACCACCGATTTCTCAGCACTCAAAATTCAAAATTCAAAACTGCCCCTATTGTCCACGCTGCCGATAGCGCAGGAAAGGCGGAATATCGAGGTCGTCGTTTACCGCCGGGCGATAGGGTACGGGTGGTGGCGGCGCGGCTTCCGGCGCAGGGGCGGGCGCAGGCGGGCGCTCGTTGCCATAACCGGGATTGCGCTCGCTGCCATAGCCAGGGTTGCGCTCGCTGCCGTAAGTACCGGTGCGCTCGCCGTAGCCCGGATTGCGCTCGGTGCCATAACCGTAGGGCGACTGGCCTGGGCCATAGCCGCGAGTATTGCCGGGCAGGGTCTTGATGCTGGGTTTGCGTACCGCATCAAAGCCAGTGGCAATCACCGTCAGCTTGACCTCTCCATTCAGGCGCGGGTCAATCACCGCCCCGACAATAATATTCGCTTCGGGGTCGGCGGCTTGCTGGATGATTTCCGCCGCTTCGTAGACCTCCAGAATACCGAGGTCCTCGCCGCCGGTGAAGTTGAACAGCACCCCGCGTGCGCCATCTATCGAAAGTTCCAGCAAAGGATTCTCGATGGCTTGCCGGGCAGCATCCACGCAGCGATTGTCGCCCGTGCCGTGTCCAATTGCCATCAGCGCCGAACCCGCATCGCTCATGATGCTCTTGACATCGGCGAAGTCCAGATTGATGAGGCCCGGTACGGTAATCAGGTCGGCAATCCCCTGGATACCTTGCCGCAACACGTCATCGGCAATTCTGAATGCGTCAATCATCGAGGTCTTTTTGTCGGCGACCTGCAACAGCCGATCATTCGGGATGGTGATAAGGGTATCCACATGCTCCTTGAGACGAGCAATCCCCTCCTCGGCTGAACCCTTGCGGCGCGGCCCTTCAAAGCTGAAAGGCTTGGTAATCACCCCGACCGTCAGCGCCCCAACCTCTTTGGCAATCTGGGCAATTACCGGGGCTGCTCCCGTCCCGGTCCCACCACCCATGCCGAAGGTGATGAAAATCATGTCCGCCCCGCGCAGCGCGTCGTAAAGCTCCTCGCTGCTCTCCTCGGCGGCCTTCGCTCCGATGACGGGATTGCCGCCCGCCCCCAGACCTTTGGTAACTTTGTCGCCAATCCGAATCCGGTTGGGCGCTTCCGAATACAGCAGCGCCTGAGCATCGGTATTGACCACGTAAAACTCTACCCCCCGCAAATCGCTCTGAATCATCCGGTTGACTGCGTTTGAACCGCCGCCCCCGACCCCGATTACCTTGATTTGCGCGAAGCTGTCCAGGTCGCTACTCTGCGGCTGGTTGTTGAAATTTGGGCCTTGCCCGCGTCCGTTAGCCATGTGCAACTCTCTTTCATGCGACTAAATTAGCCGCTAACGCTAAACCCGATAAACCTATTACCGGCTACCCATCCCCCGCGCTTTTATAATTTTGAGTTTTGAGTTTTGAGTTAGCACACTCAGCACTCAGCACTCTTTCTATGGCAAGAATTCGCGCAGCCAGCCGCCGAATTTGCGACCTACTGCCATACTACCGGGCTTGCCACCCCGCCGGACTGCCAGTTCCTGTAGCAGTTCAGCCCCGTTTCTTTTCTTCAAACCCCACAACACCAACCCGACGCTGGTAGCGAAGGGTGGCGCACCCAGGCTGTCGGCGACTCCGCTCAGGCCGCGTGGTGCGCCCAAACGAACCGGCAACCGCATAACGTGGGCGGCGGCATCGGTGATGCCAGTCAGGGCCGCCCCGCCGCCGGTCAATACCAGACCGGCAGGAATCATGCCATCGTAACCGCTTTTCTTGACTTCGGCCTGCACCATATCGAAAATCTGACGGGTGCGAGCGTGAATTACTTCGTTCAGAATATTGCACGAAACCTGCTGGTTGCGCCCCGGTTCCAGGCTGGGAACTTCCAGCAACTTGTCGGGCAAAGCTTCATCGCTTTCGCCGGAACTATCGGCGGCGGCTTCGGCTTTGGCCCGCGAGCGGAAATCGTGCTTAACTGGCCCTTTGCCATAGTAATCGGCATAAAGCCCTTTGTATGGCCCGGTCACGGAAGCATCCCCATGCCGTACTTTGAGTTGCTCGGCGGACTCGGTGGGGACGCGCAGCACAATCGAAATATCGTTGGTGATGTGGCTGCTGCCGATGGGTAGAACGGCGGTATGCCAGACGCTGCCCTCCACATAAATAGCGATATTGGTCGTCCCCGCCCCGATGTCCACCAGACAGACCCCTAAACGTTGCTCGGCTTCGCTCAGAACCGCCTCGCTGGCGGCAAGTGATTCCAGAACTAGTTCCTCGACTTCGACCCCGGTGCGCTGGACTGCCTTGAGCAAGTTGTTCAGAGTGCTGATTGCCCCGGTCACAATATGAGTTTCTACTTCCAACCGATAGCCGCTCATGCCCACCGGGTCGCGCACTCCGTCCTGCCCATCAATCGTAAAGGTGCGCGGAATGACGTGCAGAATCTCGCGCTGGGATGGTATCACCAACGACCGGGCCGACTCCACCGCCCGCGCTACATCCTCGTGGGTAATATCGCGGTTGGCTTTGGCGACTGCCACCACTCCCCGGCTATTGACCGACGAAACGTGGCTGCCGGTGATGCCCACAAAGGCACTCCCGACCTTTAGCCCGGCCTGCCGCTCCGCCAGTTCAATCGTCGCCGAAATCGCGGCGCTGGCCTGCTCGATATTGACCACCACCCCGCGCTGCATCCCGGCGCTGGGGGCGCTGCCAAAGCCCAGAATGTTAATCGAGTCGTCCCGCGAAATCTCGCCGATAATGGCACAGCATTTCGAGGTTCCGACATCCAGGCCCATTATTATCTTTTCGTTCTTTCCTGCCATTCGCGTTTCCCCCTATAGGGATTAGAAAAGCTGGATACGCCAGCGATCCAAACCTTCTAAAAGTTTCTTATCTAGCCAAACCTGAAATCTCTTAACCAATGGCGACTTATCCTCATCATAAGAAAATACAAAAAAATCTTCTGACGGATTCGCTCTATCGTTTATAGATTCCAAATAACCTCCTCTGGCAGATTCCAACAAAACCAGTATTGCTATAATCCCAACAAATTCAGCGCCTACTCCATGAAACGATACCCAGAGATAGCTAGAACCCTTCTGACCTATATCTATTTTTAACCCTACTAATTTATGATAGGCTGTTGTGTCAGCATGATAACCTAAAATCTTGGTATTTTCCCTCACTAGATCATTACGATAAGGAGTTGGGCTTTTTTCGTCATAAATGTCGGCGACATAAACTCCCCCTGTAGATGCAAACTCCTTATTTAGGGCTTTAGCAAGCGTTTTGAGTTCATCTCCGGCAATATTTTCCAGATATGAAGATAGTGCAAATGCTTCCGAATATATGTTGTCACGACCAATTTCGTTTTGTTTTCTAATTCTTTCACCAATCGAAGTAATAGCCTCCTGGATTGATTTACTTTTCTGGATTACATCTTCCGAAAGGCTCAAAGCTTTTATCAAAGCTTTTTTCTGTAATCCGGCAAAAAGCTGGACTAGAGGCGAAAGGTCGCCATCATCAGCTTTTTCTAGCGCCTCAATATATTCGGCTCGGTCATCGCGGGTGACAACCAGAGGAAACCAACCAGCCCGCAAAAATACCAGAGTCGCCAGAGCGCGGGCTACCCGTCCATTGCCGTCCTGAAACGGATGAATCTGGGCGAAACGATGATGCAACCAGGCCGCTTCCACTTCCGGGGATACGTTTTGGCTAGAGTATGTGCCATACATCGCCATCAAAGTGTCCATCTCGGACGCGACCTGTTCGGGCGGGGCATACTGATGTATCGCGCCGTCGGGCCGGGTCGGATTATTGGGCAGTTTTTTCCAATCGCCCCGTATCAGCCGGACTTCCATTAAATTCCCAAATTCGTCTTTAGCCGCCACCGTTTCTTGATGACGAGTGATGGCCTGATGCAATTCCTTGACATAAGAAGTAGAAAGCGGGCGCTCTTGCTTTACAAAGGCAAACAACCCCTCTAACGCGGCCTGTTGAGCCTGCAAGATTGGCACGATTTTCTCGGCAGGTTGGTCGGTTGTACCGTAAGCTATCAAGCTTGCCACAATTCCTTTTTCAATCAACAACTGGGTAGTACCTCGGTCAATCGAGTAAAGATTCTCGATAATCCCGGTTTCAATTGCCCATTCACGGGCCAGCCGCTCGTTAAACTGCTTGACGGCCTGCGATTCGTGCAAACGAGTGGCCTGAGTTTTCCAGACCTCCGCCAGACTGCCCAACTCGGATGAAACCAGCTCAGGCCAGTTTCCTGGTAAATCTTCGATTGGTTTCCACTTTACAACTGCCATCGTGGACCCCTTTTGCCCGATTGCTTCCCATTTACTTACTGTATCGCCGGTTTGTTCACAAAGCGCAAATCGGCGTAACTCCACTTAATACTCTTGTCGGATAATAAACCCTTCAAGATGCTTATCTTTTTGTCTAGTTGGGCATCAGTTCCAAACAGAGCTTTCCAGGCCATGCCCTCGGTGTCGCTGACCACTAGCAGCCCTCCGGCGGGCGAATACTGTACCGCCGCGATTTTTACCCCGACCTGGGCCAGTTGCTGCTGGATGACCGGGGCGCTGCGGACTGCCGCCGGGTCTACCCTATCGCCCAACTTGAGCCGTCGGTCATCCAGGCTCTCGACGACGGCGAAATTCCGGGCTTGCGATGATAAATCTTTCTCAAAGACCGCCTCTAAAACTATGCCCTCCCGGTCTACCAGATAGCTGGTGCTACCCACCCGCCAATTGACCGCACTGCTGCGCTCCTCGACTTCGATAACCAGTCGGTCAGGGAGGGCCTTTGACACCTTCACGGTTTGGATGTAGGGCAAAGCACTCAGCTTTGTCACCACTTCCTGCTCGTTCAGGGTAAAGATATTAGCCTTATCCGCGCCGCTCACTTTCAGAGCCTCTGGCGACTTGAGAAAGCGACTCCCCTTGATTTCAGCCTTCGTCACCTGAAACGTGGCGGAAGCCAGTAGCCAGTATAGCAGTACCGCCATCCCAATCATCCCGACCAGGCTCAACCAGCGCCCATTGCTTTTGAGGCCGACCCGCTCGCGGCGGGCTGCGCGTGGCTTGCTATCCCCGCGCCATCGCAGGGTCGGCGCGGCAGCGACACTGTCCAGCCGAATACGAGCGCGGGGCGGTTGGTTAGGGCGGCGAGGGGTCTTGACCTTGCGCGGAGTAGCCTCGTCCAGCCCGGCGGCAGCGTTCAAGCTGGGATAATGCCGATGAGGGCGAAATTCCTCGGTGGCACTCGGACGGCTTTTCGGTTGGCGTTTTACATCCGGCATAGTTACGGTTTCAACTCATTTCGGTTCTTGTCGGCATGGCGTTCCAGGGCCAACTCAATCAATTTGTCCAGCAAAACCGGATAGGATAGCCCGCTTTTTTCCCACATCATCGGGTACATACTGACCGGAGTAAAGCCCGGTATAGTATTCACCTCGTTGAGATAGAGCGCCCCGTCCGCGTTCTGGAAGAAATCCACCCGCGTCATTCCGGCGCAATCCAGGGCCAGATACGCTTCGATTGCCATTGCCCGCAGTCGGTCACTCACTTCGGGCGGAATATCCGCCGGAATAGTGAAGCCGACTTCTTCGTCCTGATATTTGGCAGAATAGTCGTAGAAAGCGGCCTTGCGGCTGACGTGGATTTCTCCGACCACCGAAGCTTGAGGGCTATCGTTGCCCAACACCGCGATTTCCAATTCACGCGGATTGTCCAATCCCTTTTCAATCATCAGCTTGCGGTCATAGCGGCTGGCGTTGTCCAGGGCGGCTTCCAGTTGCGCCCGGTCTTTGGCTTTGGAAACCCCCACGCTGCTACCCATATTGACCGGCTTGACAAAGCAGGGATAGCCGCAGGTAGTCTCAACTTTGTCCAGCAATTCGGCCCGACTAGCCGCGTCTTTTTCCCAATCGCGGCGCTTGATTTCCATAAAATCCAGCACTGGCAGACCGTATTCCCGAAACAGGCGACGAGCCGCCACTTTATCCATCCCCACCGAGGAGGCCAGCACCCCACACCCGATATAGGGCATATTCGCCAGTTCCAGAAGCCCCTGCATCGTGCCGTCTTCGCCATAAGGCCCGTGTAGCACCGGGAAAATCACGTCCAATGGGGCATCAAAGCGCAGACCTGGGCCGCTTTCGCCCTGACTGATGCGGGCTAATCCGTGTACCGCTGGGTCGGGCAACGGCGCGGCATAGTCGGTAATCTTCGCTAAGGCATCGGTGAAAGGCGACATCAGGGCCTTTGGGTCAATCCCGCCCACTGGCAGATTTTGGCTATCCACCTCGCCCAACGACAGCCAACGCCCTTCGCGGGTAATTCCAATCAGGCTGATGTCATATTTAGCTTTGTCGAGAGCCGCCAACACCGCCCGCGCCGAACTCAGCGAAACCTCATGCTCGGCTGACCGTCCGCCAAACACTACGCCTATTCGGAGCTTTTTCGGTTGTACTTCGCCGTCTGTCATATAATTTACGATTGAAAAGCTGTCAGCTACTAGCTGTCAGCTTTAAATACCCTTCTATCCTATAGATATTGCTCAGTGGTCAAGTCAGCCGACGGAGCGGCTTCCCACAGAAATTCACCTCTCCTGTAGATATTGCTCAGTCCTCAGTCCCCTCTTTTCATCCTTTATCTTTCATCCTTGCTCTCAAAACTCTCCCCACAATTCGACTTCCAATTCCAGTTCTATTCCGGTACGCTCGCGGACGCTGCGGCGGGCCAGTTCGACCAGGGCCAGGACATCATGCGCGGTTGCGCCACCGTTGTTGACGATAAAATTGGCGTGACGCGGCGAAATCTGAGCGCCCCCGATTTGATGTCCCTTGAGACCGGCCTGCTCGATTAACGACCCGGCAGCAGGGTTCGGGGCGGACGGATTCTTGAAAACACTTCCGGCGCTTGGCTCTTGGGGCTGTTTGGCCCGCCGCCAATCGGTCATCTCGTCAATCCGCCGCTTGATGTCCGCCGGGTCGTCGCGGTGAAGCATAAACTCGGCCCACAAAATCAACTCGTTGCCGGGGTCGCCTAACGGAGCTTTACCCATCCCGACATTTTCGCGCCACCGACTAGCCCGGTACGCCATCTCCAAATCGGGCGGCAACAGAATTTTACATTCGCCCGCCGCTGTCGCCACCGCCACCCGCGTCAGCCCTTGCGAAAACTCGCCACCGTGCGCCCCGGCATTGTTGACCACCCCGCCGCCGACGCTACCCGGTATCGTCGCCGCGAACTCGAACCCGGCCCAGCCCAGTTTTGCCAGCTTGCGCGACAGGTTGCCCAACAGCGTCCCCGCCCCGGCTTTCATCAGCGCCCGCTCCTCGTCCAGGTCGGTCAGGCTAACCTTATCCAACCGATTCTCGATAGCGATGCCACGCCAACCCTTGTCCGAAATCAGCATATTCGAGCCATTCCCAATCAGCAAAATCGGGATATTGCGCTCCCGGCAAATCTTGAGCAAGGCGACGGTTTCGGCTTCGTCCTGGGCTTTGAAGAAGAAGTCCGCTGGGCCACCGATGCGATAGGTGATATGGCGGGCTAACGGCTCATTTTCCCGCAGGGTCTCGCCCAGCACCGCTTTTAGGGCAGTGCGGTCAGCTTCAGTTGCATAATAAGTTTTCTGGCGTTCAAGTTGCATCATAATCAAGTGAATTTACGATTTACGATTGAAAAGCTGTTAGCTATCAGCGTTCAGCTATCAGCCTTAAATACTCTTCTGTCCTGTAGATGTTGCTCAGTTATCAAGTCAGCCGACGGAGCGGCTTCCCACAGAATACTCTCTCCTGTAGATAGTTCTCAGTCCTCATTTCCCCGGCCTCTCATGGCTCATGCCTCCTGGCTGTTTCCCTCAGTCCCCCGACCCCTGGCCCCAGCCCCCATTCCAACACCTGTTCGCCTACTTTGTAGACATCGCCCGCGCCGAGAGTTAGCAGGACATCGCCGTTGTAAAGGAATTCGTTGAGCAAAGCTCCGGCGGCATTAGCCGGGGTCAGTGGCCCTGGAAAAACAAAGGTGTCGGCGGTGGTGTAGTCCATCAACCGCTCAATCAGGTCTATACTGCTGACCCCCAGATTATCGGTTTCGCGGGCCGCGAAGATTTCCATTATCGCCACTACATCGGCTTCTCCGAAGGCCTGGGCGAATTCTGCCAGTAGCGCCTTTGTTCGGCTATAGGTATGGGGCTGGAACAGGGCCACCAAGCGCCGTTTGCCAAAACGAGTGCGGGCGGCAGCCAGGGTCGCCCGAATTTCGGTAGGGTGATGGGCGTAATCATCTACCACTGTAATGCCGTTGACCTCGCCCTTCAGCTCGAACCGCCGCCCGACCCCGCGATACTGCCCGGCTAAATCGCAAAGCTTCTGCGGGTCAAGCTGGGGAGCAGTACTGATAACCATTGCCAATGCTCCAATCGCGTTCCTGACATTGTGCGTACCCGGTAAGCTCAAGGCTACTTTGCCTTGTAACTGACCTCTGAAACTTAGCTGGAAGCTATAGCCGCCCACCGGATTGAGGGTAAGCTCGCTTGCCACCCAGTCCGCCGAGGACGATAGCCCGTAAGTGATAACCTGAGAGCTATCTATCTTTTGGCCCAATTCGGCAGACCCGGCATCATCGGCACAAACCAGCAATTTGCCATCAGTCGTCAGGTTCGCCGCGAACCCGGCAAAGGCCGCTTTTACCGCCTCCAACGAACCGTAATAATCCAGATGGTCGGCCTCGATATTGGTTATAATCGCCGCTTCCGGGGTGTATTCCAGAAAGCGCCGGGCGTATTCATCGGCCTCGACTACCGCAAATTCACCTTTACCGGCTTTGCCCGCCCGCCCTAAATCTCGCGGAATCCCGCCGATATAGTAGGTCGGGTCGAGACTGGCTTTTTCCAGAAGAAAGGCCACTAGCCCGGTGGTAGTCGTTTTGCCATGTGTCCCGGCGACTGCCAAAAGCCGTTTTGGGTTCAGGATTGCCCCGACCATCTCCGCGTTGCTCAGAACCGGAATACCGCGCCGCCGGGCTTCCTCTAACTCGGCATTGTCGGCTAGGGCGGCGGCGGTAGTCACCACTAAAGTTACATTGTTAAGGTGCGCGGCCTGTTGGCCTTCGTAAATCGTAACCCCCCGCTCGGTCAGGGCCTCAGTCATAGCCGAAAGCTTGAGGTCTGAGCCGCTCAGGGTATAGCCCAGGTCCAGCAATAAATCCGCCAGAGCGTTCTGGCCTGCGCCTCCGATGCCCAGCAGATGAATCCGGCTGGTATCAAAGTCTTGTAAGCCAGTTAAGCGCGTTTCGATGATAAAACCTCTCTAGCCTTATCTCCCTAACTGAAAGTAGGCCGTAAAATTACCAGAATCAAGGCTACCGCCAGAATGACCGCTACCAGAAAAATTCCAAAACTGTCGCGGCTACTGGAAGCCGCCGTCGCGCCTCGGTTCTTGGTGAGCGGCTTCACAAAGAACAAAAAGTAAAAGATAATCATAATAACTATCAAGAGCGGCAACCAGAGTTCCCAACCCGGCAAAGGAGTCCGGTTCGACTGGCGCTGGATTACAATATCCGGCAGCTTTACATCTGGCAAATTCAGCTTGGCCCCTTCCAGCACGTTGGTATTGTAAACGTTGCCCAAGTACGGCTGTAACAGAATATACGAATAAGTCATAAACAGAGCGATTGCCATCCCGCCGATTAGAGTGCCGAAAGTATCTTTACCCTTGCCATTGCCTTTCATACTGGCAGTGTAGGCATAGGCCGCAATTGCCCCGACAAAGAATACAATCATCTCGAAGATGGTCTGACCGTTGGCATCCAGCTTCCAGTTATTCTGGTCAATATTGATTTTAGTAACGCCGCGATTGTTCAACTGGCTGATAACCAGACCGTAGACCGCGTTGTAGCCTCCAATTACGAAGGTGCGGATAAAACTCCGCAGGTTGTAAATCAAAATTAAGGCCAGAGCAAAATAGATTTCCTTTTTGCGGTCCCGGTTATAATAACTGTGCCGAACCGCAATCAGGACTACCACAAAGGTTATAAGCCCAAAAATACTGATGTTCAAAACACTGGCTGTCGGCACAAATATGGATAAGAGCGTCCAGCCGACCAGCAAGGTCCCCAGTGCAGCTATGTAAAATCCCATATACTTGCCTCGCAATACCCCGAATATTTCTCTAAAAAGAGCTATTCAAGGTTACTCACATTCCGCGCAACACCACTAGCCTGGCCCTGTGTTCCATTCAGGGCTATCCTACTTAGGATTTTCGCTTGCAAATCACCCTCACCTCGGAAAAGTACATTTGAAAAATTTACGTCGTAAATTTTTCAAATGTAACCAAACTCAGTTTTGGGGTTTAGCACGCTTATCCTCAAATCAGAAAAGCTATTCCAGGCGAAACTTCTACTACTATTCTACACATCACCTCTACGCATCACCTTCAGTTGCTTAAAGCAGCGATTTAATTCTTGCGATTGCGCCGCGCTTCATAGACTTTAGCCCAATCGCGACGCGGTTTGCGTAACTTTGGCGGATAGTTTTCGCCATCATCTAATTCTACTTTTTCCAGCCGCGTCCGGTTCTGGAAACTCAGGTAAGATTGTCGCGCTACTGGCGGCAAATCCTGGTCAAAATCGTTTTGCTCTTCCGGCTCGAACCGAGCCGCTTGAGTTGCCTGCCGCTGCGTCTCGGCCTGTTGACGGCTGCGGGTCTGCCATACTTCAGCGACCTGGGTTTTCTCGCGCTGGTCGTACCAATGGCGGGTAGCTTTTGCCAGTTGTTGGCGGTCTTCCTCGACCTGCTCGGCCTCAACCAGTTTACGATTGGCCTCGCGGCGTTCCCGGTCGGCCTGACGCTGTTCGCGCAGCAACTCCCGTTTACGGCGCTGCTCGGTGCGAACTTCTTCCGCCATCAACAGACGCGGGTCGGATACTTGCTGGCGCGACACATTCAGGAGCAATCCCAGGGCCGCCATGGTCACTGCCAGCGAAGTCCCGCCATAGCTGATTAAGGGCAACGGAATCCCGGTAAACGGTATCAGGTTGCAAATCACCCCGATATTTATCAAGGCTTGCATCACCACATAAATTGTGACCCCTGCCGCGATTAACCGCCCAAAATCGTCGGGAGCGTGAGCCGCCACCCGCATCCCGCGCCAGGCCAGCGCCACAAACAGCAATACCACCAGACACGCCCCGACCATTCCCAGTTCTTCGCCAATCACCGCAAAAATACTATCGGTGAAAACGTTGGGCAACCATAGAAATTTTTGGCGGCTCGCGCCCAGGCCACTCCCGAAAATTCCGCCCGATGCGAGGGCAATAATGTTGCCGGACGAGTGATAAGTCACACCGGTTGGGTCGGAAAACGGGTCGGTATAGGCCGTAAAACGGTTGAGCCGATAAGAGGCCGTGACCGCAAAGACATAAAAGGCCGCCACCGAAGTAGCCAGACCGACCAGCATGTGAAAGATGTTCGCTCCGGCGATAAAGAACATGCCCATGCCGATGCAGCCAATCACCAACGAAGTCCCTAAATCAGGCTGGCCCATTATCAGCCCAATTAGCACCCCCAAAGTGAGGGCAAACGGTATCAGCCCATAGTAGATATTGCGAACTTTGTCGCCCTTGCTGGATAGCCAATGGGCGGCATAGAGAATCAGCATTACCTTTGCCAGTTCGCTGGGCTGGAAACCTAGCTCGTTGCCTTCACCCGCGCCAAACGGGGTAATCCAGCGTTTCGCGCCGTACTTGGTAGGCGCGAGTTCTTTGGGTAGCACCAGAATCGCCAGCAACAAGGCCAGAACTACCGCCATCCCCAGGGTGCTAAAGCGCCGCAGGATGTGATAGTCAATCAGGGTGGTGCAAAGTGCACCGACTGACCCAACCCCTAGCCACATTAGATGCCGCCACAGATAATAAGCCGCGTTGTTATTGCCGACTTCCGCCGTCACAAAACTGGCGCTATAGACCATCACCAGGCCCAAGACCAACAGTATAGCGACAATCGCCATCAACCAGTAATCGGGATGATTACCGCCAAATCGGGCCATTAAATTTTGGAAGCGGCTAGGGGCTAGACCCATTCCCCGCATTTGCGGTTTATCTTGTAACATTGGTTAGTCCTGAGTGCTGGATAGCAGTGGTCAGTGGTCAGAAAAGTCCTGAGTGCTGAGTAAATTCCACCTACGGTTAGCATTTTAACTCTTAACCCAAAACTTTCCTACTGACTACTGACTTTTCCTTTGCATTTTACTGACCACTGATAACTGATCACTTTGCCCTACAATCCATTGACGATTTGGCGAAACTGCTCGCCCCGGTCAAATTCATGCAAGAACATTCCAAAGCTGGCACAACCGGGCGAAAGTAGTACAATGTCGCCGGGTTTGGTCGCTGCTTTCGCCGCCTGAACCGCCGGTTCAAGCGCGGTATAGGGCGCTTCTCCGGCGTAAACTGGGTCTACAACTTCCGCGCTTTGCAAAGCCTCGACCAGCCGGGTCGTTGCCGACCCCGCCAGCAAAATCAGCTTGCGTAACTTTTTGGCGGTGGCGGTTTGCTCAATCGCCGCGACCATCGGGGCAAAATCCAGCTTTTTATCCGCCCCACCTGCAATAAGAACGATTTTACCCTTATCCTCTTCAAAAGCTTGTAGGGCCGCAACCGTCCCGGCGGGAGAAGTGGCAGTGGTATCATTGAAATAGCGTACCCGGCCCAGCTTGCGAACCAATTCCAGTCGGTCAGGAACTCCCTTGAAATTCTGCATGCCCTTGACAATCGCCTCGTGAGAACATCCGACGGCCCAGGCCAGGCCCAGCGCGGCCATTGCGTTGGCCCGATTGTGGCGACCCGGCACTTTCAATCGCGCCGAGAAAGGAGTCAGGTCAACATCCATGTGGCCGTCATTTAATTCTCCCGCCTCAGTTACTGATATAAGCATGAAGTAATTTTCCGGCATTGCAGTAATTTTCGTGGTTGGCACGCCTTTGCCAGTAAAAGTTCGGTCTGGCATGTCATAGGACGTTGTAAACAAAATCGCCTTGCCGGGAACATCTTCACAAAATTCTTTGACTATCGCATCATCCCAATTTAAGACCGTCACCCCGTTTTCGTCCTGCCAGCGATAGATATTGCGCTTGGCATCGGCGTAATCCTCCATGTCGCGGTAGCGGTTCAGGTGGTCGGGCGACATATTGGTCACGGCGGCATAGCGCGGGCTGATTTTCTGCTCACCCAAGCCCTCTAGTTGCCAGCTTGAGAGTTCCAGCACTACTGGGGTATCCGGGCCGATTTGCGACAACTTTTCGAGGGCCGACACCCGCAAATTCCCGGCTACCACCGTATCTTTGCGCCAGTTCTTCAGCATTTCCCCGACTAATATCGTGGTGGTGGTCTTGCCGCGAGTTCCGGTTATCCCTAAAACAAGTTTCGAGGGGCAGAGCTTGAAAAAGAGAGTCATCTCCATTTCGATGCTCGCTCCGGCTTGGCGGGCAATTTCCAGATAAGGCGACTCGCGGGGGACTGCCGGGTTACGCACGACCAGCTCGGTCTGCCGAAAATCTTCCTCGCGGTGCTGGCCCAAAACGTACTCAATCGGCAACCCCTTGAGCTTTTCGAGGGTCGGGGCTAACACTTCGGCGGAACGCAAGTCGGTAACGGTGACTTTCGCACCCTGCTCTACTAGAAAGCGGGCCACGCCCAAGCCCCCATCGTGCAGCCCCAGCCCCATCACCAAAGCGCGTTTTCCTTTTAGCTCAAGTGTCTCCAATTAAATACCTTTTTTACAAGGATATACAGGATGAACAGGATAAAATTATTAATTAGGGTTTCCGCTTAACAACGGGCTACCATCCATTATTTTGCCTTAAATACTAGATTCAATGATCCTGTACATCCCTGTAAATATTATAAAAGAGCTAAGGCCACGCCCACCAGGGCTAGTACCATGCTGAAGAGCCAGAAGCGCATCTGGGTTTGAGTTTCAGACCAGCCGCTTAACTCAAAATGGTTGTGGAGCGGCGACATTTTCAGCATGCGCCGACCTTTGCCATACTTGCGCCTGGTGTACTTGAAATAGGCCACCTGTAGAATTACCGACAAGGCTTCGGCCACGAACACCCCGCCGATAATCGGCAAGAGTAGCCATTGGTTAGTCTGGAAGGCCAACACCGCCAGTAATGCCCCCAGCATCAGCGACCCGGTATCACCCATAAAAACCTGAGCAGGATAGGCGTTATACCATAGAAAGCCCAGACACGCCCCGGCGGCGGTAAATGCCAGCAAGACCACTTGCGGCTGCAACTGGATAAACCCGATAATGCCATAAGCCCCGAAAGCGACGGCGGCAGTGCTGGCGGCCAGCGAGTCCATTCCATCGGTGAAGTTGACCGCATTGGAAAACCCGGCAATTACCAGCAGAGCCATCGGGATATAAATCCAGACCGGCAAAACGATTGGCTCTTTGATAAACGGTACATACACTTTGGTCAGGTCGAGCGGAAAATATAGAATAATTCCTGCGACCAGCGAGATACCGAGCAGCCAGGCCATCTTAAAACGAGCCTTCATCCCGTACTGCAACATACTTTCCCGCTTTTTGCGTTCTTTGCGGGTTTCACCGGGTGGAGCTTCGCTTGGCACTTCAGTGGGCCGGTTCTGCCCTGCCAGAGTCATCAGGTCGTCTAATCCTCCCAAAATGCTGCAACTAAGGACAATCCCGATGGGTAGCAAAATCGAGAGACCGCGCCCCTGGGTCAAATTAGGTATCAAGATAAAGCAGACCGTCACAATCAGAATCGAGACGGCAATCATGATACCTCCCATGGTAGGAGTGCCGGTTTTAACCAGATGACTTTGCGGCCCATCTTCCCGGACTTGCTTGCCAACTTTCTTGGCTTTGAGAAAGGCCAGCAAAGGCTTGCCGATGGCCCAGGTTATCAAAAAGGATAGCCCCGCCAAAAGCAGCCCGACCACGATTGCTACCGAAGATAGCGTGGCCTGGACTACCGGAGCGGTTTGGGCCACGACTTCTATCTGCTCTTTGGCCGAACCGACCAGTTCATCCAAAACGTTTGATTGATTAAACCACATTACTCGGCGGCCCTCACCTTCTCGACTATTTCTTCCAGCTGTGACCCCCGCGAGGCTTTGACCAGCAAATGGTCGCCCGGCTGTAGTTCGGCCTGTAGTCGCTCGATTAGCTGGCCCTTGCTCTCGGCAAAGAAGATGCGCTCTGGCGGGAAGCCATGTTGGAGAGCCTCTTGCCCGGCGATATGAGCCAGTGGCCCAACTACCAATAGTCGGTCTACCACCTGGGTGGCTCTGCGCCCGACAATCCGGTGCGCTTCTTGCTCGAAGCTGCCCAGTTCCAGCATATCGCCCAGCGCCACGAGGCGACGACCACCTTTGGGGGGTTGCACATCCGCCAACAAATCGAGGGCCGCGACGGTTGAAACTGCGCTGGCGTTATAGCTGTCGTCTATAATGGTTGAACCGTTCCAGCCCGGCAGGACTATCAGCCGCACCTGGACGCTTTTGTCTAATAGCCCGCCTTCGATTTCTGACCAACTCAGTCCGCAGAGTAAGCCAACCGAGATCGCGGCCAGGGCAGTATGGACGCTATGGCGACCCAGAAGCGGCAACCGCAAGCGGTGGGATTGGCCTTGATAGTGGGCTGTAAACCCGATACCTTCCAACCCAAAGCTTTCGATGTCGGAAGCCCACAGGTCGAAAGTGCGCCGCAAGCCATAGTAGAAAGGCCGCGCCGCCGTCAGAGTGTGCATAGCCTTGACCCGCACATCGTCGCCGTTCAACACCGCCACTCCGCCTTCCGACGCGGGCGGCAAAGAGCGCACCAGTTCGGATTTGTTGCGGGCGATATTCTGCAAGGATTTCATGCGCCCCAGGTGACTATGGCTGACATTCAGCACCAAACCAATCCGAGGCCGCGCCACCCGGCACAATCGTTCCAGTTCGCCAAAGACGTATCCCGCTCCCATTTCCAGCACCGCCATCTGCTCATCAGCCTGGAGGCGCAACAGCACCGGCAAAAGACTCTGCTCGGTATTGACGCTTTTGGGCGACTTGAAGACTTTGTAATGGCGGGCCAGAACTGCCGAAACCAGTTCTTTGGTGCTGGTCTTGCCAAAGCTCCTGGTAATCCCTATGACGGTCAGCCCTGTATTTTGGTCGCGCCACCAGCCTGCCAGCTTTTTGAAGTCCCGTAAAGTTTCCTCTACCAGTATCCAACTAACCTGGGGGGCTAGTTCGGGCTGGGTCTCGGCCCAATCGCGGCGCACCAGACAAACCGCCGCGCCGTTGGCAACTGCCTGAGGAATATAGTGATGCCCGTCCGAAGTTTCGCCCGGTAAAGCGACAAACATGCAACCCGGCGAAACTTCGCGGCTATCGTAAACCACTTTTTCGATTGTTAAAGTACCGACTTCCGGGGCGATAACCGCTCCGGCAGAACGAGTTGAATTAGAGCTGTTTGAGAATTGCGAGCCGGGAGAAGTTGCCAGCAGAGCAGGAGAGAGTAAATCTGTCCCAGGGAGAGAGCCGCTTGCACGGAGAGTCCCTCCCGTCGCGGTTACAACCGCCGACAGGGTAAGCTTATTATTCAATCAGAGCCTCTTTGTCTAAAACTCTTTTACCGCTAAACCATCGTCATCGCCGACCAGTACAACCTTGAGATAAGGTTGGTATAGAAGGCGGTACGCCCGGCAGAGCCGAAGCAAGTAGGCCGATTGTAACAGATAAGCTTTTATCCTGCAATGTTGGGATAAATCGCCAACAGTGGGATTTATCGCCTTTCCCTATCTCCTATTATAATCACTTTTTCCCTTCCGTCAATGGTTTTCCTTAATATTATGTAAACTAATCACAGAATGGGGATAAGTTCAGGCTGAAATAACTTGAAATCACCCCATTTGTAACCCTAAATCCGATCAACGACCTAAAACCCCTAAAATAAAAAGATAATTTCGCCCCGCTATTCTCCTTATAAAGAAGAAGAAAAAGAGCGGGGTTGTCGGGAGAAGGAGTTGGCAAGTTTCTTTGAAAAGATACATGCCGGGTAAATTCTTTTGGCAGTGGTCAGTAAGGTAGTTTTGAGTTTTGAATTAAATGCTCAACCCCAGTCGAATTTTCTTAGCTCTCAACTCTGCATTTTTCTGACCACTGACCACTGACCACTATTTCTCCGTCGGCTGAATCTTGTAATAAGCCAAAAGCTGCTCGGTAATATTTTTGACAACGGGGGCGGCGGTATTACTGCCCCAGGGCGTATCTTTGGTTTTATCGTAGCGTACCAGCACAATAAAGCGCGGGTTGTCCGCCGGAGCGTAGGCGATGGTCGAGCCAATCGTAAGCGGACTATTGTAGAGCGTTGCCGTCCCGGTTTTCCCGGCGATACGATAGCCTTTGACATCCGCCAGGCGGGTTTCACCCTGTCGAACCGCATTGACCAGCATTTCGGTAGTAGTGCGGGCGCTTTGGGGCGAAATTACCTGCCGCACGAAGGTCGGCTTATTCTCAAAAATCGTCTGGTCGCCGCGAGTAATTCGGGCCACCACAAAAGGCTTCATCAACTTACCCCCGTTGGCGACTGCCGAAACCGCCTGCACCAGTTGGAGCGGGGTGACGGCTACCGACTGCCCAAAGGCGCTGGTCAGAAAGTCGAGCGGACTCCAATCTTTGCTCTTGTTGGTTCGCATTACCCCTTCGGCCTCGTCGTCCAGGTCAATGCCACTGGCTGAACCAATCCCGAATTTCTGGAGATAGTCATAAAACTTGTCCGGGCCATACTTTTCGGCAATCCACATCGCCCCGACATTGCTGGAACGTTCCAGGGTCTTTACAACAGTCTGGTCTTTATAGCCCACTTTGTCGAAGTTGCAGATACTTTTGCCATACTTGAGAACACAACCCGGCAAATCGGCGGAACTATCGGGCTTGACCGCGCCAGTATCAATTCCAATCGCGGCGGTCAGAATTTTAAAAGTGCTGCCCGGTTCGTAGACATCGCTAACCAGCGGGTCACGGAACAGGGTCGGGTCAGTCTTGAAGAATTCATTCGGGTTATAGTTGGGAAAGCTGACCCAGGCCAGGATTGCGCCAGTCTGAGGGTCAGCCACGATTGCCATCGCTTTTTCGGCCTTATGCTCGTCCATTCCCTTCTTTAGTTCGCGCTCGACCATCAATTGAATCGAGCTATCGAGGGTCAGGGTGATATTCCCCCCATCCACCGGCGGTTTAAGTTGGGTCTGACCCAACACAATCGGCGTGCCATCCCGATCATGTTCCGCCAGCCGAGTGCCGGGAACCCCGGTCAACTCTTTGTTATAGAATCTTTCCAGCCCAACCAGCCCTTTATTATCAATATTGGTAAAGCCAAGTAACTGGCTCATAAAGTTGTTATTCGGATAGGTTCGGCGCGGTTTTGGCTCCAAGTAAATACCGGGCAATTTATTTTCATCGCTCTTTTGCAGATTGCGGATGCGGTCAGCCGTATCGCTGGTCACTGCCGTAGCAATCAGGTTATATAGATGCTTGCGGTCAGTAAAAGTGACGGCTTCCTTGATTTTGGCTTGTGGCACATCCGGCAAGATTTCAGCAAGGCGAGCCGCAACTTTTTCGGATTGGTTCTCGCTCAGACCTTCCGGGGCGGCATAGACGTTGTAGACAAAGATATTAGCCGCCAGTAGCAGCCCGTTGGCATCTTTAATCGTACCGCGCTTGGCGGCAATCGGGCTTTCCCACACCCGCATATCGGCGGCTTTTTCTTTGGCCTGATAGCGGTCTTGCACCTGCAAGCTGAATAGCTGAAGCACAATCGCCAGTGCAAACATAGTTATCACGAAAGCAACCAACCGCAACCGAATGAAGGGCGAAAGCCAGGGGCCGACCCGCTTTTTAGCTGCGCCATCGGCTTCACCACTAAAATCGTCCCCAATATCGCCCAACAAGGTGGGGCGGCGCGGTTCGCTAACCGTCGGGCCAGCACTTCGGCGGGGCGGGCGGGGCCTTTCGGGGTCAGGGTTATTTGAGCTATTAAGGCTAGGTCGTTCAATGGTCTGGCTCATAAGCTTTGCTTTCTATTTACGCGCCTGATTGGGGTCTGCCGCGACTGGTTTTTGCAATTGTGGCAACATTTCGAGCAAGTCGCGCCACCAGTCATTGCCCTGGGCCGAAGTGCTATTAATGGGTTCCGGGCCACGCTCGGCCTGATTTGCCGGGACTTTGACATAAACTACTTTCTTGGCGGGTATCATGCCCAGCTTGGTGCGGGCTTCATCCTCGACCCGCTTCAAGTCTTCATACTGGGCAATTTGGGCTTGCAGTTGGGTGGATTGCCGTTCCAGAGTTACTTTCTTCTTTTCCATTTTTTCGATGTCGTAACCCAAGCCGACCAGATAGCTGGTCTGACTAAGCCAAACTATCGCCGCCAGACAAATCAAGCCTGCGACCAAAATCAAGCGCCAGGCCAAACGGATTCTGCTGGCCCGCATAGTCAGGCTGGCGCGGGCGGCTTTCAGACGCTCCGAGCCTCGGCTTAAATTATTATTTTCCCGCGTCTTGGTAATGCGGGGTTTTCGGATTGACTGCTTCATCATAGTTTTGAGTTTTGAGTTACAAAGTCGAAAGTAAATGTTAATCTCTAGCCGGATTTACTCTGTCTTCCGCCTTCCGTCTTGCATTTCCCTTGACCTCTTTTATCCTGTACATCCCTGTTAAATTTTCTCCCCGTTAAATTCTTTCGGCAATTCGCAATTTAGCACTGCGGCTACGGCGGTTTTGGGCCAGTTCGGACTGGCTGGCTTCGAGCGGCTTTTTGGTTATCAGCTTGAGCCGAGCTTCTTTTGGTAGCGCCAGACCGTGCGGCGCACCTTCTGGAATATATTTATCGCTGGCCTCGTGCTGCATAAACCGCTTGATAATCCGGTCTTCCAGCGAATGAAAGCTGATAACTGCCACTCTGCCGCCTTTGTCTAATACTTCGAGTGCGCCTTCCAGCCCTTCCGAAAGCCGTTCCAGTTCGTGATTGACCTCAATCCGCAAGGCCTGAAAGACTTTGGTAGCCGGGTGAATCGGGCGCTTGTCCCGTCCGGCGGCGCGACCTCCGGTGATTTTTTCCAGAACGGCGGCGAGTTGGGCCGTCGTCTCAAAGGGCTGAGTTTTGCGGGCCTCGACAATCGCACGGGCCAGACGGCGGCTTTGCGGCTCTTCTCCCAGTTCAAAAAAGAGCTTGGTGAGCTGTTCCTCAGTCCAGCGATTGACGATAATCGCGGCGGTCAGCTTGCCTTGCACCGGGCCAAAGCGCATATCGAGCGGGCCATCGCCCCGAAAAGAAAAACCTCGCGCCGGGTCGTCCAGTTGCATCGAAGAAATCCCCAGGTCTAACACCAAACCTTGCGCTCCCTCAAATCCTTCCCGCCGAGCAACTTCGGCGATAGTAGCGAAATTGGCCTGCACTAGCCGGGCGCGGTTTCCAAACGATTTCAGTCGTTCAGCCGCCAGTTCTAGCGCCACCGGGTCGGCATCCAGCCCCAGCAACCGACCATCCGGGCCGATTGCTGAGAGGATACCTAAGGAGTGGCCGCCGGCACCTAAAGTTCCATCAATATAGCGCCCGCCGGGTTGCAAGTTCAGCCCCGCCAGGGTTTCCTGGTAAAGTACACTGTAATGGGGGCTTTTGGCTTCTTCGGTCATGGCTACCCCCAATGGCAGTGGTCAGTGGTCGGTGGTCAGTAAAAAGTTTTGAGTTTTGAGTTAAAATGCTAACCACTAACCGTATTTTCTTCCGTCTTCCGTCTTCCGTCTTCCGTCTTCCGTCCTGTATTTCCCCTGTCCCCTGTCTCCTGACTCCCGACCCTCATTTAGATGACCCCCATTTTCGCCAGTTGGTCGGCGATGCTGCCCACATTTTCTTCTACATCGTTCTGGACTTTTTCCCAGAGGTCGGCGGCCCAGATTTCAATATAGGTGTTCTGCCCGACCACTATGACTTGCGCTTCAGCTTCGCCCATATCGGCGAACTGACGCAAGCGGGCTGGAATATTGATGCGGCCCTGCTTGTCCACCTCGACCTGACTGGCTTCCGAGAAAAATATTCGACGCAGATTGCGAGTGGTGGGGTCAGCCATCGAAAGGTTGCTTATTTGAGCGGCGATACGTTCAAATTCGGGGGGAGAGTAGAGGGTGAGGCATTTGTCCAGCCAGCGAGTGACATAGAAAGTCTGGCCTAGTTCTTCCCGGAAACGAACCGGGACAGCCAGGCGACCCTTGCTATCAATGCTGTGTTCGTAGTTACCTAGAAACACTGACTTACTCTCTCCTACGGCCCGTTCAGATAAAAATCAGGCCGTTACCACGCAACCATCGGGGCTAAAGAGCCTCAGAAAATAGGAGTCCGCGATTGTTTTCCCCACTTTTCCCCACTTTTCCCCACTTCTAGCTTTATTATACACATTTCCGGGCGCGGTGCAATAGTTAAAACGCAAAATAATGAGATTTACATAAAATTGGGGTACACGATAAGTGGAAAACGGTATTGACAGATAATCGTTTTATAGCATAAATGTTCTATATAGGATGGTTTAGCCAATCTATCCTAACTTTCCCAACTTGTTATGTTGCTCTTAATGTTACGATGCTATAATACGAGAGAGTTCGCGGTCAGGAAACGGGGGAAGCTCGTTACAGCCACTTTTAGCAGGAGTAATCTGTATGAATACTGATAATAAAGAGGCCGTGTGGATTGTCATTCCGGCTTACAATGAAGGCCGGGCGATTGGGAATGTTCTTCGCAATTTGCTGCATTACCCCTATAGCGTGGTAGTGGTAGACGACGGCTCATCCGACGAGACTTATCAGGAGTGCCTGAAATATCCTGTCACAGTATTGCGCCATCCCGCCAATCTGGGACAAGGAGCGGCCTTGCAGACCGGTATTAGCTACGCTCTACGCTTTCCCGCCACCAAATATATTGTCACCTTCGACTCAGATGGACAGCACAACGCCGACGAAATTGCCCATATTCTTGAGCCGCTAAAACAAGGTAAAGTTGATGTGGCGCTCGGGTCGCGCTTTTTGCGGCCTGGGGACGCGGTGAATATTCCAGGAATGAAAAAAGCGGTTTTGGGGCTGGCGACAGCTTTTACCCGCTTTACCAGTGGCCTGAAACTGACCGATACCCACAACGGTTTTCGGGCGATTACCGCCGAAGCTGCCCCTAAAATCCATATCACCCAAAACCGAATGGCCCACGCCTCTGAAATCTTGCAAAAAATCGCTGACCACAAGCTCCGTTATTGTGAAGTCCCGGTGACAATAACCTATACCGAGTATTCAAAGGTGAAGGGCCAAAGCCTCCTGAATAGTGTCAACATTCTGTGGGATATGATGCGGAGTAACATAAAATGAACCTGAGCCAGATTATTTTAATTGGGTTGGTCTTAACTTTCGCGCTCTATGTATTTCGCTTTCGCACCGTCCTGCGTGACCGACTAATTTACCTCTTTTTGATTGCGGGTGGCCTGACTTTTGTGGTTATGCCCGAACTTTCGACCCAGGTCGCTAATCTGGTAGGCATCGGGCGCGGTACTGACCTGGTGCTATATGCCTTTATTATGTTCACCCTGTTTAACACGGTTGGCCTGACCTCGCAGCTAAAGAAGACCGATGCCCAGATTACCGCCCTGGTACGGAGCGTAGCGATTGCCAATGCCAGAATCGGCGGTAGTCAGCTTACCCCGGCGGATGCAGGCGAAGCCGAGGGCAACCCAGGTTTTGCAAAATCATAGCGAAAGACCCCAAACTTGATAACTTTTGGATTGATTGCCCTGGAGATAATTACCCTGGCGGGCGGACAAATTCTGTGGAAAAAAGGAATTGATCAGGCCGGAGGTTTTCTGAAACCCGGCGAGCCAATCTGGATTTCGCTGTTTAACCTGTTTACCAACCTGACCTTTTTAATTGGCTGTGTTTCCTACGGCTTTGCAACCCTGTTATGGTTCTATCTCTTGGCCCGCTACGAGCTAAGTTTCGTCTATCCCTTTATCAGCCTGACCTTTTTAGTAAGCTTTATCGGGGCGCGGTTTGTTTTGGGCGAAGAAATCAGCGTCGGGCGCTGGTTCGCAGTTCTGCTGATTTGTGGCGGGGTGGCCCTAATGTTTCGTACCTGATTTATGCTTAAAACCGAAAATTTCTTGGCCTTTGAGCTAGGTTCAAGCGGAAATATTGTAATATTAGCTATAAACGGTATAATTTAGCAGTTGCAGATACAAATATTGAAAGTATTGCCGGATGATTGAAACGAAACCAACCGAGCAGCCCGAATCCAACCCCAAACCTCAAACGCCTAAAGCTCTAACCTCCTTTTTTGCTGACCCTGCCAGAATATTTTTAGGATTTGGCCTGGTCTTTGGTTTTCTATTTCTGGTGATATTGCCGCCGTTTCAAGTCCCGGACGAGAATCGCCATTTCTACCGGGCCTATCAGATTTCGGATGGTGGAATTATCGCCCAGAAACAGGACGGGGTGAGCGGAGGATTTTTGCCAAAAAGCCTGGCTGTCACCTTTGATACTATCTCCAAAGATGTGCCACACAATCCCGAAAACAAGATTGACCCGGCGGACATTCGTCAGATGTTTAGCTTACCGCTTAACCGCAACGACCGGGAATTCGTAGATTTCGCGGGTTCGGCGGTCTATTCGCCGGTGGCTTATCTACCGCAAATAGTAGGGATTAGTCTGGGGAAGCTTTTCGATTTCTCGCCTTTGGTTTTAATGTATCTAGGTCGAATTTGTAATCTGCTGACCTCAGTGTACCTGATTTATCTAGCCATCAAAATTACCCCGGTTTTCAAATGGGTCTTTTTGATGACGGCTGTAACCCCCATCGCGCTGCAACAAACCGCCTCGCTTTCTGCTGATAGCCTGACCAATAGCGTAGCCTTTTTATTCGTGGCCTGGGTACTTTGGCTCGCTTTTGATGAAACCAAAAAGCTGGAACAAAAAGATATTATCGTATTAGCTCTGCTATCGCTCGGCCTGACCCTGTGCAAACAGGCTTATTTCCCCTTGATATTGCTCTATTTTGTGATACCGCGCCGTAAAGTAGGGAGTATCAAAAAATATCTGGCAATCGGGGGCGGCTTATTGGTGGGTAGCCTGATAACCGTGATGTTGTGGACGATTGCGGCCCTGGGGGTATTTGGTCTCAAAGCTGATGGTGCAACTGTATCGCCGGGGGAACGCTTGCGCGGTATCCTGACCGACCCACTAAATTTCAGCCAAATCGTCTTCAACGAATATAGCAGAAGAACCCCGGTATATCTAACCGAGTTTGTCGGCAACCTGGGATGGCTGGATACGCGGCTACCGTTATTGCTTCAGATAGTCTACGTTTTCACTATAGTTTTCGTGGCGGTAGCCAACTCGACGGCTAATATTCAAATCGGCTGGGCCGATAAATCGAAAATATTGGGGGTAGTGCTACTGGGAATGCTGGCAGTGACCACCCTGGCCTATATCTCCTGGGCTCCCTTGAATCAGGAGGTCAGTCTGCAACTCCAGGGACGGTATTTTATTCCGTTTGCCCCGGCCTTCTTGCTGATATTTTACAATCGGCGGTATAAGCTGAAACTTAACAGCCCTCGCTTTGGATTGGCCTTGTGCTACTTTCTGATTTTTTGTCTGGGTCTGAGTTTGTGGATTATGTTCAATCGCTATTATGTAGCAGTCCCAACCTAGTAGCTATTCTCAGGAATTTCGCTGGCAAATCGCCTTCCCCAGAAAAGTTATGTTTGAAAAAAGCCGATTATCAAGCTTAATGGGTAGCGCGGGCGCGTTGCATGGCGGCTTTATGGGCGGCCCACTCGGTAGCATCATCCAGGGGCGCGAGGGCGACTTTGCCGTAACGTCGCTCTAAGGCCAGTTGGATAAGATGGTCGGCAAAGTGAGGGTTTTTGGGCAATAGCGAGCCGTGCAGGTAACACCCGAAGATATTGTGCTGGATTGCGCCCTCATTGCCGTCTTCGGCATTGTTGCCAAAGCCCACCTCGTTGCGGCCCAACGGACGAGCCAGTGGGCCAAGATAGGTCTTGCCGCTGTGGTTCTCGAAGGCCACCAAAGTTCCAAATTCACTTTCTACAATCACGTTACCAATACAGCGTTTATTTCCGGCGATGGTATAAACATCCAAAGCCCCGATGCCCGGTAAATCCGGGCCGTTGTCGGGCCGGTAATAGTGTCCCATCAACTGATAGCCGCCGCAGACCGCCAAAAAAACCGCCCCGGCTTGCACCGCCTCACGCAAACGCTGCCCGGTTTCGCCCTTGAGGTCCTCGACTACTTGATATTGCTCCTTGTCCTGTCCGCCGCCAAAGAAATAGAAATCAAAGTGTTCGGGGTCAATTTTATCGCCAACCGTCAGATTTGTGACATTGGCCTCAATCCCGCGCCACCGACAACGCTGGGTCAGGGTCAGAATATTGCCCCGGTCTCCATAAATATTCATCAAATCGTGATACAGAAAAGCGATTTCCAGTTTCATTTATTCCTCCCAAAACGGGGCTACCAGACCGAGTTTTTGCAAGACCTGGCGTAGATGGAGCATGGCGGTATAGGTTGGGGTAATGTATAGGGTTTCGCCGGGTTCGAGTTGGGCGGTGGCGGCTTCGAGGGCGGTGGCAATATCTTCCTCAGTGGTTAGCCGGGCTGGTTCGATACCGGCGTACTTGAGGCGGTTCGCCATGTCGGTGGCCCGCAGCCCGCTACAACTGGCGGAAGTTATTTTTCCAGCCAGCAACTCAAAATCTACATCCCAGAGCCAACTTACATCCCGTCCATCGGCATCCAGGTCATTGATAATCACCATGATTTTCAGGAGCGGCCCGTTGGCTGACTGCCCCTCGGTCAGCATTCGCAGTACTTCATTAAAGCCAACCGGGTTTTTGACCAGGGCCAGCAACAAAGCTTTATCCTCGCCCAGCGCCACCCGCTCAATTCTGCCAAAGGCCGACTTGAATTCCGCCAGCCCGGTCTGAATGTGTTCCGCCGCCAGTCCTAGCGCAAGCGCCGCCGTCGCTGCCCCGGTTGCATTATAGACATTGTACAGGCCGGGAATACCAAGCTGAAATTCCAGTGGTCCGGCGGGAGTTTCGAGGGTAAATTCTGCCCCGCTTGTGCCATTCAGTTTCACGTTCCGAGCCACAAAATCGGGGGTCGGGCGCTTAAAATCGCAATTCGGGCAATGATAGTGGCCCATGTGGGATATGTAAACCTGAGCGTAAAGCAAAATTGCCCCACAGACAATACAACGGGCCGAGTCTACCGCATGCGGCAATTCGTTCAGGGCTACCGTCGGCGACTCCATGCCAAAAAAGACCGTTTTGACCCCGGCAGGCGCGAAACGAGCCAGATAAGCTAAAGAAGGGTCGTCAGCATTCAGCACCAGGGTCGTACCGGGTTCAAGCTGCTTGATAGTTTCGAGCCAGCGTTTGCGGACGGTATCTACTTCCCCATAGCGGTCAAGCTGGTCGCGGAACAGGTTATTTATCAAAATAAGTTTGGGGAGAATTGCGGCCTGAGATTGGGGGAAAGCGAATTCGTCTACCTCGAAAAGACCAATATCTGCCGTCAGTTTACCGCTAAACGAGGCCTGTTTTAAAAGGGCCGAGGTCAGGCCGCTGACCAGATTCGAGCCGCTGCGGTTATTGACTATCTTTAACCCGGCCCGCCCCAGGATGTTAGAAAGCAGTCGGGTGGTAGTCGTTTTACCGTTAGTACCAATCACCATCACCGACCCGGCGGGCAACCGGGCGGTCATCCCGCGCAAGATACGCGGGTCAAGCTTGGTAGCTACCAGACCGGGCAGAGCCGTTCCGCCGCGTCCCGTCCGCCGCAAAACTTCCAGCACGCCCTTACCAGTCGCAATCGCTAATGTCTGTCGCAATATTCTTCCTTTAAAAGTGGTCGGTGGTCAGAAAAATGCAGGGTCAGTGAAGCTTTACGCTTTACGATTGGGTAACTCAGCCCTCGGCACTATATTTACTGACCACTGACCATTGCTCACTAGAATTTATGATACAAAATACGCCCGCAACTAGGGCATAGTACCACATTTGTGCCGCCTTTGATGTCGCGCTGGCGGGCTAAGGGTAGTTCTACTCGACATTTGGAGCAGGTTTTACCGTAGAGGACTTCGGAAACGGCAACCCCTTGCTTTTGCTGCCGCAATTTATCATAGAGCGGCAGGTCGGGCGGCATGACCATTTTGAGCTTTTTCTCGCGCTCGATGTGGAGCGGGGCAAGTTCGGCCTGAAGGCGGGCGCTTTCTTCTCGATAGGCGCTAGTAGCCCGTTGCCATTCGGCTTCGGTTGCCGCCAGCTTTTCTTTAGCGGCTCGGAGGCCCGCTTCGGCGGCTTCCAGCCCTTGCATCGCCTCCAGGCTCTGGTCATCGGTTTCGCGCTTACGCTGGCGAAAGGTCACGATTTCGCTCTGGGCTGCTGCCATTTCCTTTTGACCTTTGATTTTGCCGTCATAGAGGTCTTTTTCCAGCTTATTGGCGTGCTGGGCCTGTTTTTCGGCGGCGGCTTCCAATTCATGCAAAGCGGAACGGGCCGCAACCAATTCAGTTTCGGCCTGACTGACCGCGACCCGCGCTGCGTCTATCGTAGAAGTATCTTCCAGTGCAACTGCGATACTATTTATAGTGGTCGTATGGCTATCAATCTTTGAGTCGGTCTGCTGCAAATCGAAAAGAGCGCTAACTCGGCTCATTTTATGCACCTCTCCATTAGTTTGGTTTGGGATACCTGGTTCAAGAGATTTCCTGGGTAAATTCCAGACTTTCGCTATCCTGTCCGACCAACTTCATGCGTAATTCGGGCATCGAAATCAGTTTGTCCGCCACACTCAGACTGGCGCGGTGGCGCACGTCCATGACCAGCACCCCTTTGCTAAAGTCGGTCACAATCACGTGAATGACCCCTTCCAAGCCGCGCACTACTTTTTCCATCACCAGTGGCGAATAGCGCCCTTGAAGATTGGACACCGTTATCTTCGTCACTACACTTTCGGTCACATCCTCGGCGGACTGGGCTGGCAACGGCGGCGGGCGCAACGGCATTCCCGGATACATCGAGCGATTGCTCTTACGGGGCAACGGGGTCGGGTCGGGTCGGGTCGCAAGGTCGGAGGGGTCGGGCGCGACCTCGCTGACTTTATCAGTGCGAATCAGGCCAGGGTGGGTAATCGAACCAGTATCGAAGCGCCCGGCATTATCCGGTCCGATATTGCCAATCATCGGCGATGGGTCTTCGGGCGGGGTCGGATTCTCATTGATGAGGGCCAATTCTTGCTCCCCGGCGGTCAACAACTCTTCCAGGGTCATCGGGCCAAATTCGTCACTCATCCCGAAATCGCTGGCTTCGGGTTGAAGCAATTCCGGCGAAGCGGGAGCGGCTTCTTGGAGGGCTACCGCCTGGGCATTCTCGCGCATTTCAGCCATCAACCGCAGAAGAGGGCTGGATAGAGGCGGCGGGGTAAAGCCGGGCGCAAACCGAAAATTATCTTCCGGCGGCGGGGTCATAGTGTCAAGGCCAAGCTGATTACCCAAATCTCGCAGGGCGTTCTTATCTTCGGACACATTGGCGGCCCGCTTTTTGCCGGGTTTACTACGGGTAGTCGGAGCCGGGTCGGATAGTGAAGCTGCTTCATCCGCCACCATCTTTGGTTCGGAAACCTCACCGCCATCCGCCGCCGTCGTAATTTGAGGCAATTGAGGACGGCGCTTGCCCAGAATCTGGCTGACCCGCTGCTCGGCCCGTGAACGGGAGGAGCGGTCTTCCTCTTTTTCGAGCGGGTTTTCGACCAGACCGTTAAGCGAACCGGGCGCGGCAGGTTTTTGCTCCTCAAAACCACTTTGGGGGGCGCTGGGCAACTGACGGGCTTCCGACGCAGAGACTGGTTCGGGCATAGCTGGACTAATTTTGGGCGGTTCAAAAGCCGAGACATCCAGTTCAAGCGGTTGCTCAAGTTTGGCAACCGGGCTACCACCCGGCAGCCGGGGAGTCGGGGCATCCCCGAAAGCCTGAAAGTCAAACGAGCGGGTTTGAGGCTGAGGCGGCATTTCGGGTAACATAAAGGCTGGCAGATTTTCAACCGAAGAGAACGGTTCAACCGCCGGGGGTTCAGGCTCGACTTTGGCAGGCAGGGCGGTATCCATTTGGGGCGGCAACTCTACCGGACGTAAAGGCAGGGCGGTTTCTTCGACGGGTTTAGAAGCTGACCCTTGAGCTTGTTTCTCGAACCAGGCCGCCACCCCGCCTTCAGCGTCTATCCCTTCGGAACGATTGCGATAAAAAGATTGCAATTCCTCACGAGCTTCTTCCAGTTGAACTTTGAGGCGCTTGATTTCAAGTTGCAACTCGTCGCGTTCCAAACGGGCTTGCTCTTTCCAGGCGGCGGAACTCTGCTCCATCGCCACCCTTCGATCAAGCTCATCCTCGTAGATGCGGCGACTTTCCTTGATATTGTCCTCTAGCCGAATTTTTTCAAGGCGCAGTTCTTCTGCTTCCTGCTTGACGGCATCGCGCTGACGAATAATCTCGTGGCTGGTACGATGGGCCTCTTCTTCGGTCTGGCGCTTGAGTTCGCTGAGGGCGCTAATAGCCTCGACAATATGGCGGGTCATGGCGGCATCCAGCGAGGCATAAATCGCCATGCGCTGATTGGCCCAGTGGTCTAAATCGGCATCGCTTTCGTCAGGACGAGAGATTTCCACTGGCGGTATAAAGTTGGGGGCGCTAAAATCCAATTCGGGACGACTGGCCTGGGGAGTTCGATTTGTACTGGTCATCTTTAAACCGCCTAATCAACCGGGCGGAAAGGATGGCCCGGCACATCGCACTAAAAGCTGTGTAACTCGAATTATACTATCCATGTCAAACTTTTGCATGTCAAACTGCTATCCAACTGCTGTATCAATGGATAGAACGCGCTACATCGGGCGGGGTTACTCTACTGATAATAATCTCTTTACGGGGACTAGTTCACAAATCGTGGTCGGGAAATGGGGGTCAGGAGTTGGGGGTCGGGGAAAATGCAGGGTGGAAGGCGGCGGGAATTTACGATTTGCGATTGGGGAATTTAGTCCTCCGTCTTCCGTCTTCCGTCCTACTGACCCCCGACCCCCGTCTCCCGACCCCTACCCTGCCTCGCCAGCCAGTAGCCTAGAATGAAGCCGCGTTCCAGGGCGGAATAGAGGGCGGGATTTGAGCCGGGAGTAAGGTTTTTTGCACCCAATTCTTGTAGACAAAACTGCTTGTAGGGAATAACCTGCTCACATTCGGCGAGAGTAATGACCTCAGCAATCTCGGCATCCATCTTCATCATATCGCTTAATAAACGCGAGTTTCCCAAGAAACTCTCGATGTCAGCCATCAGGAGGGCCTCATCTACCCCTGCGAGGACTTCTCCCGCGAATTCGCTTTCGTTCGCCATCTGAACCTGCTTTCTTTGGGAAAATTATAACTTGGATATTACAAAATGGTTATAATCAAGATAACTGGTGAGATAAAGCTATTGTAACAAACCATTCCGGGAATGCGTGTATCAAGGACTACAGATAGCTTTTGGCGATTGCCGCAAATCGGCGAAAAATCACCTTTTAGGGGTGGAAATTGGGACGGATTTATGTTATTATGTTCTAAAGTAAAAAGGCCCGAATTGTAAAGCGGGCGACAGGGGATAGCGATTTTTTAATATTCCGTGTGACTTTAGAACTTAACCTAGTATGCAAGAGATGAGGCTAAAAGCCATTTATGGCAGAAATTAGCTGGTTGGGTCATAGCTGTTTCCGGGTGCGGGCGCGGGAAGCCACTCTGGTAACTGACCCTTATAATCGCAAGTTGGGCTTCGATTTTGGCAATCCTCGCGCCGATATTGTCACAGTTTCCCGACCCGGCGAAAAGTACTCCTTTTTAGAGGCCGTCAAAGGTGAGCCAAAGGTTTTGAGCGGGCCGGGTGAGTACGAGGTCAATGGGGTCTTTATCACCGGAATTGGCACGTATGCCGACGATAAGCAGGGCAAGGTGCGCGGCAAAAATACGGTCTACATCTTCGAGGTCGAGGGGATGGTGATATGTCACCTGGGAGCAATTGGGCATGTGCCAACTGCCGAACAGCGCGAACAGATGAGCAATATAGATGTCTTGCTCATCCCGGTGGGCAGTAATCCAACGATTAACGCATCTCAGGCCAGCGATGTCATCAGTACAATTGAGCCACACATTGTAATACCGATGCACTATCGTACCGATATTCTCGACCCCGACCTGGACGGGCTGGAAAAGTTCGCTAAAGAAATGGGAATTAGCGACATCACCGCCCAGGAGAGGCTAAACTTAAAACCCAGTGACCTACCAGAAGGTACAAAAGTAGTGATACTGGACTACAAGAATCAATACAAATAAAAGCGGAGGCGGGCAATAGACCCGCCTCCCCTGTTTTTATAAGTAAATCAAGTTAAAGTTATCGTATGATGGGTAATGATTAATATGATATGGGCGCAAAAGTTATTTTTCGAGCCAGCCCTCGGCCCTATTCTTGATAACCAGGAGGAATTATTATGCCAAAATATATATTTGTAACCGGGGGGGTAGTTTCTTCGGTAGGTAAGGGAATTACAGTTGCCAGTATCGGACGGTTGCTCAAGAGTCGGGGCATCAGCGTGCGGATCCAAAAGCTCGACCCTTACCTGAACGTAGACCCCGGCACGATGTCGCCCTATCAACATGGCGAGGTGTTTGTGACCGACGACGGAGCGGAAACTGACCTAGATTTGGGCCACTATGAGCGGTTTATTGATGAAAATCTCAGCCGGGCCTCGAATACCACCACCGGGCAGGTCTATAGCTCGGTTATTGCCAAAGAACGACGGGGCGATTTTCTGGGTGGTACGATTCAGGTTATCCCCCATATCACCAATGAAATTAAAGCCCGGATTGGCTCGGTGGCCCGGCAGGGCAACCCGGAAGTGGTGATTGTCGAGGTCGGCGGCACGGTTGGCGATATTGAGGGCCAGCCCTTTTTGGAAGCTATCCGCCAGATGCGGAAAGATGCCGGGCGCAACAATGTACTCTATATTCACCTGACTTTGCTGCCGGTCATTTCACCGACCAATGAGCTAAAAACCAAGCCGACCCAACACAGCGTCAAGGAATTGCGCTCGATGGGTATCACCCCGGATATTATCGTGTTGCGCTCGGAGCAGCCGATTCCCGACGATGTGCGGGCCAAAATCGCCCTTTTCTGTGATGTGGAAATGGAAGGCTGCGTGCCGTTGCCAACCGCCCAAAGTATCTACGAAGTGCCGTTAATCCTGGAAGAATTCGGGTTGGGCCGCTATATCTGCCGCTTGCTGGGTCTACCCGATGTTGAGCCGCGCCTGGACGAGTGGCGGGAATTGGTTAGCCGCATCATCAAACCCAAGCGGATGATTCGGATTGCCTTAGTGGGGAAATATGTGGCGTTGCACGATGCCTATTTGAGTGTCACCGAATCACTCTCGCATGCCGGTCTCTCGAATGATGTCGGGATAGAGATAGATTGGGTGGACTCGGAGGATTTCGAGCATGAAAGCGGTTACAAACGGGCCTGCGAAAGATTGCGCCTGGCGCACGGAATTGTAGTGCCGGGCGGGTTTGGCGACCGAGGGATTGAGGGCAAAATTGTAGCGGCCCGCTACGCCCGTGAAAATAATATTCCTTATTTGGGGCTATGCTATGGGATGCAAATGGCGGTGATTGATTTCGCCCGCCACGTCGCCGGATTGCCGGAGGCCAATACTACCGAAGTAGCCACCCACAGCCCCGACCCGGTGATTGACGTGATGCCCGACCAGCGCGATATTGCCGACCTGGGCGGGACGATGCGGCTGGGTCTTTACCCTTGCCATCTGACTCCCGGCACTCTGACCGCCAAAGCTTATGGCAATGTCGAGGTGGTGCAGGAGCGCCATCGCCATCGTTTTGAGTTCAACAACGCCTACCGGGAGCGGTTGACCAAAGCCGGATTGGTGCTGAGTGGTCTGTCGCCGGACGGACGGTTGGTGGAAATTATCGAACTGCCCAACCATCCGTTTATGGTCGGGACGCAATTCCATCCTGAGTTCAAGTCGCGCCCCGACCGACCGCACCCGCTCTTCCGCGAGTTCATCAAAGCCGCCAGCGCGGTTATTCACGAAGGCGACCAGCGGATACTGCCGCTCGAAATCCTCCGCGAAGAAATTGAAGAAGTTGAAGAAATCATACCAGAGCGCGAGCCGGTTACGGTGTAGCTTATTCTGGGAGTAATGTTGGAATTTTAGGCGCATTTGGCAAACAATTTAAAGTGAAAGTGCGCCTAAATTGTCATC